>NZ_JBCIVK010000023.1:0-508 GCF_039409795.1 Kosakonia sp. PSU_27 | reverse complement strand
CTCAACGAGTGAACACGTAATTCATTACGAAGTTTAATTCATTGAGCATCAAACTTTTAAATTGAAGAGTTTGATCATGGCTCAGATTGAACGCTGGCGGCAGGCCTAACACATGCAAGTCGAACGGTAGCACAGAGAGCTTGCTCTCGGGTGACGAGTGGCGGACGGGTGAGTAATGTCTGGGAAACTGCCTGATGGAGGGGGATAACTACTGGAAACGGTAGCTAATACCGCATAACGTCGCAAGACCAAAGAGGGGGACCTTCGGGCCTCTTGCCATCAGATGTGCCCAGATGGGATTAGCTAGTAGGTGGGGTAACGGCTCACCTAGGCGACGATCCCTAGCTGGTCTGAGAGGATGACCAGCCACACTGGAACTGAGACACGGTCCAGACTCCTACGGGAGGCAGCAGTGGGGAATATTGCACAATGGGCGCAAGCCTGATGCAGCCATGCCGCGTGTATGAAGAAGGCCTTCGGGTTGTAAAGTACTTTCAGCGGGGAGGAA
>NZ_JBCIVK010000022.1:0-515 GCF_039409795.1 Kosakonia sp. PSU_27 | reverse complement strand
CATGGTTTAGCCCCGTTACATCTTCCGCGCAGGCCGACTCGACCAGTGAGCTATTACGCTTTCTTTAAATGATGGCTGCTTCTAAGCCAACATCCTGGCTGTCTGGGCCTTCCCACATCGTTTCCCACTTAACCATGACTTTGGGACCTTAGCTGGCGGTCTGGGTTGTTTCCCTCTTCACGACGGACGTTAGCACCCGCCGTGTGTCTCCCGTGATAACATTCTCCGGTATTCGTAGTTTGCATCGGGTTGGTAAGCCGGGATGGCCCCCTAGCCGAAACAGTGCTCTACCCCCGGAGATGAATTCACGAGGCGCTACCTAAATAGCTTTCGGGGAGAACCAGCTATCTCCCGGTTTGATTGGCCTTTCACCCCCAGCCACAAGTCATCCGCTAATTTTTCAACATTAGTCGGTTCGGTCCTCCAGTTAGTGTTACCCAACCTTCAACCTGCCCATGGCTAGATCACCGGGTTTCGGGTCTATACCCTGCAACTTAACGCCCAGTTAAGACTCG
>NZ_JBCIVK010000021.1:0-740 GCF_039409795.1 Kosakonia sp. PSU_27 | reverse complement strand
AATTTGGTGTGCGGCTTGATGGAACCCGGCTTAGCCAGTACCTGACCACGTTCGATTTCTTCACGTTTGATACCACGCAGCAGAACACCTACGTTCTCACCAGCACGGCCTTCGTCCAGCAGTTTGCGGAACATTTCAACGCCGGTACAGGTCGATTTCGCGGTGTCTTTGATACCAACGATTTCAACTTCTTCACCCACTTTGATGATACCGCGCTCTACACGACCGGTAACAACGGTACCACGACCGGAGATGGAGAATACGTCTTCGATCGGCAGCAGGAACGGCTTGTCAATCGCACGCTCTGGTTCCGGAATGTAGGAATCCAGGAAGCCAGCCAGTTCGATGATTTTCGCTTCCCACTCTGCTTCGCCTTCCAGCGCTTTCAGAGCAGAACCACGAACGATCGGCGTGTCGTCGCCCGGGAAATCGTACTGAGACAGCAGTTCACGAACTTCCATCTCTACCAGTTCCAGCAGCTCTTCGTCATCAACCATGTCACATTTGTTCAGGAACACGATGATGTACGGAACGCCTACCTGACGACCCAGCAGGATGTGCTCACGGGTCTGCGGCATCGGGCCGTCAGTCGCAGCAACAACCAGGATCGCGCCGTCCATCTGCGCAGCACCGGTGATCATGTTTTTAACATAGTCGGCGTGGCCCGGGCAGTCTACGTGTGCGTAGTGGCGAGTCGGGGTGTCATATTCAACGTGAGACGTGTTGATGGTGATACCACG
>NZ_JBCIVK010000020.1:0-1209 GCF_039409795.1 Kosakonia sp. PSU_27 | reverse complement strand
GCCAACCAGGTTCCGCAGACCATGCTGTCCCTGCTGCGTTAATCGCAAATTACGTAGTATCAGAAAGCGTCGCTTGTCGGCGCTTTTTTTATACATCTTAACATCTCCATCTATCCCGGTGGTCAATAAAAGGCCGATTTCACAGTACTACTCATCATGAGCTAATCCTTTTTGCTATTCCTATAGCAAAAAGGATTAGCCACGGTAGATTCCTCAAAACATTTTATGTGCTCTGGTGCTGTTAAAATCATTTTGTATTGGTGCCATGTCATAATTACGTATCTTGCCTAACGATATTTTATAAATGTAGATTTCAACGGAGCAGCTAAAACGCTCGGGTCTGAACTAAGCACGCATTTTCGAGGGAATTTTGATGTCTTCTTCTATGAGAAATGGTTGTTCGCAAGTGATAGGATGTTTCATCGGATAGTACTTTTTTATTATGATTTATATGTGAAACAGGTGGGATACAATAAATTTAGGATGTGAAAATATTTAGGTAAGTTAAAAAATAAAATTATTCTCAAAGCAATAGAGAAAAGACGGTTCAAAGTATATTCTTAATCTTATCATTTAGTAGGAAGTAACTTGGAATGGTTTTATTTTTACATTGTTAATCAATTGGTTATGCATTCCCCGTGCGTATGCTATCGCGGGAATAAAAAAGGACTAAAGAGATCCATAATCCTGTCGATAACATTTATGACGGTGATGAAGCCGCTGGCGCATACCGGAACTTACATCTATTACTAAAGGATAAATATTATGGCTGTTATTAATACTAACACCCTGTCGCTGATGACTCAGAACAACCTGACTAAATCTCAGTCTTCTCTGGGCACCTCTATTGAGCGTCTGTCTTCCGGTCTGCGTATCAACAGCGCAAAAGACGATGCCGCTGGCCAGGCGATTGCTAACCGTTTCACCTCCAACATCAACGGTCTGAGTGTTGCTGCACGTAACGCGAACGACGGTATCTCTCTGGCGCAGACCGCTGAAGGCGCGCTGGGCGAAATCAACAACAACCTGCAGCGTATCCGTGACCTGACCGTTCAGGCACAGAACAGCTCCAACTCTGCCTCTGACATCGACTCCATCCAGGCTGAAGTTAACCAGCGTATGGAAGAGGTCAACCGTGTTACTCAGCAGACAGACTTCAACGGAATCAAAGTCCTGAATACTGCCGCAACTGCGAAAAAATATGATTTC
>NZ_JBCIVK010000019.1:0-4999 GCF_039409795.1 Kosakonia sp. PSU_27 | reverse complement strand
CCTGGCGGCAGTAGCGCGGTGGTCCCACCTGACCCCATGCCGAACTCAGAAGTGAAACGCCGTAGCGCCGATGGTAGTGTGGGGTCTCCCCATGCGAGAGTAGGGAACTGCCAGGCATCAAACAAGTGAAGAGGCCATCCTGACGGATGGCCTTTTTGCGTATTTACGCTGCGAAACAGCACAAGCGCTCATCCTGCGGATGCGGTAAACTAGCCGTGTTTTTGCATCAGGATAGCGCTAATGAATCTCTCCCTTAAGCCCTGGAATACCTTTGGTATTGATCGCCAGGCTCACCAAATTGTTTGTGTCGAAAGTACGCAGCAACTGCTCAATGCGTTGCAGTCTGCAGTACAAAGCCAGCAACCCGTATTGATCCTCGGCGAAGGAAGCAACGTATTGTTTCTGGAAGATTTTGTCGGCACGGTCATTATCAATCGTATTAAAGGAATTGACGTTCACGAAGAGGCGGACGCATGGCTTTTGCATGTCGGTGCGGGAGAGAACTGGCATAATCTTGTACGGTGCACACTCGAGCAAGGCATGCCGGGGCTGGAAAATCTGGCGTTAATTCCAGGCTGTGTGGGCTCCTCTCCTATCCAGAACATTGGTGCCTATGGCGTTGAGTTACAACGTGTCTGCAGTTATGTAGATTGCATGGAACTCAGTAGCGGTAAGTCGCAGCGTTTATCTGCAGAGGACTGCCGCTTTGGCTACCGTGACAGCATCTTTAAGCATGAATATCATGACCGTTATGCGATTACTGCTGTTGGGCTGCGATTGGCAAAATCCTGGCAGCCTGTACTGACCTACGGTGATTTAACCCGTCTGGATCCCGCGACTGTAACGCCTCAACAAGTTTTCGATTCCGTTTGCCAGATGCGTACCAGCAAGTTGCCGGATCCTAAAGTGAACGGGAATGCGGGCAGCTTCTTCAAAAACCCGGTGATCACGGCTGAGCAAGCTCGCATACTGCTTGCTCATTTTCCTCATGCTCCGCATTACCCACAGGAAGATGGTTCAGTGAAGCTGGCCGCAGGCTGGTTGATCGATCAATGCCAGTTGAAAGGAACCTCATTAGGGGGCGCTGCGGTCCATCACTTACAAGCTTTAGTGTTGATTAACACCGGGCACGCAACGAGCGAAGATGTGGTGCGTCTTGCACATTTTGTTCGGCAGAGTGTAGGCGATAAATTTGATATCTGGCTGGAACCGGAAGTGCGCTTTATAGGAGCTTCTGGCGAGGTGAATGCGGTGGAGGCTATTGCGTGAAAGACAATACCGTTCCATTAACGCTGATTTCGATTCTGGCGGATGGCGAATTCCATTCTGGTGAGCAGCTTGGTGAGCGTTTAGGCATGAGCCGTGCTGCTATCAACAAACATATCCAGACGCTACGTGACTGGGGTATAGATGTTTTCACCGTGCCGGGAAAAGGCTATAGCTTGCCAGAACCTATTCAACTACTGGATGAAGCCTTCATCAGTAGCCAGGTCGCGCAGGGTTCTGTTGCGGTGCTACCTGTGATCGATTCAACCAACCAGTACCTGTTGGATCGCTTAAGTGACTTACGCTCCGGTGACGCCTGTGTTGCCGAATATCAACAGGCTGGTCGTGGGCGGCGTGGGCGCAAATGGGTATCTCCGTTTGGTGCCAACCTCTATATTTCCATGTACTGGCGGCTTGAGCAGGGGCCGGCGGCTGCAATTGGTCTGAGCCTGGTCATTGGGATCGTTATGGCCGAGGTGTTGCGCGATTTAGGCGCTGAGCAAGTTCGCGTCAAATGGCCAAATGATCTTTATCTACAGGATCGTAAACTCGCGGGGATCCTCGTCGAATTAACGGGGAAAACCGGCGATGCGGCACAAATTGTTATTGGCGCTGGCGTCAATCTTGTAATGCGAAAAACACAGGCAGAAGATATCAGTCAGAGCTGGATTAATCTGCAGGAGGCTGGTGTGTGCATTGATCGCAACCAACTGGCGTCACGCTTGATCATTGAACTTCGCACTGCCTTACAGCACTTTGAACAAGAGGGGTTAACGCCTTTCCTCTCTCGCTGGGAAGCGTTGGATAATTTCATTAATCGTCCTGTAAAGTTGATTATTGGTGAAAAAGAGATCTTTGGCATTTCCCGCGGGATTGATTCACAAGGTGCTTTGCTACTTGAGCAGGACGGTGTTATTAAACCCTGGGTGGGTGGAGAAATATCGCTTCGTAGCGCGGAATAATAAAAAGGGAGCATTCATGCTCCCTTTTTTATTTATTTGCGTAGTCGGACTTGTTCCACGGCATGGTTGGCGCTTTTTGTCATTATCAGGCTTGCGCGCTCGCGGGTTGGCAGGATGTTTTCTTTAAGATTTAGGCCATTAATTTCTTTCCACAATGACATAGCAATCTCAATCGCTTCGGCTTCCGATAATTTGGCATAGTTGTGGAAATAAGAGTCCGGATTGGTGAATGCCCCTTCGCGGAACTTCAGGAAACGGTTGATATACCAGGTTTGCAAGAGATCTTCTGGCGCATCCACATAAATCGAGAAATCAACAAAGTCGGAAACAAACACATGATGTGGATCGTGTGGATAATCCATCCCGCTTTGTAAAACATTTAACCCTTCGAGAATTAAAATATCCGGTTGCGAGATCGTTTTATCCCCATCGGGGATCACATCATAAATAAGATGTGAATAAACCGGCGCGGTGATGTTAGTCACACCCGATTTAATATCTGAAACAAACTGCACAAGGCGGTGCATATCATAAGATTGCGGAAACCCTTTTTTCTTCATCAAGCCGCGGTCTTTCAGCACCTGGTTTGGGTGCAAAAAACCATCGGTCGTAATGAGTTCTACACGGCGATGCTCTGGCCAGCGGCTCAGCAGTGCCTGCAAGACGCGGGCGGTGGTGCTTTTGCCCACGGCAACGCTACCCGCAATGCTGATGATATAAGGAATACGCTGCCCGTTAGTGCCGAGAAATTGTTCAAGAACGGCCTGACGGCGTAAGTTCGAACTGATGTAGAAATTGAGTAAACGGGAAAGTGGAAGATATATTTCCGCAACTTCTTCCAAAGAAAGGTCTTCATTAATGCCTTTTAATCTCGCGATCTCGCCTTCGGTTAAGGTCATAGGGACAGAGTCGCGAAGCGCAGCCCACTGGCTGCGATTAAACTGTAAGTAAGGCGTCATTAACGTTTGCTCTTTTTTACTCATAAGCTTTTATTAGCCTGCCATTATCACTCGCTGCGTTGGCTTCCTGCGCGCAGTAAGAGAGAGACTCTATAGATAATGCTATGGCACGACGTTATTGAAATAAGTGGGATCAATGGGCAGGAGGTTAACACCAGATGACAGGGAATAATATGAAAAATCGCGTTGAGGTGATGCTTTCAGTAGAAAGCATCACGCGCTTCACTTTAGCTGGCAATAGAACGAACCATCTGATTTACAGCAAATAAGCGTTTAAAATAAATGGCTGCCGGGTGGTAATAACCATCTGCAGAGCAGAGAAAATCTGGCACTTTACCAAGGCAGCGGTATCCCTGTGAGCGATAGAACGCTTCTCCGGCAGAACCCGCCAGCACTTCAAGCGATAGCAAACCGCGCTGGCGAGCACATGCTACTCTCTCAAGTTCAGCAATGAGTCTCTTGCCAACACCTGTGCGGCGGGCCCGGCGATGTACCAGCAGAAGTTTGATATTTCCCCGGTTAAGGGCTTCAGGTTGCATGTTGAGTTGTAAACTGACGCTGCCCGAAACGCCCTGTTCATCCCGCGCAATCCAGATGAGTCGTTCGCCTTTTTCCAGTTCACTGCGTAAACGGTAAAAGCTACTTTCAGCTTCCTGTTGGCTGATCGAACGTTGATACCCCACGGATGCGCCGCTGTGCAATGCGTCCAGTAGCAATTGAGCAAGTTCCGGGCAATAGACCGGCAAGGTGGCTGCATTTAACAAAACAATCTTCATGATGACGCCTCCGCTGGGGTGTGATAGCGGAGATGCAATTAGTGATCCACTTCACGATCTCACACTAGCGCTGAGGAATCGGCGTTGAGCGAGTTTTGATTTGCACCACGATAACGCAACTGCACTGGCAAAGGTCTGTCCGGTATTGAGCAGAGAAGGGTGGCGAGAGAATAGATGGGAATGAATCGTGAAAAATGGTGGTTTTTTCCACGGTGTTGCATGAAATTACAGCATTTCTTCAGCTTGTCGCGCAAAATGTGAGCGATAGAACGTTTTGTGCAATTTTTTAGTTGCATCAATCCCTCTGTCTCCCTAGAATGCGCGCTACTTGATGCCGACTTAGCTCAGTAGGTAGAGCAACTGACTTGTAATCAGTAGGTCACCAGTTCGATTCCGGTAGTCGGCACCATCAAGTCCGGTGGGGTTCCCGAGCGGCCAAAGGGAGCAGACTGTAAATCTGCCGTCACAGACTTCGAAGGTTCGAATCCTTCCCCCACCACCATTTTCGGTTACGCTAAAACGTAACCTGAGTTGGTGTCAGTAGTGAATCAGCTCTTTGGGAGAGTGTCTTCTCCCGATAATACAGAAAGTACTGGGTAGCCGAGTTTCAGGATGCGGGCATCGTATAATGGCTATTACCTCAGCCTTCCAAGCTGATGATGCGGGTTCGATTCCCGCTGCCCGCTCCAAGACGTGCTGATATGGCTCAGTTGGTAGAGCGCACCCTTGGTAAGGGTGAGGTCCCCAGTTCGACTCTGGGTATCAGCACCACTTCACTTCTCCTCCCTGGTTTCTCTTCTGTTATTAGCATTCAACGAGTCGGGCATGTTGCCTGGTTGATGTGGTGATATCACCGATTTATCCGTGTCTTAGAGGGACAATCGATGTCTAAAGAAAAGTTTGAACGTACAAAACCGCACGTTAACGTCGGTACTATCGGCCACGTTGACCATGGTAAAACAACGCTGACTGCTGCAATCACTACCGTTCTGGCTAAAACCTACGGTGGTTCTGCTCGCGCATTCGACCAGATCGA
>NZ_JBCIVK010000018.1:0-7131 GCF_039409795.1 Kosakonia sp. PSU_27 | reverse complement strand
ATTAAAACGCGCGAAGCAGCAGATGCGCAACTGGCGGAGGCGACAAAGCAAACTACCGGGCAGAGTGCGCAGCTCGCCGAGCTGGAAGCGAAGCTGAAGCAGAGCAGTGAAGAGAATACGCTGGCGCAGCAACAGCTGGCGAAAGCGAAAGAACAGAGCGCGGCATCTGAGGAGAAACGCCAGCTGGCAACGGCGAAAACGGCAGAGCTGGAAAAACAGCTCGCTGAGGCGAATAAAACGCGCGAAGCAGCAGATGCGCAACTGGCTGAGGCGACAAAGCAAACGACCGGGCAGAGTGCGCAGCTCGCCGAGCTGGAAGCGAAGCTGAAGCAGAGCAGTGAAGAGAATACGCTGGCGCAGCAGCAACTCGCCGAGCTGGAAGCGAAGCTGAAGCAGAGTAGCGAGCAGAAAGCGCAAGTGGAGCAGCAGCTCGCAGCGGCACAGGCTACGCCAGCCGTAGCAAAAACTGCAGCAACGAAAGCGGCTTCGCCAGCCTTCTCACTGGCGGCGAACAAATCAGAACACGCTCGCGTTAACTATGCCTGGGGTGTCTGGTTTGCGGCAAAAGTCCAGCTTGAGAGCGAGGTGCTCAAAGATATCGGGCAGAAATTTATGCCGACGGCTTTTTTGCAGGGCTTGCAGGATAAATTCGCTAACACTCTGCAAATGCAGAATGCAGAGCTGGAAAAGATCCTCAGTACGCTCAACAAGCAGGTAGACGATGCGCGGCAACGCGAAATAACCCGTAACAAGAAGCAAGGACAGCAGTTGCTGGCCGATGCAGCGAAGCTAAAGGGCGCGGTGCGGGCGGATAACGGTGTGGTCTATTTGGTTGAAAAACGTGGGCCGGGTGCCGCTATTGGCGATACCGATGTCATTCGTTTCAAAGTGGATGAAAAGGTCAGCTCCGGGCAGGTTCTCGCACAGAACGAAGTCAACACCGCGCGCGTGAGCGAGCTGCCGATGGTGATGCGTGCTGGTGTAAAAAAACTGGTCGTGGGTGGCAGAGTGAAGATTTATGTTCCCACCGAGCTGGCTTACGGCGAGGAAGGTATACCTGGCGCTGTACCGCCCGGCGTGACTTCCGTGATGACGCTGGAAGTTCTCGGCATTGAGAAGTAAAACAAGCCATTAAAAAAATCGCCTCCATCAGGAGGCGATTTGCTTTTCAGGTTAATGCGCGCCACCGCCGCCGCCGCCCGCACCAAATGGCGGTTTGGCAAACCACACCAGCCCCAGCAAGATCAGGAACACCCCCGCAGAGAACCAGAAAATCTCATTGGCGGAGATAATCAGCCCCTGGTTGGTTATCTGCTGCGCTATCCAGCCGGAAGCCTGTTGCTGCGACATGCCCATTCCCTGCAGCTGGTTATAGATTTCCTGCGAGTTCGGATTGTACGGATTGACCGACTCTGTAAGCTGCGCATGATGCATCGATTCCCGGTTCGTCCACAGCGTCGTGGTGATCGAGGTTCCGATCGAGCCCGCCAGCGTACGCGCGAAGTTCGACAGGCTCGACGCCGCCGCCAGTCGCTCTGGTGGCAAACCGGAAAGGGTGATGGTTGTCAGCGGCATAAAGAAGCACGCCACCGCGAAACCCTGAATGAACTGAGGCCACGCCGAAGCGCCGAAATCCATGCCCGGCTCGAAGGTATACGCACGCCAGTAGAAGCACACCGCATACATAATAAAGCTGAACGTCACCAGACGGCGCATATCCAGCTTATGCGCGAAGCGGCCAATAATCGGCGACAACAGCACCGGGATCACGCCAACCGGCGCAGAAGCCAGCCCCGCCCAGGTCGCGGTGTAGCCATACACTTCCTGCAACAACTGTGGTAACAACACAATCGCGCCGAAATAGAGCATATAAGCAAGGCTGATACACAAGCAGCCGATGGTAAAGTTGCGTGACTTAAACAGCGACAGATCGACTATCGGGTTATCGTCGGTTAACTCCCACACCACCAGGAAACTTATCGACACTACGGCGACAATCGTCAGCACGATGATCTCCGTCGAGTTAAACCAGTCGAGCTCTTTACCCTGGTCGAGCATCACCTGCAGGCTACCGATACCGACGATCAGCAACGCCAGCCCTACGCCATCAATGCGCCGCTGCTCGGTACGCGTTTCGCGCCCACGCAGGCTTTGCAGCGTCAGCAACACCACCAGCGCACCGATCGGTACGTTGATAAAGAAGATCCAGCCCCAGTGGTAGTTATCGCTGATATAGCCGCCGAGGATCGGCCCGCAAATCGGCGCGACGATCACTGTCATTGACCACAGCGCCAGCGCGATAGAGCGCTTGGCAGGCGGATAGTTGCTGAGCAACAAACTCTGTGACAGCGGGATCAGCGGCCCGGCGACAATCCCCTGGATCACGCGAAAGAATATAAGCATTCCCAGACTGCTGGAGACGCCGCACGCCCAGGAGGCAATTGCGAAGGCGACGGTAGACCAGAGAAACAGCTTCACTTCCCCAACGCGTTTCGCCAGCCAGCCGGTGATCGGAATCGAGATGGCGTTTGCCACCCCGAATGAGGTGATCACCCAGGTACCCTGGCTCAGCGAGGAGCCAAGGTTACCGGCAATAGTCGGAATAGCAACGTTAGCGATGGTCGAGTCCAGCACCTGCATGAAGGTCGCAAGCGACAACGCAATGGTCATAATGACCAGCTGCGCGCCTTCCAGCGGTTTCTGTTGCATTGCACTCACCTCAGATTAACCGGCGTTGGCTTTCACGATGTTTTCGATCAAGGTGTTGACCGGCTCAAGGCTGATTTCCCGGGCGTTGCTTTCATAGGCCGGGCTGGTGCGCACCTGGCTTGCCAGCACCTGACCTTCACGATCGGCGGTATCCACTTTCACCAGCGTGGACAGACCAATACGCAGCGGATGGTCGGCGAGCTGTTTTGCATCCAGCTCAATACGTACCGGCAGACGCTGAACCACTTTGATCCAGTTACCGGTGGCGTTTTGCGCAGGCAGCAGCGAGAACGCACTGCCGGTGCCCATATCCAGGCCAACCACTTTGCCGGTGTACTTCACTTCATCGCCGTAAATGTCGCTGATGATGGTCGCACTCTGACCAATACGCATATGCGCAAGCTGCGTCTCTTTAAAGTTCGCATCCACCCACAGGTTACTGGCCGGAACGACAGCCATCAGCGCGGTGGACGTTGTGATCTGTGCGCCAGGCTGCACGGCGCGGCGGGAAACGTAGCCGGTGATTGGGCTGACGATTTTAGTTCGTTGCAGCGCCAGCCAGCTATTGCGAACTTCGGTCGCAGCTTGTTTTACCGCCGGTTGATCTTCCAGACGGGTATCAAGCACGATGGCCTGGTTAGCGTTGTACTGCTGAATGGCGACATCCAGTTCTGCTTGCGCGCTGGCCACGGCATCACGGGCGTGTTGCAGCTCTTCACGGCCAATCAGGTTGGCACTGCCGAGCGGCACGCGGCGGTTAAAATCGCTCTGCGCCTGGGCGAGGGCGGTTTTTTTCAGCTCAATGCTCGCCTGCAACTGTTTGCTGTTGATGATTGACTGGCGGGTCTGGCGAACGCTGCTTGCCAGCGCGGTTTGCGCTTTTTCAAACGCCTGCTGCGCGTCAGTTGCGTCCAGCGTTACCAGCACATCGCCCTGTTTGACGAAATCAGTGTTATCGGCCCAGACTTTCGTCACGCTGCCGGACACCTGCGCCATGATTTGTACCTGGTTCCCTGCCACGTACGCGTCATCGGTCTCCTCGAAGTGACGCAGTACCAAAAACCAATAAATCCCGTATGCCACGGCAATAACAATAAAGAGCAAGGTCAGCAGAAGAAGGGCGTTTTTACGTTTGCCTTTCTTTTTGACCGGTTGCTGCGGGGTTTGACTCTCCGCATTTGCGCTCATGCTTTTCTCCACGATCTTCTTATTTTCATCCCGGCAAACGCCGGCCTGTTTTTGCCAAAAAAGCCAGTAGATACTGGCTTTTCAGTATTCTTATATCCTGGATATTCGAGCGTCTTATCGCGTTAGCGCAACGCCTCGAGAATGACGTCGTCCTCTTCCATCTGGTCGAGACGCGTCAGGAGTTTTCGGGTGATATGCTCAAGCTGATCTTTCTCGCCAACGCTCAGCGAAGACCAGAGTTGATGCAGGCAGTTATGCTGCGGGGGCAGAACCTGGCGCAGGAACTCGTGACCTTTCTCGGTCAGTTGCAGGTGCAGACAGCGACGATCGTTATCGCTTTCGCGACGCTCAATCCAGCCGCGCTTTTCCAGCTCATCAGCGATGCGTGTCGCATTGGTACGGGATGATCCCAGCGCGCTACTCAGCTCAGAAGGCTGAATACTGTGATTTTCCTGGGATTCCAGGGTAATCAGCGCCATAAACAATGTCTCGTTAATGCCCTGCGCTTTCAGCATCTTATTGCGGTTTTCCAGCAACTTGCCCTGCATATGCATACACAGGCGGGTTAACAGAATTTCCTGAAACGGGAAATCTTCATAGCGGCTGGCGCGAAACTTAAGCATTTGTTCAATGGGCGTAAACGAACTATCCATTTGGGTATAACCTCATTAATTGCAGTCGATATAGTAACGACAGTGACAAATAAAGTAAATGTATTATTTGTAGTAATAAATTTGCCTTATCTATGCATCTGCCAGGAGTTTCCAGACGATTCCGTACGCGAAAGCGCTCAGTAGCGTGGGGAGAATAATGCTGCGTGTTTTCCAGAAACTCACGCCGAGCACCGCGAAACCGGCAAGTGTCGGCAGCAAACGGCGGCTGTCGGCGGCGATTTCCGGCACGCAGGAAACCACCAGCAGCGCGCAGATGGACGCAATGCCGATGGTGTCCAAAAACACACCGCTCACGCCGCGTTTCGCCGGGCGCGACTGTCCGGCGCGGATACGCAACGGCAGATAACGGAATAAAAAATTGACGCAGCCCACCAGCAGGCCGAGCAGCAGCACCTCATTGCGCATCCGATGCTCCTTGATAAAACGCCTGTACCAGCGCGGCCAGGCAACCGGCGAAAATCCCCGCCAGAATCGCGGCAGGAATGGAAAACAGCGTGACGCCCGCCAGTGCGCCGAGCAGCGCCGCCGTCACGGCACTTATCTGGCGACGCTGGAACGAGGCCAGCAGGAAACTCATAAACAGCGCGGGCAACATAAACCCTAACGCCGATTCCACCGCCGGGTAACCATTGAGCAGTCCGTCGCCGGAAAACGCACCCAGCACCGTGCCCGCCACCCATGAAAGCCAGGAAAATAAGGCGATGCCTATCATCCAGTTTTCGCTCCAGCGACGGTTATCTCGCACCAGCTTCGCGGTGGCGGCGGCAAATACCTCATCCGTCAGGCCAAAAGCCCAGACGGCCGTTTTGCGGTTTTTGAGTGGTTGCAGAATACGGCTGCGCAGCGACGGGCCATAAAGCACGTGGCGAACATCCATGGCCATCACAGTCAGCGCGGCAACCCATAATGCGCTACCCGCGGCAAGCATGGTGGTGATGACGAACTGGCTGGCACCCGCATAAATAATGCAGGAGAAGAAAACGCTTTCGAGTGGGGTAAAACCGAGTTTGGTGGCATTCATGCCAAAGGCAAACGCGACGGGGACGTAACTCAAAACGATGGGAAGGCTGTCTTTGATACCCTCCAGAAATGTCGCGCTCTGGTCAGACGTGCTCTTTGTTGCGGTTACTGAACTATCCATATCCATAATGTTTGTTATATATCACCCACGTTAATATAACCGGGATAAACAAGTCCCATAACCTTAACAGACTGAGGGACTCGTTAACACCCCGGTGTTCCTCCGAAACGTGCAAACGTGGGGGAGTGCTTAGATTGCCGCCTCCTGGCGGTGAAATCCTCGCCACCAAACCAGCAGATTCAGCAGTGCCAGAACGCTACCCGCCAGGCAAACCCCTGTCCAGCCGGCGTGTTGCCATGCGGAAGCGGAGATCAGCGAGCCCGCCGCGCCGCCAATAAAATAGCTGGTCATATACCCGGCGGTCAGGCGGTTTCGCGCGTCCGGTTTTACGCGATAGATAACCGTCTGGTTGGTGATATGCACCCCCTGCACGGTGAGATCCAGCACGATAATGCCAATAATCAAGGCGATAACCGAGCTGTGTCCAAGCCAGATAGCCACCCACGAGAGCAGCAACAGGATCAGGCCGCCGGTGGTGGTGAGATGGGAGTGACCCCGATCCGCCAGCCCACCGGCCTGCCGTGCGCCAAGTGCGCCTGCGGCGCCCACCAGGCCAAACAGGCCGATCGTCGCCTCTGAGAACTGAAACGGCGGTGAGGCCAGCAGGAACGCCATTGACGTCCACAAAATGCTGAAGTTCGCAAAGCTCAGGCAGCCAAGCATTGCCCGGGTACGTAACAGTTTGTCACCGGCAAACAGGCCAAATATCGAGCCAAGCAGTTGCAGATAATTAAGGTGATTATCTTGCTTGATTTTCGGCAGCCCGCGCCACAGCGCCAGCGCCATCAGCACCATTAATATGCTGGCGACCCAGTAAACCGTGCGCCAGCCGCCGAGGCTTGCCAGTAATCCGGCAACGGTGCGCGCCAGCAAAATGCCGAGCAGCAGACCGCTCATGATCGTGCCCACCACTTTGCCGCGTTTGTCCGGGGTTGCCAGCGTGGCGGCCAGCGGTACGAGAATTTGTGCCACCACGGAAAACAGCCCGGTCAGCGCCGTGCCGAGGATCATCAGACCGAGCGACGAACTACTGGCGGTGATCAGCATGCCGCCTGCCGACAGCAGTGTCATCAGTACGATCAGCGAACGTCGTTCGAACATATCGCCAAGCGGCACGAGAAATAACAGCCCGGCGGCGTAGCCAAGCTGGGCGGCGGTAACAATAAATCCGGCCTGGTTGGGCGTGAGCGAAAAGGCGTGGGCGATGGTATCGAGGAGCGGTTGTGCATAGTAGTTGCTGGCGACGGCGAGGCCGGTGGCAACGGACATCAGCGCAATCAGCGCCGGGCTGAGGCCCTGGTTCGGTGTGTTCATTGGCGTTGTCAGTCAGGTATGTTTTTTCCAGACACTCATCATAGCCAATAGATTGAATTTTGTGAGGAAGATCGCGTGTCGGAACGTGCGGTAACGTACCCTGCC
>NZ_JBCIVK010000017.1:0-21136 GCF_039409795.1 Kosakonia sp. PSU_27 | reverse complement strand
AATATGAAGAAAAACCAACCGATATTACTAACTGAAGGTTGTATCTAATCCCGGGGGCAGGCCAGCATCACCGTGATTAAGTCGGTAGAAGTCGGACGGATTGTAAAAGATGCCTGCCGGGAGGTTGGTAACTCTTAGGCCACCTACTGCAACTGGAAATCTAAACGCGATGGAATGGAAGCTTCTGATATTAAAAAGATAAAGCATCTTGAAGAGGAGAACCGGGCACTGAAAGACGTTATCGAAAAAAGCGCTAAAACCAGTCTTGAAGCGTAAACTGGTAACGTATCTGATAACAGCATTCGGACTCAGTATTCGTCAGGCCTGCCGGAGCCTGAATAAAACCCCGAAGATTATTTTTTGCTTAGTCTATTATTTTTTGCTGCTCTACTTTTTCTATGGTTTCAAGCCTGCGGGCCTATCAGGGTGTGTTAACCAACGCGAGCGGGTTAAGACTCTTATTTTTAATAGCTAAACAGTAACATCAGTAATCGTTACTTCTTTATTAATTCTTCTAATTATAAAATCTTTAGCATCTGGTAAACTATTAATCAGTTTTTCTATTGTACCCTTTGGATATATTTTTTCCTGAATTGTTTTTTTCAAAATCAGTTGAATAAAACAAACGTTCGAATTCCCTATCAAATCCCAACCAAAAAACACAGCCGTAATCTGATAATTCACTTACATCAAGCCAAAGCACATTATCCGGGGCTCCGTTTGAAAAATCCAAATCATCCAATGGTATTTCCCCTATATCAATGACACCATCAGCTAATTTATTATTCAAACTATCCTTTAGCGAGGAAATCACAACATATAGATCGGTGACTATTCCCTTCCCAGGAATTAACCGATCATCAATAATAAAATTAAAAAGGCCACTTGGGGAACTCAATTCAATAATTGATTCTAATTGAATACCAATTTCCAATGCATTTCCAATAATCATTTTATTTTCCATCCTTCCTGCTTTCTCAAGGCTGCTCTAACGTCATTTGGTAACTCAAGCTTGTTTTTTATGTTTGCGGTACTACCTGACCAATCGTAACTACCCGTATTATCTGGAGAAAATCTCTATTTGTAACCATTACTATCTATAGTATGGAGATTATGCGCTATGTGTGAAGCCGACGGCAGCAGCAAAGGCGGCAGGGATGCAGCATTGCTGGCGGTGATTCCTGGCTGCGGCCAGCGCCGATCAGAGGCGGTGGCGCTGAGCTATGAAGATACCCTCCCCGGTGAGCATGCATTAAAAGTGCCTGGCAAAGGTAATAAGGAAAACTGGCCTATGTGCCGGCCGGAGCCTGACAACGATTAATGTTGTAGACCGATCAGATTCGTGGCGAACATCCCGGCCCACTGTTCACAGGCATCCGTCGGCATGACTGAGTCACGAACGACCGTCTCACCGACCAGGCGGTGTAGCATATTCTGCAGACGCGTCAGTAAGAGGCCGATCTCGACAAGTGCGCGCCCCATGATCTCAGAAGAACCTTCGCAACGGCGCTGCTCGATAATGGTGAGGACTTAATTACGGCCAAGGATGCAATGGGTCACGCCAGCGTCACCACCACGCAGAAGTGTGACGGGCGCGGGGAAGATAAACTCCGCAGGGCAAGAGATAAATTTAACTTCGCGAAATAATCCTGGCTTTGGAGCGTGAGAGCCTTTTACAAGGAAGGTGTTGTTTTTTTAACTGTTTTTTTCGTCCAGTGGCGGCGTGCCATTAGCATATTCCCCATGCCAGAGGAGTTCAAGAGCGCCTGCTTCGCCAAACTTTCTTAGCAGTCTGTGTATTTCTTTCTCTGTTTTATCTGCTTTTTACTGTTGAGCTGCTTTTCACACACTTTCATTATATTGGATGGGATTGATTTGAGATCTGCAAGGTCCGTTTTGTTGATATTAAACGTGACCTTCTATTTCTGAATGGCGCAGGATTTCAGGGCCGAGTGTTCAAAGTAAACAGTTATCTTAAGGTAAAACTAAGAAACAGTCAGGTCTGGAAATATATAGCCTTGATTCCATGGATAGTTACGCCCATATTTTGAGACGTATCACATAATTGGTATATATTTTTTACTGGATGATATATCGATAGTCTGCTATGCGTCGTTATATATTGATTATTTTGACTATTTTAATAATTGCCGCGCCTATCTGCCGATAAAAATAATTAAACATTTAGCCCGCCAAGGCGATAAGAAATAAGTAATCAAAGCAATGTTTCTAAATTGTATCTGACGCTTAGTTTGAAGTATGTAATGAAAGCAGAATATATAGCCTCATAAATTCGTCCTAACTTTAGATTCTGTAAAAAATTTAGTTTTTCAAAAATGGTGAGGATATGTCATCTATGTCGATAAAAAGCTTGTTAGCCGCAGCATTGCGCCGGAGTCGTTCCCAGCCAGCGAATGGCATTTATGATTGCCGAAATATGCCCAGAACGTTATCGGCGGCAGGCTTAAGTAATAAATCCCGTGGGATCCTGATGACATTTGTTCCGCCTAATGCCGATTATCCAAACGTCAGCCGGGCATGGCAGCAATTATCCTCTCCCGACTTAACCGTAATCACCCTTTCTTCCAGTGGCGCGTTGAGTAGCAGCGGCCGCGAAACGACTTATTGTGACGGCGCGGGGCAACAGGGCAGCTGGCTGTTCCTGCCCGACTCACTGGTTGCACAGCACGAAGTACATATCGTTGATTTACATGTGAAAGATATGCATACCGCTCCGGATCGAATCAAAGCGATTCAGCTAGAGCTCGAAAGGCTGCAGGTGCGTATGCCGCTCTCCTCAGAGAAAACTTTCGCTATGGTTTACTGTGACGGGCTTTCTGCATCAGAAGGCTTTTTGATGCAGGCCTGGTATAACTGCGGTCGTTTCCCCTGCCTTGCTATTGGCGGTTCGGCAGGAGGAAAACTCGCTTTCGATGGTACATGGATAAGCGTGGGCGGTGAGGTGATGCAGGGAAAAGCAGTGATTGTCTTTTGCACCATGTCGAGAGGGAAATCATTCGCTCCTTTCAAAAGCCAGAATTTTAAACCGTGCAATAAAAGCTGGTTGATTGCTCAGGCGGATCCGGTCGCCCGTACCGTCACATCCGTATTTAACGAACAGGGTCAGCAGGTTCATTTTACGAGCGCGCTGGCGGAACATTTACGCTGTAATGAGCAACATTTAACCGAAAAACTTAAAGGGCTCACCTTCGGCGTGAAAGTAGGAGATGAATACTTCATTCGCTCTGTCGCGACCATTGACAGTAACGGTGTGCACTTTTTTTGCGACCTTGAATTTGGTGATCGCCTGCATTTGCTCGAAGAAACTGATTTTAAACAGGCAACACAACAGGACTGGAATCATTTCATTACGGGGCTTGGTAAACCTGCGGCCGTCCTGATGAACGACTGTATTCTGCGTCGTCTGGGCAGTGAGTCCCATCTGCATAACGCACACTTTTTTAAAGGCTTACCAGCTGCAGGATTTTCCAGCTTTGGGGAAATTCTTGGGGTGCCAATTAACCAGACGTTATCCGCATTGGTTTTTTTCAACCATGATGTGAAAGCAATGACGAATTTCCCGGTGGAATATGCCAGCTATGCGGGACACTATGCCCAGCGCGCGCTTCGTCGCTGGGAAGCGCTGAATGATTTCCAGAGTGGCGTAATTTCTCGCGTGGTTGCTTATCAACAGAAACTGGGTCCGCTAATGACGGCATTACCGATGCTCGAAGCGGCGACCCAGACGCAGAATGAAACCCTGGGGATGGCGGAAAACAGTATTCGCTCTATCAGCGATATTGCTATCCAAAGCCAGCAGGCACAGAACCGTTTAGTTGAAGGGCTGGACGATCTGGAGAAAATATCTGCAGGTATTAATGAAATTACCAGTGGTATCAGTAACATTGCATTCCAGACTAACTTGCTGGCGCTCAATGCCGCTGTAGAAGCAGCGCGGGCTGGCGATGCCGGGCGTGGTTTTGCCGTTGTTGCAAGCGAGGTGCGGCGGTTGGCACGTTCCTCAAAAGAACAGGCGGATGCCACCGCCGCAAACATTAATCAGGCGGTCACCACGATTTCTCGCATCCGCAACGTGGCGAACAATACCGTGGAAACGGCCAGCAACATGGCACAGCACTCTATTTCCGCAGCTGATACGATTGCGACCATGAGCAGTAAAACCA
Source organism: Kosakonia sp. PSU_27 (assembly GCF_039409795.1). Taxonomy (NCBI): domain Bacteria; kingdom Pseudomonadati; phylum Pseudomonadota; class Gammaproteobacteria; order Enterobacterales; family Enterobacteriaceae; genus Kosakonia; species Kosakonia sp. PSU_27. The sequence goes on along the minus strand of NZ_JBCIVK010000017.1, from coordinate 16,952 downwards.
ATGATGAGCGGGAAAGTATCGCTACACATCTAAGCAGCCTGCATGCCTTGACCGCAGGTATGGATGCCATGCAAGAAGCAGTTGCGCAACTGACGGTGTTGCAGAAGCTCTCCACCCGACACGACCATCACTGAAGGTCAAGCTCTGCTGATAAATCAGCAGAGCTTCTCTAATCAATTCTTATTGTTACTGACCTGCCCCCAAGATTAGATACAACATTCAGTTAGTAATGTCGGTAGGTTTTTCTTCACATTTCCCGTTTCGCCAGTCCGTAGCGAATTCAGCTGGTGTCTGGTAATCCAGTGATGAATGGGGACGACACTCGTTATAATCCTGCCGCCAGTCATTAATCGTTTTCCGGGCATGAAGAATATCGCTGAACCAGTGTTCATTCAGACACTCATCGCGAAAGCGTCCGTTAATACTCTTAATAAATCCGTTCTGCGTTGGTTTACCCGGCTGGATAAGTCGAAGCTCCATACCATGCTCAAAGGCCCATTGCTCGAACGCGCGACAGGTAAATTCCGGACCCTGATCGGTTCTTATCGTCGCCGGATAGCCACGGAAGATCGCTATGCTGTCCAGAATACGAGTGACCGGAACGCCGGAAATACCGAAAGCGGCGGTGCTCGCCAGGCACTCCTTCGTGAAATCATCCATATAAGTCAGGCGCTTAATCTGACGGTCGCTGGCAAGTGCATTCAGGACAAAATCCATCGACCATGTCAGGTTCAGTGCATCCGGGCGCAGAAGCGGAAGCCGCTCAGTCGCCAGCCCTTTACGACGTCGTCTGCGCTTCACACTCAGGCCGTTAAGGTGGTAAATGCGGTATACCCGCTTGTGGTTGACGTAAAAGCCCTCCCGACGCAATAACTGCCAGATGCGCCGGTAACCAAAACGCCTGCGTTCAGGCGCCAGCTCAGTAATACGCCCTGATAAATGTGCATCAGCGGCGGGACGCTGAGTCTCATAACGGCTGGTCGACAGGGCCTGTCAGACTGCAAGCACGCCGTTGCGACAGACCGGTCGCATCACACATCAACACCACGGCTTCCCGCTTCTGGCCTGTCGTCAGTACTTTCGGCCCAGAGCCACCTGTAGTACCTCTTTATCCAGCATGGCTTCGGCGAGCAGCTTCTTGAGGCGGGCGCGCTTCTCTTCAAGTGACTTAATCCTTTTAATTCAGCCATTTAAATAACACCAAACTTCTTGCGCCAGGTGTGGAAAGTAGCGTCTGAAAATAGCATGCTTACGGCAGAGTTCCCGGGCAGAAACCCCGGCTTCGGCCTCGCGGAGGATACTGATAATCTGTTCGTCGGAAAAACGCTTCTTCATGGGGATGCCCTCACGTTGCTAATTGACCCTAACCCACAGCCTCGCGGTCAGAACGCGAAACAGGGTCATAAAGCCACAGAGAAAGGCAAATCGATATACAGCCCACCCAGCCTTCGGCTGGGAGAGGCGCACGGGAAAAGTTGAAACCTAAATCGTTGAGTGAGGGGCAACCATAAGCGTGAATTTTTCAAGACGGGGAGGTTCAGTGATTCATAACCTTTGTCAGCTCGACTTCACCCGTTGCGGCATTAAAGTACAGATAGAAAAGATCCCCATTCAACTGATCAGGTTTTGACCATATTTCCCTTTCCCCTAAGCTACGCTTTTCCTTGGTGTAGCCCAGCTTTTCAAGGTAAGAGCGCAACGGTTCAGTCCCGGTTGCTCCCTTGAAGATAATACTATTTGAAGGCGCATAACCATCGCCGGGGTGTGACTCGAAATTGAAGTCGTCCGTTATACGCGGGGCGTTTTCAATGTCCTTGTCTGTTAGAGTGTGGTAATTGAAGAAATCATTTTCTTTGTAGACAGTTGTTTCATCAGAGCCAGATGCAACGAGCCAGACAAATAACCATACTAGAATAAGCACGGTGACAGCCAACAGCACACACCACTTCACTACTTTTAACAGGGTTGTCATTGCTTAGCCCCCATGAATGAGAGCGATGCACCATCATTTGTAATGACTTTAACCACCCCGGATGTGAAATCGTCCCACGGCCTAAGCCATGCCATAAAATGCGGAAGATTCACCATATACGCCTGATGCCGCACACATGGATCTTCTGGATCAGGAAACAGAATCGGACGGAACCCTCGATTTTTATGGGAACCTATAGCGCCGTAGTAATCCCAGCGGCAGACGGCTGATTCATAACTCACAGGCTTGACACGATAACCATACCGACCCGGAATTATAGCCCGATAGAATCCGAACAGATCAGAAACCAAATCTTCGCCACTAAAGCCACTGTCCGTATACCAAGAGAATGACCGTAAGCTTTGCAGCCCCTCGAATCTGGATGCAGTGTTCATCATCATTGCCAGCATGATTCTGTTAATGTCTTCGGTGCTCCGGCCACACTTAATTTCCCAGCGAGAGAACTTCCCGACACCAAGCCGCGATGCGAACTTAATGATGCCCATATCCTGCCGATACATGACTACATAAGACGGCTTACCGCTACGCTCCCCCTCAACGAATTGACGTCTAAGCTCGGCCACGTCATTACCACGGGCATGCCCCATATCAATCCAGCCGAGTACCTCGGTGTAAACTATTCCCCTGTCGAGTACGTCAAATAATGCCCCGTCCTTTATCTCTCTTCTGGTGCTCACGCTTTCACCTCCATATCAACTCTGACCATCAATGGTATAGCCTACTTTTCAGGCAGTCCAGACGGCAAGCAATAGCATCATATAAGCCCCGTTGGTGGTACAGACAAGCGGAGCCTCTGGCGACTTCATCAGGGTTATGTCAGTTAGTGAGGCTTATCAGGATGACCATGTACTCAAGGGGAGCGAGGCCGAACCGCTGGCAGAGCTTGCATATGGTCTACAAGTACCGTGACCACCATAAACCTGTTTATCCCCTGCGGCGTCTCGCGACGGCGACAGAACGGGAGCATCGGGCTAAAATGCGCTTCACTAAAAGTTTTTGGGATTGTTTAGAGACGGGGCTACATCATAGCTTTCAAGTTGAGTCAGTACGTGTCTGACGCTTGGAACTACACGCCGCTATGAGCTAACATCCCAATTACCACTATCAACCACAGCGGCTTTTTCAAGGGACATAACAGAGCATTTCTTACAGGTCTTACAGGTCTTACAGGTCTTACAGGTCTTACAGGTCTTACAGGTCTTACAGGCAAAAGAGACAGATTTCATTGCCTAACTAACTGTTTTGTAATAAATTTAGTGACTTTATGTGAATCACCACGGATAATCCAGACACTTCTGAGCCGTTGATAATATAGGTTTTCATATTCAGCCGGTGGCATCTGCTCGCTCGAACCATGCCGACGCTTACTGTTATAAAACATTTCGATATAATCAAAAATATCGCTTCTGGCTTCGTCTCTCGTTCCGTAGATCCTTTTCTTAATCCGTTCGCGTTTCAGTAGCTGGAAAAAGCTTTCCGCAACCGCGTTGTCGTGGCAGTTACCGCGACGACTCATGCTGCCTTTCAGACCGTGTGATTTCAGGAACGGCTGCCACTCATGGCTCGTGTACTGACTGCCCTGATCAGAGTGAACCAGTACCTGCTTTGGAGGATTACGCCTCCACACCGCCATAAGTAATACGTTCAGGACAATCTCTTTTGTCATGCGGGGTTGCATTGACCAGCCGATAACTTTTCGGGTGAACAGGTCAACCACCACGGCCAGATACAGCCAGCCTTCATGGGTTCGGATGTAGGTTATGTCCGTCACCCAACGCTCATCCGGTGAGTCCGGATTGAACTGCCGCTGGAGCCTGTTGGGTGTCACGATGCTGGCTTCGCCTTTACGTACTCGTGGGCTACGGTACCCAACCTGAGCTTTTATTCCGGCACGCTTCATCAGCCGCCAGACCCGGTTCACTCCGCACTGCTGTCCGGTATCACGCAGATCGAGATGGATCTTGCGATAACCATAGACGCAGCCAGACTCAAGCCAGAACTGTTTGATCTGCCCGGTCAGCATCTGGTCTGTCTGGTGACGCTGCGAATGTGGCTGTTGAAGCCAGAAATAAAATCCACCCGGATGGACATCCAGAACCCGACAGAGCAAACGAACAGGCCAGCAACGGCTGTTATCGCGGATAAAGGCGTACCTCAGTCGGACAGCTTTGCGAAGTACGCCGCGGCTTTTTTTAATATGTCCCGTTCGTCCGTAACCCGCTTCAACTCTTTCTGAAGACGGCGGATCCCGGCCTGAGCATCTGACTGTTCATTATGAGTGGAAAAATCCGGGCCGTACTTCTTTATCCAGGCGTAAAGACTGTGAGTGGTGATATCGAGACGTGTTGCAACACTGGAAACAGAATGACCACGATCAACAACCTGTTTGACCGCTTCAATTTTAAACTCTTCAGGATAACGCTTACCGCTCATGGGCACCTCTCTTTAAGTCATCTTAAATGACTCTGAGGTGTCTGTTAAACCCGTGGCGATTCAATACCGCCTTGATTGCCAGTTACTATATCCTTACACGGAGTCGTTGGGCTGGTATATGGGGGCTGAAAATAGCCCCCTAACTTTAAATTCCTTTCAACATATCAAACACCACGCGGGCAAAGCCTTTCGCCAGTTCAGGATTTGAGAGGTACTGCACCATCATCTCCTGCTGGGCCTCGTTACTGTCCATCACAGCATCATCAATCGCTTTCGGGAAATCTCCCAGCATCGCCTGTTCGCGCGTATTGTTGGCAATCTGGGTCATCACCGCCTGGTTTTCTGACAGCTTGTCGCGCACCGCGAAGGCATAATTGATCATGTCTTTATCGGTGAGGTTATCGGTGACGAACAGTTCATTCAGACGAGCCAGGATATTTGACAAAAACTCTTCTTTCTTGTCCTTCGGCTTTGCCGTTCCGACATCATTACCCGGTGTGATTTTGTAATCTTCAGCACCCTCCTGCAGCTTCAGGTGCTGTTCGTGGAGCTTCGACAAACGATAATGGCTCATCTCCACGTTGCTTAAATCAATTTCGTCTTCTTCGATACGCTGTTCATGCAGTAACGGACGCAGATGCCGGGCAAACAGGCTAAGTTTTTCTAAGTCCTTGTCATCATAATCCACGATTTGCGACATAAACTCGTAAAAACGGACAAAGCTGCCGAGATCTTTCTTGAAGATATCCAGCTTACTTTTTTCTTTCTCGCACTCTTTAAAGGTGTTTTCCGCATTGGTGATCAGCACAATATCGCCGGTCTTCTTGGTGCGTTCAAACATCTCTTTGGCCAGCACATACGCATCAATAGCCGAGGTGTAGCGCTGCTTCCAACGCTCCACCGCCGGTTTGCAAATATTGCTAATGGCCGCGTTGGATTTGTTTTTGCTGAAGAACGCCTCGCAGAACTGTTCCACTTCGTTCCACAGGAAAATGCCGCTGGTACGCAGCTTTTCATAAAGCTCAAAGACCAGTTGTGGATCGCTGACATCCGTCAGTTCTGCTGTCTGGTAGTACGGCTGGAAAGCCCCCAAAATCTCTTCGGGTTCGTTGTAGAAATCGAGCACAAACGTTCCGGACTGCGCCTTCCCCGGATAGGTGCGGTTCAGGCGCGACAGCGTCTGTACACACTCCACACCACCCAGTTTTTTATCCACATACATGGCGCACAGCTTGGGCTGGTCAAAACCGGTCTGGAACTTATTGGCCACCAGCATCACCTGGTAGTCGTCAGTATCAAACGCTTTGCGCATATCCCGACCTTTCAGGCCTGGGTTCATATTGATTTCGGTGAACTTCTGGTTAAGCAGCGCAAGGCTGTTGTGGTCATCTTCATGGAATTCCACTTCCCCGGAGAACGCCACCATCGCGCTGATCTTGTCGTACTTTTGCTCAGCGATGTATTTATCAAACGCCAGTTTGTAACGCACCGCAGCCTTACGCGAACTGGTCACCACCATCGCTTTCGCCTGGCCAGACAGTAGGTGCATCACATGCTTACGGAAGTGCTCAACAATCACCTTCACTTTCTGCGACACGTTATGATCGTGTAGCGAGACCCACTGGTTCAGTTTGATCTTGGCTTTCTTGCTATCCACTTCCCGGTCAGGATCGTCCAACTTTTGCAGCAACTTATACGCCACTTTGTAGTTGGTGTAGTTCTTCAGCACATCAAGAATAAAGCCTTCTTCGATGGCCTGACGCATGGAGTAAACGTGGAACGCTTCCGGTTTGTTAGTTTTAGATGCCGGTTCCAGCGGATTAGGACGACGACCAAACAGCTCCAGGGTTTTGGCTTTCGGCGTAGCGGTGAAGGCGTAATAGTTGAGATTGTTGCTGCCCTTACGCGCGGCGACGGTGGCATCCAGAATATCTTCTGAAGACATCTCCGCATCGTCATCCGTTTCTTCGATCATCAGCACTTCTTTCAGTTGACGCGCCGTAGAGCCGGTCTGCGAGGAGTGCGCTTCATCGGCAATCACCGCGTATTTGCGCTGCTTGAGGCTGACGCTGTTTTCAATTGCCTTCAGGACAAACGGGAAGGTCTGGATGGTGACGATGATAATCGGCTGCGAGTTTTCCAGCGCGCTGGCTAGCTTCTCCGATTTAGAGCCGTCGCCTTCTTTGTTATTGATACGCCCGACCACGCCATCCTGATGCTCAAACTGATAGATGGTGTCCTGCAGTTGATCGTCAAGCACGGTGCGGTCCGTCACCACAATCACCGAGTGGAACTGCTTCTCGCCATTTTCATCGTACAGGCGGGAAAGCTGATGGGCCGTCCAGGCGATAGAGTTCGATTTACCCGACCCCGCACTGTGCTGAATCAGGTATTTATTGCCGGTCCCCTCCACCGTGGCGGCGATGATCAGTTTGTTCACTACGTCCCACTGGTGATAGCGCGGGAAAATCAGGCTCTCGCTTTTGTACTTCAGGCCAATGGCACTTTCTTTTTCGACGATTTGCAGATGCACGAAGCTCGCGAGAATTTTCAGCAAATTGTCCGGCAGCAGCACCTCATTCCACAGGTAGCTGGTAGCGTAGTCGTTGGCATCTTCCGGGATGTCGTTCCCCGCGCCGCCGTCATGGGTGCCTTTGTTAAACGGCAGGAAGAAGGTTTTATCGCCATCGAGTTTAGTCGCCATAAACACTTCGTACTGGCTGACGGCAAAGTGCACCAGCGCTCCGCGTTTAAAAGTCAGCAGTGGCTCAGGTTTATTGGTGCCAGGGTCCTTTGGCAACCGCGTTTTTTTATATTGCGTGATGGCGTTCTGCACGGCCTGTTTAAATTCAGACTTCAGTTCGAGGGTCGCTATTGGCAGGCCATTGACGAACAACACGAGGTCGATACGCCATTTCTTCGCCTTGGTGCCCGTTTCTTCAAATGCGGCGTTCGATGCATGTGGGCTGTAAACCAGCTCCGGCACAATACGGCAGATATTCTGTTTATAGCGAGTCAGGGTTTCCGGATTGAGGTTATGTTCCGGCTTAAACTGGCACAGTGAAAAACGCGCGTTATGACTTTTGATACCATGACGCAGCACGCCGAGCGTGCCGTAAGTGCGAGACAAAACATCGGTGGCGTTGATATCCGCTTTTTTCAACTGCGCCACCAGCGCATCGAGGAAATGACGCTCGGTATCGGTAGGATAAATTTTGGCAAACTTCTCCCACTCCTGCGGCTGCGTGGTCTGCACAAAGGTCAGTGCATCCTGTGAGTACAGCGCACGTTCGCGATCGTAGCCGTCGGTTTTGCCACAAATCCAGCCTCGCTCGATCATCTGAGCAATCATCTCATTCTGGAAAATCAGCTCTTTGGTGCTGTCCATGCTCATGCGGTGGCCTCCTGTGGCTCCTCAGCATCTTGCGTATCAGGGGCAACCCAGTCGCGAACGTCGATTTTTCCGGTAACAGCGGCGGAGATAAGGGCGGTGCGACGTTCCTGCATTAAAGCGACAGCCTGAGTAGCTTTAGCAATAGTGCAGCTCAACTTTTCACATTCGCCATTTAAATATCTAACGATATTCAAAGACTCTTTTAGTGGTGGTAGAACAAATCTTGTAGATTTGAAATCCCCAAGGGAAACTCTTTTTCTTGTGCCCTCCACACTTATGTCATTGGCCACCATACGACCAAAATCAGAGTTCAAAAGATAAACAATAAACTCCGGACTAAATTTATCTCTATCTACCCTGATTCTTATTACATCCTGAGTAATTATTGCACTTGGTTCTCCGACAGGATAAACACATGCATCCCCAGGAGGATCGCCGACTTTAGAAACAATGACATCACCAGGCTCAAGTTTACATACATCAAGTTGCTTAGCTTTCATTGGTGTAACAAATACAGTGCTTTTACGGGAGTAACCAGTAGGTTTAATATCCCTGATGTATACTACGGGTATTCCATGATCTCTAAGCTCTTCAGCTAGCAAGTCACTACCAAATGGCCCATTTACAAAACTTCCTCTTGACCCATCAGAAACACTAACCAATTTCTGCTTTATCCAATGTGCAGGCACTTTCCCCAACCACTCAACGCCAGAATCTTTCATCGGCACGCCAGGGTTTAGCCCTTTGGTGACGGCATGGCTAATCACTGCCTGATGTTTTTCTTTCAGTAGTTTAATCAGTTGCTGTTGCTTCTCGATTAGGTTGTCGATTTTTGCGGTTTCGTGCTTGAGGAAATCTACTATTATTGATTGCTCTTTTTTACTTGGAAGCCCAAATTTAAAATTATTTAGAACTTCTGAAGGTACCCTCTTCAATCCACCAGCACCGGTCATAGCACCTTCAGCTATGAACATGAAGCTATCTTCCTGAAGACGATAAAATAAAAAATCATTGTTTATAATATCATTGCAACGTAAAACATAAATTTCAGAAGAACCAAATCCTACGCCATTGTTCAAATCACGCGCAACGACCATGTTTTTATTTTCGAAGCATGGTGTGACTTTTGCAATTAGGATGTCTTCATTTTCAAAATATGTATATCCATTATATACATCGGTAACATCTTTTATTTCATCTAAACATAAGGAATTGAATTTGAGCTTTTCCATCGGAATAAAGCTACACATCCCTTTCATTTTTTCTATGCTAATGCATGATTTAGAAGGATTTAATTGAGCAACATGTTTTATTGCTAGCGTTGTCCAATGAGCTGGAAGTTCCCCCAACCACTCAACTCCAGAATCCTTATACTCCGGATACGCCTTATACTTAGCCATCAGGAATGAACCTCCTGCAGCAGCTTCATAATCTCGGCGCTGACCGCATCCAGATCGGCATCAATTTCTTCCAGCGGGCGCGGCGGCTGATAGACATAGAAATGGCGGTTAAACGGGATCTCATAACCGACAATCCCTACTTCGCCATCTTTCGCATCGCGCTTATCGGCGTTGATCCACGCGTCATTCACATGCGGTAGTACTTCAGACTCGAAATAGTTTTCAATCAGGTCGCTGGTGGAGACTGCCGGGTTCAGCGGTACGTTTTCGTTATCACGCAGCTCACCGTCCTGCTCAAACTCAACAACCTTGCCTTTATATTCAAACGCACCGTACAGCGGCTGAGCGGCTTCTTTCAGCACTTTCTTCACCACCGGTTCGGCATCCGGGTTTTTGGTGGTGATGGCATCGATAAACTGCTTGTTCTCTTTCGCATCCAGCTTCACGCCAGCTGTTTTGATGGCCCCTTTCAGGGTCAGTTGGAACTGGTTGAAGTCATTGCTTACCAGCGTTTTACCACCCGACTGCGTACCCAGAGCTGCCTGAATCTGCTGCGCTTTTTCCATCAAGGCGCGCTGCGCCAGCCACAGTTTGCTGTCGAGCAGGTCTTTAATTTGTTTCTCTTTCAGCTCGGCAAATTCGGCTTTGATGATGGCGCGCGCTTCTGCTTCCAGCTCGGAGAAATCACCATAGGTCTCCTGCTGCCATTGGGCCGCAAACTCTTCATACAGGCGTTCCATCGGCGTGTTAAACGGCTTCGGCGCAAAGCGCAGAGTCGCAATAGCTTCATCCGTCACCTGAGCGGATAAACGCAGCGGGCGCTCAATGGTCAGGCGGCGATAGCCAAAGTCAGTGCTGTTAAAGATTTTGCTGGCGAAGGTTTTCGGCGCTTCGGTTTTGGCGGTGGCAGACTGGCGACCACGGTTGGATTTTTGCTCGGCGGCTTTTTCCAGACCAAGATCTTCCAGAGTTATGGTATCCACCACCTCAAAATCACCGAAGGTTTGAGTAATAATTTTTCTATAAGCTTTGTTTATTCTATTTCGCTTGGAGCCTAGAGATTTTCGCATCTTGATGTACAAGTTGCTGCCGTCAATCAACTGTACTTTGCCTTTGCGCTCAGGCGCTTTCTTGTTTGAGAGGATCCAGACGTAGGTGGCAATGCCGGTGTTGTAGAACATATCCGTTGGCAGCGCGACAATGCCCTCCAGCAAATCGGCTTCCAGGATATAGCGACGGATTTCACTCTCACCACTGCCCGCCCCACCAGTAAACAGTGGTGAACCATTGAGGATAATCCCGATACGCCCACCGTTGCTCACTGTGCCATCCACATTGTGGTTGTCGCGCATTTTGCTGATCAAATGCAGTAAAAATAGCAGTGAGCCATCAGAGACACGCGGCAGGCCCGGGCCAAAGCGACCGTTAAAGCCTTTCAGTTTGTGTTCGTCGTTGATCTCACCTTCAATCTTTTTCCAGTCCACGCCGAACGGCGGGTTAGAAAGCATGTAGTCGAATTGATCCTGTGGTAGCTGGTCGTTAGAAAGGGTGTTACCCAGCTTAATACGGCTGACGTCCTGACCTTTAATCAGCATGTCGGCTTTACAGATAGCGTAGGATTCCGGGTTCAGTTCCTGACCAAAGGCACGCATGACCGCATTAGGGTTCAGCTCGTGCACATATTCCATGCCTGAAGAGAGGAAGCCGCCGGTCCCGGCCGTTGGGTCATAAATGGTGCGGATGATACCGTCCTGCGTCAGGACTTCGTCATCTTCCATAAACACCAGCGAGGTGGTCAGACGCACAATATCGCGCGGGGTAAAGTGCTCACCGGCGGTCTCGTTGGAGCTTTCCGCAAAACGACGGATGAGCTCTTCAAATACCAGTCCCATTTCATAGTTGGAAATGGCTTTCGGGCTGAGATCGGTGGTGGCGAATTTCTTCACCACTTTGAACAGCAGGTTGGCATCTTCCAGCAGGCCGACAAACTCGCTGAATTTGAAGTGTTCGAAGATTTCACGCGCGTCCGGGGAGAACGCCTGTACGTAGCTTTCCAGGTTGGCTTTGATGTCGTTCTGCCCCATCTTGCCCAGATCCATCTTCGAGGTGTTGAAGAAGGAAAGGCCGCTGGCGCGCAGTAGAAACTTCTCTTTCGCATCTTCCGGCAGCGGGCTGGTTTTTAATTCATCATATTTCGCCACCACCGCGTCTTTGGTCTCCGCCAACACACATTCAAGGCGACGCAGCAGCGTAAAGGGCAGGATCACACGCCCGTACTGAGACTGTTTAAAATCACCGCGCAGCAGATCGGCCACCGACCAGATAAACGCAGCCGTTTGAGAGAAGTTATTGTTAGACATAATGATTCCAAAAAAGCTTTAGTGTGAGCACCTGTCGCAGAGGGGGCAGAGGGGGCACTGTCCTGTCAAAAGCCTGCGAATACGGTACAACAAAATGAGTTGCGGAAAATCATACCGCCAGAACGTACGAGCACAAGCAACAAATTCCTTTTGATAAGGGCCATTCTTAATCGTAACGTATTGCCAGTGCTAATAACTCTGCTACCGCATATCATAAAAAAGGTAATATTTTATATTTAACTTTATGATTTTAATGTTTTTTATTAATTTTCTTACAAGGTGAAACTATAGAGGACTACTAATTTGGGGCATAAGCGTTGATCATCAAGGAGGCCATTTTGACTTCGGTAAGATGTTCCGTAAATGATATTTCCGCCTGTTCTGCGGTCTGGCCAACGAGTGTCTGCATAACTGTCATACCGAACTACTTTGGGTAAAGAGCACAGCGAAGCTAGCGGAAGGGTATTAGAATGTTGCTCAAAAGAGATGCTGGGGCTGACAAATCCAGGATGGATAATGATTCTTATCGGATAAGTTAGCTTTTATAACTTGTTTAATTTGTATAAGAGGATCACAAGGATGAGCCGCTACACAGGTGAAGATAAATCAGAACAAATTTTGAGTGCTGCTAGCGAATGGCGGAAATATTGCCTTATTGATGGCGGTTCACTTTTTAGTGATAAGAAACTCTGGAACAGTCAGTATTTGGCGGAGATTGAGTGTGATGTTGTAAACAGCCAACTCGAGTTGGAAGGCAACTTTATGCATCGTCTTAAGGAACAGCTGGCTAGTGTATCAGCCGAAGCAAAACAGCTCACCGCAGAGATGCTTTGGTTGCTTTTTCTGTGTCCCAGCAATATCAGCGCAAGAACCAAACGTGATCAGATTATCGAAATCTGGGCGCTTTCTGGTGAGCCGCTAAATGCTGATCATCCTGCGCTTAAAGACGCGGTACTTTGTGGGGTTGGCAGCGCCGGAACAGGATTTAACACTTTGCGTGCACGAGAATTTGCTTATCTGACTAACGTTATTAAGGCTCTGTTAATGCTAACATCTTCAGAACGCGAGGCGCGCCTGAGTGATGGTTTCGCCTTTGCCGAATGGTTAAGCGCTATTCCTGAGAATGCGAGTCGTCAGTTCCGTCATATGCTGTTATTTATGCTGTTCCCGGATGTTTTTGAACGCATATTCAGCAATAACGACCGCAGAACGATTATTCGTGCTTTTAAGCCACAATATAAGGGAGATTTTTCAGCAGTTGCGATGGATAGAGTGTTGCTGGAAATAAGACATGAGCAAGAAGAAATACAGAACAGAGAGCAGCTCGATTTTTATGTTCCCCCTTTGTCGCAAATGTGGCAAGAGCAGCCAGTCAGACACTGGTTAATGACCTGGAATCCTCGAAACTGGCAATGGGAATCACTTTCTTCAGCTATTCAAAAAACACGTGATGGAGATTTTCATCGGGAAGGCTGGAGCTGCAATAACAGTAATGTCAAAGTCGGTGACACAGCCTGGCTAATGCGAGTAGGTGAGAATCCAAAAGGTATTTTTGCCGTTGGGACGGTTGTTTCTGAACCGTATGAAGATAAACACTGGAACGCTGATAAAGCAAGCAACGATGAGACATGTAGATTCGTTGATATCGATTTTTCAAGAATCATGGATGTAACGACTGAGCCTTTTATTACTGAAGAGAGATTAAATGTCTTGAATCAAGACAAGCAAAATTGGTTTCCTCAGCAGTCTGGCATTGCTATCCGTACCGATAGCGCTAATCACCTCCAGAAATTATGGTTAAGCATTGTGGATGGTAGTTCTGAGAAAATTACTGGTTCACTGTTGTCCCAACCTGAAAATTTGATTTTTTTTGGCCCTCCGGGAACAGGAAAAACGTACGAGCTTAATTTGCTAAAAGCGAAATACGTTAGCGAGTCCCAGACGCTTACGCGCGAGCAGTGGCTGGGAGAACAGCTTTCTGACAAGGCATGGTATGAGGTTATTTTCATCGCGCTTGTGGATATGGGGGGAAAATCTAAAGTTGCTCAGATTGCTGCCCATGAATACGTGCTCAGCAAAGCTAAAGCGCAGGGGCGTATGAATTCTTTGAATTCAACAATTTGGGCTACACTACAAACTCATACGTCCGAAGAATCGACAACAGTAAAATATGCGCGCCGTGTTCCACCTTATCTTTTTGATAAAATTGATAATAGTTTTTGGGTTACGTTGCCTGAAGCACAAGAAGAATTCACGGAGCTTATTGCCTTAAGCAGGCAACTCAAGCAGCAGCCAGCCGTATCAGAAACTATCAAACGCTACGAATTCGTCACTTTTCATCAGGCGTACAGCTACGAAGACTTTGTCGAAGGCATTCGCCCTGAGCTTGACGAAGAGAGCAGAGAATTAAGCTATTCGCCGAAAGACGGTGTATTCCGTCGTATCTGCCAACATGCCGAAGCGGATCCTGGACATCGCTATGCCATTTTTATTGATGAAATTAACCGTGGTAACGTCGCGAAGATATTTGGTGAGTTGATTACCCTGATTGAACCCGATAAGCGCATCAATGGTGATAAAGGTATGCGTATTACCTTGCCTTATTCACGGGAGCCTTTCGGTGTGCCCGCGAATCTGGATATCTATGGCACCATGAACACAGCAGACCGTTCAATCGCTCTGCTGGATACGGCTTTACGCCGTCGCTTTCGTTTTAAAGAACTCATGCCAGACAGTACCCAAATTGCGGGTGAGGATGGTGCAGGGAATATTGTTGATGACGATGGCCGTCAAATTAATCTGCGCAAACTGCTGGATGCAATGAACAAGCGAATTCGCTTCCTTCTCAGCCGGGATCTTATGCTGGGCCATGCTTATCTTTGTTCTGTAACGAACCTTACTCAGTTAAAAGCGGTCTTCCTGAATCAGTTTATTCCATTGTTACAGGAATATTTTTATGAGGACTGGCACAAGATTCAGCTTGTATTCCGGGATATCGACGCTGCCGGAAAGCTGGTAGAGGCCCCCCTGATTGGCCATGTCAGACTGACGAGTACAGATGTGTTCGGGTTTACTCATGATGATTTTGAAGAGGTCGTTGAATATCGGGTGTCATCCGCACAAGATATTACCCCCGACTCAATCCGCAAAATTTATGAGGATTAAGTCGTGGCAGAAATATTGTCCGTTATTGAACATGATTCACTGCCCGTTATTGCCGAAAGAACGAATGCCCAGCGTGTGCTGGGCATTCATCATGCTCGTTTACTGGAGAAATTGTCATCGACGCTTCCTGCTGGTGCCTTTAGCTGGGGACATCAGTCGGTTCGTTTTGCCCAGTTCTGTGGCGTGATCCATTTAGACGATCTGACACTCGAAATCCTGCCTAAAATCCACGGTAAAGAGGCTCAGCCAGAATCTTGCCGGTCAGCGTTGATACAGATGCTTCAGACTGCACGGTTGATACGTACGCATAAAGGGGCTTTGGCGGGTATCAATACTCAGCGTATGGCCCTGCTGGATATTTTTATCCAGCACTTTTGTCAGGATCTTCATGCACAGATCATTCAAGGCAAATTACGCAATTATGTCGAGCAAGAAGAAAACCTTGCGGTAATCCGTGGCCGCCTGGCTATCCCACAACATATCCGACACAACGTAGTACATAAAGAGCGGGTTTATTGTCGTTTCGATGAGTTCAGTGAAGACATTCTGTTGAATCAGATACTCCGCTTTACCTTGCGATTGCTGATGCCGTGGGCACATTCCAGCAAAACAAGAAAGCAGTTAAGCGAATTGTTGATGCATTTTGATGGTATTCGGGATGTACCCATTACTTTGCAATCATTTAACGCTTTGACAAGCGATCGTATTAATCAAAGATTTCAGCCTGTCCTTGAACAATGTCGATTGTTTATTTCTGCAATTAAACCTGATGTCTTAGCCGGTAGCACTCCATTGTTTTCGCTGTTATTTGATATGAACCGCCTGTTTGAAGCCTGGGTTGCCGAGAAATTAAAGCCCTGGGCTCACCAACAGGGCTGGCATATTCGTACCCAGGGGCCGCGCAGATATCTGGCGATCCGTGAAGGCGATTCTCCTCAATTCCAGCTTATACCGGATATTGCTTTCGTTGACGATAAAGAGGTACCGCAATTGATCGCGGACACCAAATGGAAATTATTGAATGAAAACGACCGCAAGCTTGGTGTTTCCAGCAGCGACATCTATCAACTTTATGCGTATGCAGGGCGCTATGAAGTACCTCATTTGCAATTAATTTACCCGGAACAGGCAGGATTGCTCTCCCATCACGGCTTCAGGTTACAGGGAATGCACGAACCAGAATTGGCAATTAAAACGATAGCAATAGATAATAGTCGGAAATTAATCTGGTCTTTGTAATAAAACGAGCATTGATGAATATCGAAGGAAGGTAAGAGCACTATTAAGGTGTTCTTTTACCTTTCTTAGCGTGTTTTTTATAAATGAATTTAATAAGAGATTAATTAATCAATCAACTAATTATTTTTAGTAATCAAAAATCATGCTATCTGACAATAAATGATAGAGAATACACAGGATGAATATTAGAAATATATTGTTGAGCGTGAAATATTTATTTGTTTTTCAAAGTTGTATTCTGCTGGCCACCACGCAGTGGTGAACGCTTACGCGTCTACGGTGCTTTGCGCTCGCCACTGCGTAATGGCTATGAGAGTTATATGTTGATAATTTTTTGCTGACATAAATGAGCTTGAAAGCCTTTCTGTACATGGTTTATAACGAATTCACATGTTGATTTAAGAGTCATTTGGTATTGGGAGGGGGGATGTCTGTTGTCGCGCTGGTCCGTCAGCGGATTAACCGCATGAGACGGGGTATGCCGTTTGCTATCAGTGGGTTCTACCCGCTGGGAAGCCGCACTGACCTGCCCCCGGGATTAGATACAACCTTCAGTTAGTAATATCGGTTGGTTTTTCTTCATATTTCCTGTTTCGCCAGTCCGTTGCGAATTCAGCTGGTGTCCGGTAATCCAGCGATGAATGGGGACGGCACTCGTTATAATCCTGCCGCCAGTCATTAATCGTTTTCCGGGCATGAAGAATATCGCTGAACCAGTGTTCATTCAGACACTCATCGCGAAAACGTCCGTTAAAACTCTCAATAAATCCGTTCCGCGTTGGCTTACCTGGCTGGATAAGCCGTAGTTCCACACTATGCTCAAAGGCCCATTGATCGAGCGCGCGGCAGGTAAATTCCGGGCCCTGATCGGTTCTTATTGTCGTCGGATACCCCCGCAACAACGCGATGCTGTCCAGAATACGCGTGACCTGAACGCCTGAAATACCGAAAGCAGCGGTGATTGTCAG
>NZ_JBCIVK010000016.1:0-25786 GCF_039409795.1 Kosakonia sp. PSU_27 | reverse complement strand
GATTTTCGCGCCCGAACGCCACGCAGAGGAAAACGCCGGAACCGAATGCCAGCTAACCGCGCAGAAGAAAGGTGCTGATTTTCGCGCCCGAACGTCACGCAGAAGAAAACACCGGAACTGGAAGTCAGCTAACAGCGCAGAAGAAAGGTGCTGACTTTGGCACACGAATGCCACACAGAGGAAAACGCCGAAACTAAACGCCAGCTAACAGCACAGAAGAGAAGATCCGGGTTAAGAAAAGAGTTGGCTTAGCCATCGACCACCTGCCCGACAGCACGCCGAAGAAACCAATGGAATGAAATACCAGCCCGCAGCCCGCAAGAAAGGTCAATCACCGCGTCGGTAGGCTATGCCGAACGGATACAGGAGATGATGCGCAGAAAATCCGCGCAAAGAGAGTTCAGGTAATATGCGTCAGGGGCAACGCGTGAGGCACGGGCAGGACATACACACCAGGCACGGGCAGGAGATACACACCAGGCGCGGAAGCAGAGAATCACTTCCGAACCTGGCGCGGGAAACAACACGGGCGCGTAAGTCGCTATGACATGGTGTTAATGCTGAATGCTGCACAGAGAAGACGTCGCGTTACACGGAAATGCGGTAAACATTACCCGAAGCATCATTGCTGCGGCTTCCGCTTTCGCCATAAAGCTGCGTGGTGGTGGCCGTCTGGCTGACAATCTTTTTGAAGTCGTTCATCTTCTTCATATGCATGTTCAGCAACTGATAGCTCTTTTGGTTGAGCTCAGCCGATTTTCGCACCACCACGGTAATACGATCCCAAAGCGTGGCCAGTTCGGAGTGGCGCGGATAGGGAAACGTCAGCTTATGCTGTTTCTCTTCCTGCTTGCGCTGCTCATCATAAAAGTTAATCGCCGACAACAAACGGCTCTTGTTGTCGGAGATCACTTGCAGCGAAACCGGGTTGATCTGGGCGCGGCTAAGCTGACCAATTTCTTCCACCAGGGTCGCTTCAAGCTCACCAAGCAGCTTATACAGTTTGTTCAGAATTACGGGTAAGTTTTCCATCATTCACGTGCACGTTGAGATTATGAGAATCGAAAGATGTCGCGTACCAACGCGCTGGCGATTTTATCGCTGTCCAGGTGGAGTTCACCTGCATCCATCTTCGCTTTAATGGCGGCAAGACGTTCCGTATCAATATCACGGCTGCCGTCATTTTTTATTTGCTGCGTCAGCTGGCTAAGTTTGACCTGCGTACCAGCCTGCTGGGCGTCTGTTTTCCCCGATTGCGCTGGCTCATCATTCATGACTCTGGTCTCAACGAGCGGTTGTTGAGTGCCGGTTGCCTGAATAGGAGTGGCCTGGCGGGTGCGTTCAATGTTCATACGGATCCTGGTTTTCTATGCGGTGGCTCTGTATTAAAGATATCGGCACGGGGAAAATAAAACTGAAATCAGTTCGACAGGCTAATGCTCACTTGGCCTTGTCCTGTTACGGTGGCGACCACCACCTGGCCGGTGCGCGTCTGTACTCTGACGCTTTCATCAAGTGCCGCGTTATCCAGCGCTTTTCCTTTGGCATGGATCAGAAAACCGTCGCCCGGCGCGGTAATCTCGACAGTGCGATTAGCAATCACCGCCCAGCTGCGGCGCAGTTGGTTGTCCGCCAGCGGCGACCCCGGCTGGATGATGCGCGTGGGCGTGCTACCAATGATGCGCTGCGGATCAAGCAATAAACCGGCCGGTAAACGATCCAGTTCGCCGCTCACGGGCTGGATATCCTCTGCGCCGATAATCTGCCCCGGTTTCAGCGTCTGCGTTGCCACCCAGTACCTGCCGGTGGCACTAATCTGAATCTGAATGAACTGCTGTTTTTTACCGCATCTGGCGATGACGCTGCGCCGGCCGGTCAGGCGCACGGAGCGGCCAGAAAGGCGTAAATCCGGCTGTGCGCATAATGCGGCGAGTTTGGCCGCTGGGGTAAGAATGTTAATGCGCAACTGAGGCTGATTTTCTGTTTCTTTATTGTCCGCGGCCAGCAAGGTGGCGATCCTGGCTTCGAGATCGCTATTTTCCGGCGCGCTGGCAAAAGCCGGTGAGAACGGGCTGCAGAGCGCGAAAATCACGATAAGCGACCTGATAAGGGACTGCGGCATAATGGGATAAACCTGCCTTATAATATAAAAGAGCAATAGGATTAATATTTTTTTATTGTAATTCAGGAAGGCTATTTTCTTATCAATTAAATGCCGTCAGTTTTGACAGCATTTCACTGCATTGATATTTCAACTTTTAAATATAAGCTTCTTTTTGGCAAATTAAGCGAAAGTGAATTGGCTAAATGCGTCTACTTCTGTCGGATTTTTAAGGTATAGATTTATTAGGTTGTCTCTTAGACTATGCCCCGTAATCAATTTCGAAGTAAGCGAGTCATTTCATGTTTGATAAACTTGATAATGAATTGCGTTTCCAGCAGCAGGCGTTAAGCCTGATGTCGCGGCGGCAGGATATTTTAGCGTCCAATATCGCGAATGCCGATACGCCGGGATACAAGGCGCGAGATATTGATTTTTCGAAAGAATTGAAAAATGCAATGCAGCAGGAAACGCGTCATCCATTAACACTAAGTTTAACAGCCGGGAAACATATTCCTGGCGTAGCGCCGAAAACGGACAATCGTCAATTACTTTATCGTATTCCCGATCAGCCAAGAGCTGATGGAAACACTGTCGATATGGATCGTGAACGCGTTAATTTTGCTGACAACAATGTCAAATATCAGACGAGTCTAACGATTCTCGGCGCTCAAATAAAAGGTTTAACGAGTGCCCTTAACCAAGGTCAATAATTTTCATGTCGCTGTTTAGTGTTTTCGATATTTCAGGTTCGGCAATGGCTGCCCAATCAAAAAGACTTAACGTCAGTGCCAGCAATATGGCGAACGCCGACAGTATTGCCGGTCCGGATGGTAAACCGTACCGCGCGCGGTCGGTGGTTTTCAATGTCGATAACTCCGCCGGTCAGGAGATTGGCGGGGTGAAAGTGAGCGGTGTTACGGAATCCACTGCGCCGGACAGACTGGTTTATGAACCCGCAAACCCACTGGCGGACGACAAAGGTTATGTGCATATGCCGAACGTCGATGTGGTGGGTGAAATGGTCAACACCATTTCTGCATCCCGCAGCTACCAGGCCAACGTCGAAGTGATGAACTCGGCGAAGAACCTGATGCTGAAAACGCTGACGCTGGGCCAGTAAGGATTAAACGATGGCAATTTCACCGGTCATGACCCAAAGCGCCACGACGACGAAAACCACCTCGTCGTCCGGGGCTAATAACACCAGTAATACCAGCGTTGGTAACGGCTCCAGCGCCGACGACTTGCTGAATAACTTTATGACGCTGCTGGTTGCACAGATGAAAAACCAGGATCCCACCAGCCCGATGGACAACAACCAGCTGACTGCTCAGCTGGCGCAGTTCAACACGGCGGCGGGTGTCGAGCAGCTCAACACCACCATGAACAGCATGGGCACGCTGGTCGCCAGTATGCAGCAGATGAACTCCGCTGACTGGGTAGGCCGCGACATCATGGTTGAAGGCGAACCTTCAGTTTCCACCGCGCAGGGCGGAAACCAGAAAGTCGGGCTTTCCCTGAACAGCCCGGCGGATGAAGTCACCGTCACGCTGACCGATCCGGCCGGTAACGCCTATACCGCGAAGCTGAAAAATGTGGACGCGGGCGTGCATCAGTACTCGCTGGATGATTTTGACGATTTCCAGCCGAGCGATCCGCGCTTGCAGGCCGACACGAACTTCAAAGTGTCGTTCTCGGCCACCAACGCCGACGGCAGCACGCCAACCATTACCGCGCTGAAACCGGCGAAAGTGCAGAGCGTCTCCTTCACCAACTCAGGGGCGGTACTGCAACTGGGTGTTAATGGTACCGCCTCGCTGAGTGACGTTTACCTCATCGAGTAATTTTTAGTTTGGATTTTGCGCAACCCGCGCACAGGAATTTATCACATGGGTTTTTCTCAAGGTCTTAGTGGATTAAACGCCTCTTCACAGGCGCTGGATGTTGTAGGTAACAACATCGCCAACTCACAAACGGTCGGTTTTAAATCAGGTTCTGTGGCTTTCGCCGATGTGTTTGCCGGTTCTCAGGTCGGCATGGGCGTACAGGTTGCTGGTGTGAACCAGAACTTCAGCGATGGCGTACTTGGCGCAGGCAGCAGCCCGCTGGATATGGGTATCCAGGGCAATGGCTTCTTTCGCATGGTGACCGAAGCGGGTCGCGTATTTTACAGCCGTAATGGCCAGTTCCAGAGCGATGAAAATGGCTACGTCGTCAATAACCAGGGCATGCGCCTGACCGGTTATATGGCAACGGGTACCCCGCCTGAGATCCAGCAGGGCGCACCGGTAGGGCCGATTCAGATCCCGACCGGGCAGATGCCGGCGCGTGCCTCTGACGCAGGTTCCATTTCCGGTAACCTGAATTCCGGTAACGACGTTGTCACGGTAACGCCTTTCGATCCGGCTGATGGCAAATCTTACAGCTATTCCACCCAGGTTAACGCTTATGACAGCCTGGGCAACGAGCATGCGATCAACGTCTATTACGTGAAAACGGCGGATAACCAGTGGACGGCTTACTCCGTAGACTCCACGTCGCCGGGCACCACCAGCTCCGTCAACCTGACGTTTGATACCTCCGGCAAGCTCACCACCAACCCGGCGAATCTGCCGGTGGTGGGTGCCGCTTACCAGGGCGGGGCGGCGCTGAATTTCAACCTCGATCTTTCCGGTCTTTCTCAGCAGGCGTCGGAAAACACCATGGACAGCCCAAGCACCACCGGCTACCCGCCGGGACTGATGAACGGCTACACCGTCGGTGATAACGGCCAGATCATCGCCTCCTACAGCAACGGTGAAAACCAGCTGCTGGGCCAGGTAGTGCTGAGCAACTTCACCAACCCGGGCGGACTCCAGTCGGCGGGGAACAACTGCTGGACGGAAACCCCGGAATCGGGCCAGCCGGTGATTGGTATTGCCGACACCGGTAACCTGGGTTCGCTGCGCGGCAACATGCTGGAAGCGTCCAACGTGGATCTGAGTAAAGAGATGGTGAACATGATTGTTTACCAGCGTAACTACCAGTCCAACTCTCAGACTATCAAGACCCAGTCTGAGCTTCTGCAAACGCTGGTTAACCTGGGTTAAGAGTAGCGCTTCATGGATCACGCGATTTATACCGCAATGGGGGCCGCGAACGCGGCCCTTAACCGCCAGGCGGTGACCTCTAACAACCTGGCGAATGCTTCTACCACCGGTTTTCGTGCGCAGATCGCGGCGTTTCGCGCGATCCCTGTGCAGGGGCCGTCGATAGAAACCCGCACCATGGTGGCGGAGTCCACGCCGTTTAGCGACAACACCATGGGCGCGATGCAGGCCACCGGGCGCAGCCTGGATGTGGCCATGCCGCAAAACGGCTGGCTGGCAGTGCAACTGCCCGATGGCAGTGAAGGCTACACCAAAGATGGCAACATCGAAGTGGATGCCGAAGGCCAGTTGCGGGTGCGCGGTATGCCGCTACTCGGTGACGGCGGCCCGGTAGCTGTACCGCCGCAGGCGGAACTGACTATCGCGGCGGACGGCACTATCACCGCGCTGGGCGCAGGGGATGAGCCTTCAGCGCTGGCGCAGGTGGCGCGCCTGAAAATGGTTAACGCCACACCGAACACGCTGAAACATGGCGACGACGGTCTGTTTCATGTCGCCGATCCGGCTGCGGCACAGGTGCTTCCTGCCGATGCCGATCTGCGCCTGATGCCCGGCATGCTGGAAGGCAGCAACGTCAGCCCGGTGAAATCGATGGTGGACATGATCGCCACCGCGCGCGGTTTTGACATGAACATGAAAGTCATCACCACCGTTGATGATAACGAACAAAAAGCTAACCAGTTACTGAGCGCCGGTTAAGCCCCGGTAAGGAGAAAAACACCATGATCCGTTCTTTATGGATTGCGAAAACCGGCCTCGAAGCCCAGCAAACCAATATGGATGTGATTTCCAACAACCTGGCGAACGTCAGCACCAACGGCTTTAAACGCCAGCGTGCGGTGTTTGAAGATCTGATTTATCAGACCTTACGCCAGCCGGGCGCGCAGTCTTCCGAGCAGACCACCATCCCTTCTGGTTTACAGCTGGGTACCGGTGTTCGCCCGGTCGCGACCGAGCGTATTCACAGCCAGGGCAGCCTGACGCAGACCAACAACAGCAAAGACGTCGCTATTCAGGGCAGCGGTTTCTTCCAGGTACAGTTGCCGGATGGCACCACTGCCTACACCCGCGACGGTTCGTTCCAGTTTGACCAGAACGGACAACTGGTGACCTCCAGCGGTTACCAGGTGCAACCGGCGATCACCATCCCGCAGGACGCGCAAAGCCTGACCATCGGTAACGACGGTATTGTCAGCGTGACCGTGCCGGGGCAGACCGCGCCGCAGCAGGTGGGTCAGCTGACGCTGAGCTCGTTTATCAATGATTCCGGCCTCGAAAGCATTGGTGAAAACCTGTATCGCGAAACGCAATCGTCTGGCGCACCGAATGAATCCACACCGGGTTTAAACGGCGCGGGCACCCTGAAACAGGGCTACGTCGAAACCTCGAACGTTAACGTCGCAGAAGAGCTGGTCAACATGATCCAGACACAGCGCGCCTACGAAATTAACAGTAAAGCGGTGTCGACGTCCGACCAGATGCTGCAACGACTGACCCAACTTTGATCCCTGGCCGCGGGCGTTGCTCGCGGCTGCTTTACCTGTAGTGAATGAGATGACCAATCACCCTTGCTCTGTACGTACGCTTTGTCGTTTTGCAACGACCTTTATGCTGATTTCCGTAGTTACCGGCTGCGCCTATATCCCGCAAAAACCGTTGGTGGGGGGCGAAACCTCCGCTATGCCTGCACCGGTCGCTGCCGCTACCGCGAATGGCTCGATTTTTCAGACAGGGCAGGCGATGAATTATGGTTATCAACCGATGTTTGAAGACCGCCGCCCACGTAACGTCGGCGATACGCTGACCATTGCGCTGCAGGAAAATGTCAGCGCCAGCAAAAGTTCCTCGGCGAGTGCCTCGCGTGACGGTTCCACCGATGTCGGCGTTGCCGGCGTACCCGGTTTTATGGCCGGTCTGGTGGGCAACGGCAAAGCCGATGCGTCGATCAGTGGAACGAATGACTTCGCCGGGAAAGGCGGCGCGGCGGCGAAAAATACCTTTAGCGGCACCATCACCGTGACGGTGAAACAGGTGCTGGAAAACGGCAACCTGGCGGTTGTCGGCGAAAAACAGATTGCGATTAACCAGGGGACTGAGTTTATCCGCTTCTCCGGCATCGTGAACCCACGCACGATCAGCGCCAGTAACACCGTTATCTCCACCCAGGTGGCGGACGCGCGCATCGAGTATGTCGGTAATGGCTATATCAACGAAGCGCAGCAAATGGGCTGGCTGCAGCGCATGTTCCTTAACCTTGCACCTTTTTGATTGATGATGAAAACGAATTTCTTAACCCGCTGCCTGGCGCTGGTGTGCTGTCTGTCTGCGCTGGTAGCCGGGCAGGCCAGCGCGGAGCGGATCCGCGATATCAC
Source organism: Kosakonia sp. PSU_27 (assembly GCF_039409795.1). Classification (NCBI taxonomy): domain Bacteria; kingdom Pseudomonadati; phylum Pseudomonadota; class Gammaproteobacteria; order Enterobacterales; family Enterobacteriaceae; genus Kosakonia; species Kosakonia sp. PSU_27. Next base: position 18,161 of record NZ_JBCIVK010000016.1, on the reverse strand, counting down.
CACCCTGCAAGGGGTGCGCGGCAACTCCCTGATGGGCTATGGCCTGGTTGTCGGGCTTGATGGTACGGGTGACCAGACCATGCAGACACCGTTCACCACCCAGAGCCTGAACAATATGCTCTCGCAGCTCGGTATCACCGTGCCGGCGGGCGTGAATATGCAGCTCAAAAACGTCGCGGCGGTAATGGTGACGGCGGAACTGCCGCCGTTTGCCCGCGCCGGTCAGCAAATTGACGTGGTGGTCTCCTCAATGGGTAACGCGAAAAGTCTGCGCGGCGGCACGCTGCTGATGACCCCGCTGAAGGGCGCGGATAGCCAGATTTATGCGCTGGCGCAGGGGAACCTGTTGGTTTCCGGCGCAGGTGCGCAGGCCGGTGGCAACCGGGTGCAGGTGAACCAGCTCAATGGCGCGCGCATTAGCGGCGGCGCAACGGTTGAACGTGAAGTGCCATCGAACTTTGCCGGACAAGGCTCGCTCAAGCTCCAGCTTAATGAAGATGATTTCACCGTAGCGCAACAGGTGAGCGATGCCATCAACCGCCGTTTCGCGGGTGCCGCGTTTGCGGAAGATGCGCGCACCATTAGCCTGCGCGCACCTGCCGACAGCGCCGCGCGTGTGCGTTTCCTTGCAACAGTGCAGGATATCCCGCTGCGCGTGGATGCGGGCGATGCGCGAATTATCATCAACTCGCGTACCGGCTCGGTGGTGATGAACCGCCATGTTTCCCTCGATTCCTGTGCGGTTGCGCAGGGCGATCTGACGGTAGAAGTCGCTAACAACACCCAGGTGAATCAGCCGAATACGCCGCTGGCAGGCGGGCAAACGGTGGTCACGCAAAACACGCAGCTTTCCGTGCGTGAGCAAAACGGCTCCCTGCAACGCGTGAACACCAGCACCGATTTGAACAATGTGGTTCGTGCGTTAAACAGCCTTGGCGCATCGCCAAATGATTTGATGGCGATCCTGCAATCGATGAAAACCGCAGGCTGCCTGCATGCTCGTCTGGAGATTAACTGATGATCGGCCCGGCAATGACTCAGGGGGCGGCGTTTGACGCGCACAGCCTCGACAAGCTGAAACTGGCCGCCCGCAACGACGCTCCGGATGCGCTAAAGGCGGTGGCGAAACAGATGGAAGGCCTGTTCGTGCAGATGATGCTCAAGAGCATGCGCCAGGCCTCCTTCAAAGACGGCCTGTTTAATACGCAGCAGTCGGAGATGTTTACCTCGATGTATGACCAGCAGCTGTCGCAGAACATCGCCGATAAAGGAAAAATGGGCTTTGCCGATCTGATGGTGCAACAACTGACCGGTAAACCCGCCTCAACAGTGGAAAATGTCACCGCGACGCGTGAAGTGCCGCTTAATATCAGCCCGGCACGCTTTATCAGCGTGCCGCTGCGTTTGCAGCCGGTTGAGCCCGACGAGCAGCCGGCGGAAAAAGCCGCCACGGCGCAGGCAGAAATACCGGCAGTTCCGGGTGGCAGCTTTATTTCCCGCATGATGGCGCCCGCGATGGCGGTCGCGCGTTTAAGCGGTATTCCGCATCAATTAATTATTGCGCAGGCGGCGCTGGAATCTGGTTGGGGTAAACGCGAAATTATGACCAGCGACGGTAAACCCAGCCATAACTTATTTGGCGTGAAAGCCACGGCAGACTGGCAGGGTGAAACCACGGAAATCACCACCACGGAATATGAAGGTGGCGTCGCGCAAAAAATAAAAGACAAATTTAAAGTTTATTCCTCTTATGCCGAGGCGCTGGAAGATTACACGTCGTTAATAAGTCGTAGCCCGCGTTATAAAAATGTTGTGAAATCTGAATCGCCGGAAATAGCGGCAAAAGCGTTGCAGTCTGACGGATATGCAACCGATCCCGCCTATGCGAAAAAATTGATCAGCATCATTCAGCAAGTGAAGAATAACGTGAATCAGGCGGCTGAAGCTTATTCGTCAGATTTTTCTTCATTATTTTAACCGTCAGGCTTTAGTGAAATTTTGCAAGGCCGATAAATATAAGAGAGCGCTACTTTTATCAGGGGCGTCTTACCTCCTCCTCTGGTTAGGATCGATAACATATGAATTTAATCAACCTGGCCCAGAATGGGCTTAACGCTGCGCAGAATGCATTGAATGTGGTGGGGAATAACCTGTCAAATGCGACGACTGCCGGATACAGCCGCCAGAATATTGTCCTGGGCGAAGCGGGTGGCAAATCCACCAATTATGGTTTCTTCGGCTATGGCGTAAAAGTAGGCGACGTTCAGCGCGCTTATAATGGTTTTATGACCAACCAGGTGCGCGGTGCGGCAACGGAATTTTATTCCCTTAATAGCCGTTACGAGCAGGTTAGCCAAATTGATAACATGCTTGGCGATAGCACCAACAATATTTCCGTGACCACGGACAATTTATTCAAAGCCATGGAATCGGTCAGTAAAGATCCCGTTGACCCGGCGGCTCGCCAGGGGGTTATGGCTGAATTAAATGCTCTTGCTAACCAATATCGCAGCAGCAGCAAAACATTAAATGGTCTGGAGCAGAGCACCAACACGCAAATTAAACAGACCGTTGATGATATTAACTCCTATACCAAACAGCTGGCGTCGCTGAATAAGCAAATTGAAAAGATCCACGGTCAGACCGGCGGTATGCCTGCGGATTTACTCGATCAGCGTGACCAATTATTAGGCCAGTTGAGCGAGAAGCTCGGTATTAAGGTGACAGAAAATACCGATACCGGCGCGGTGAGTGTTTCCATGCAAAACGGCATGGCGCTGGTCAGCGGCGGCAAATCCTATGAACTACAGGCCAGCGCATCTGAAAGCAACCCGGCAAAAACCGTGGTGGCGTACGTTGATGCTTCGGGCAACGCCCTGCCGCTCGACGAAGGCAAAACCACAGGTGCGCTGGGCGGGCTGTTCAAATTCCGCAACGAAGACCTGGTCTCCGCGCGCGATCAGCTGAACCAGCTGGCGCTGCAAATGGCCAACACGTTCAATGAAGTGAACGGCCAGGGTTACGACCTCGACGGTAATGCGGGCGCCGATATTTTCAATATCGGCAAGCCGCAAGCCATCGGCAATATCAACAACACCGGCACCGGTTCGCTGGATGTCAGTTTTGCCGATATCCCTGCGGTGAAATCGGAAAACTACGAACTGACCTTTAACGGGCCAGCCAGCACCGACTGGAGCATCACCACCGCCGACGGCCGCACCATCACGCCGACCATTGGCGGCAATGGCGAACTGGAATTCGAAGGGATCACGATTACCCCTGGCGGTACGCCGCAGCCGGGAGACAGCTTTACGCTGAACCCGACCGATGGCGTGGCGGATAACATCACCGTGGCGATCACCGATGGCGATCAGATTGCGGCGGCGAAATCTCCCGATCCGGCCGATCAGAGCGATAACGAAAACATGCTGGCGATGATTGGCATCAAGGATGAAAAAGTGGTGAACGGCATGACGCTGTCTGGCGCTTACGCAAGCCTTGTCAGCTCAGTCGGTTCTTCGGTCAGCGGGCTGAAAGCGGACATGAGCACCTCGGCGAATGTTTATGACCAGTGGGCGCTTCAGCAGCAGTCGGTATCCGGTGTCGACATCAATGAGGAGTACGTCAATTTGCAGATGTTTTCTCAGTATTACCAGGCGAACGCGCAAGTTTTACAGACGGCGACCACCCTGTTCGACACGTTGTTAAGTATTCGCTAAGTACGCCCGGTTAGCCGGGCCACTCAATGAAAAGTCAGGAATAAACGATGCGTCTTAGCACCAGTTACATGTTTCAAAACCGTATTGATAGCCTGTCGGATGCCATGAACGGTTATAACGATTTGTCCACGCGCCTCTCTGCCGGGCAAACGCTGCTGAAGCCTTCCGACGATCCGTCGGGCGCGTCGCAGGCGGTTATTTTGCAGAACGCGTTATCCAGAATGAGCCAGTACGACACGGCGCGCACCTACGCGCAGGATGCGCTGGGCCAGGAAGATAGCACGCTGGACTCTATCTCTAATCTGCTGTCTAAAAATTTGACGCAGAAAATTGTCGCCGGCGGTAACGGTACGTACTCCGACGAAGATCGCACGGCGCTGGCGCAGGAGTTGCAGGGTATTCGCGACAACCTGCTGGATCTGGCGAACGCCAAAAACAGCGACGGTCGCTACATCTTCGCCGGTTACAAAACCGGGGCCGCGCCTTTCCAGAAAGACGGTAGCTATGTCGGCGGTGATACCGCGATGACGCAGGTGGTTTCCGACAGCACGGAAATGCAGGTGGGGCATACCGGCAGCGATGTCTTTATGAGCGGTACGCCAGACGATCTGTTCAAAGCGCTGGACGCGGCTATTACGCAACTGCAGCAGCCGATTACCAGCGATGCCGATCGCCAGGCTTTGCAAACCACGCTGGACAGCACCAACATCAGCGTTAAGAAAAACATTGATAACCTCGGTAAGGTTCGCGCCACCGTCGGTACCAATATGCAGCAACTTGAAGCCCTGGGTTTCAGCTCTGAAACGCAAAATATCAATGTGCAAAGCCGGTTGCAGGAAACATTAGGTTCGGATTGGGATTCGATGATTACGTTATTGTCGCAATCAAAAATGTCGGAATTCGCGCTCAATTCGTCCATGACCGTATTTCAGTCGATGCAGCAACTTTCCATATTTAAAGTTATGGGATAACGCATTACAGGCCCGTCATTATTGACGGGTTTTTATTCACCCCGCATGTGTGAATCACTATCTGCGAAAAGATATTTCACCCTGTTTTTTTAGTTAGGTTTCATTATGTTTAAAGACTTAAAAATTTCCACCGGGATTAATATCCTGTTTGGGTTGTTAATTGCTTGTATTGTTGTGATATCTGCTTACGCGTTGACCAGTTCCCAATCGACAGCGGAAAACTTCGACGATGCCGTTATGACCAACACCAATATTGATATGTTAAACAGCGCAATCGTTGGTGTGTCTGGCGGGATGGCACATATTAATGCCGGTATGTTGGCCACCATGCTCAATGAACCACTTGAGCAAAGCGGTATTGACCGGGCAGTAAGCATGTTGAATAACGCCGAAAAGCAAATGGATAAATTTATGTCCACGCCTTTTCAAACGGAAGAAGAGCGCACTATTGCCGCGAATATTCAAAAACACTTTGAAACTGTGCTGGCAGCTGCACGTAAGAAGGTAGAATTTATTCGCAACCCAACAGGTTATTCCGGAAATATTATTTCTGAAGCCAGAATGCGTGTCGCGCTGCAGGACGCTTCCGAAGAATATTTAGCGTATGCCGAACAATTGGTTGGCGGTTTTAGCGAAACGTCGCACAACGACACCCAGCGTATGACCTTTGTCTCTTTCCTGGCTCTGGTATTAGCGATTATCATCGCAGTGGGTTCGCGTATCTGGTTGAAACGCACCATCTTTAACCGTCTGGAACAAGCGATTACCTCTTTCCAGTCTATTGCTGAAGGCAATCTGAGCAGCAAAATTGAAGCGGGTGCGCTTAACGAAATCGGCCAAATGCTGCTGGAAGTTGAGCACATGCGCCAGTCGCTGACCGACACGGTTTATGGTATCCGTCGCGGCGTGAAACAGATTTACTCTAACGCTCAGGAAATCGCCACCAGCAACAACGATCTCTCTTCGCGCACTGAGCAGCAGGCGTCCGCTCTGCAGGAAACGGCGGCCAGCATGGAAGAGCTGAAAATCACCGTGCGTCAGAACGCCGACAACGCCCACAGTGCGCAGCAACTGGCTGAAAGCGCCAGCGTCAGCGCGCAGAAAGGCGGTGAAGTGATGACCAATCTTGATAAGATCATGACGGAAATTACGGCAAACTCCCGTCAAATTGCCGACATCAACAGCGTAATTGATAGCATTGCTAACCAGACCAACATCCTGGCGCTTAACGCGGCGGTTGAAGCGGCGCGTGCCGGTGAGCAGGGGCGTGGTTTTGCGGTTGTCGCCGGTGAAGTGCGTAACCTGGCGAAACGCAGCGCCGACGCGGCGAAAGAGATCCGCCAGTTGATCAACACCTGTGTTGCCAATATGAACATCGGCTCCCAGGAAGTGGAACTGGCTGGTTCTTCTATGCAGGAAATTGTGAAATCCGTCATTCAGGTAACCGACATCATGGCGGAAATTACCTCAGCATCGGATGAACAAAGCACGGGAATTAACCAAATTGCGCAGGCGGTTAATGAAATGGACCTGGTTACCCAACAGAACGCCAGCATGGTAGAAAACGCCGCGCGAACTGCAACCAGCGTTGAAGAACATGCCAGCGAGCTGGAACAAATTGTCGCTCAGTTTACCGTTAATGAGAACCATGTTTCTGCCGTCGCTCGTGAACGAAATAACAGCGAAACATTGCGCCCTGTTATTACCACTGCCAAGCGAGATTATGTTCCTGCCAAGAAAATGGAAGGCGACTGGGAAACATTTTAATTAGCTGTGGGTTTCGTGGGGAAATAAAGTCACGATATGTTCCACTTTCCGATTGCTTATCATGCTATTTGAATTGGCGATAATCGATAATAATTTTAGTCAATTATTATCATCCCGGAAATTGTAATAGTGAATGGATTATATAGCCCTGACGGGTTAATTAAGAAAGACCAGTTATGGACCAAATATGGTTATTTGGTTCGCTACGAAGCGTTAAAGATGCAGTCTAAATTATCGTCAAGTGTTGATATTGACGATCTTATTCAGGCGGGTGCCATTGCGCTTCTGGATGCAATAGAACAGTTTGACCCCAAAAAAGGGGTCAAACTCACGGTTTACATTGCGCAGCGTTTACGTTGGGCCTTTATGGATGAATTACGTGAACACGATTGGGTACCTCGTCGCGTTCGTCGTAAAACCCGTGAAGTTTCTTCTGCCATTATGCGCGTTGAGCAACGTGCTGGTGGTGTGGCAAGCGAGTCGGACGTCGCTGCTGAATTAGGTATGAGCTTGCAGGAATATCAGCAAGTATTATCTGATACTAATACCAGCATGCTCTGTTCACTCGACGAGCTGCAGGAATTACTGGCAGATGGTGTTGAGCTGTCAGAAATGGAACAGGACCATCTTGACCCGCTAAATGATGTTCTGTTAGGCGATTTAACAAAGCAGATCAGTAAGGAGATCAGAGAACTTCCTGAGCGCGAGCAGATGCTACTCAATTTATATTATCAACAGGAGTTGAATATGAAAGAGGTTGGTTCACTGCTGGGTATTACCGAAACGCGCGTCAGCCAGTTGCATAGTCAAACCATCAAACGTTTACGTGCGCGTCTGGAAGGAAGAGGCTGGGAATAATCAGATATCAGGAAAATCCTACTCCGATTAATTATTGATTCGGTCGGCTTTCCTTACTGGGTTCATTATTTCCGTTTCACCTTGATTTCTTAAACTAAAGATCGGCATTAAAGTTGTTACATAGTGGTTACACAGCAAAAGGACGGTAATTGCAGTATGGATTACCTTATACAAGGGGAATGGTAATGAACGTAACAAGTTTTAATGAGCCGACACAATGTATCCGGGACTTGAACCTTTCTTATTTGTTATTGGCGCAGCGCTTAATTCATGAGGACCGCTTTACCGCAAAGTTCCGCCTTGGATTAAGTGACGCCACGATCGATATTGTGAAAGGCTTAACGTTTCCACAACTTATTAAACTTTCGTCAACCGGTCAGCTTATTTGCCGGTTACGCATTGATAATGAAACAGTCATTGACTGTTTAACCAAAGATTCCCGTATTGATGCTTTGCAAAGTATCCATACCGGAATCATTTTATCCACTGATTTGCTTAATTCTCTTTCTGGGAAAGAGCCTTCGAGATCCTGACAGCGGAGTTTGTATGTGTGAAAAAAGCATCATGTCAGAAATCAGGGATGCGCAAATTGCCATGGAATTGATTTCTTTTGGCGCCAGGATGCAGGTTCTCGAAAGTGAAACCAATCTTAGCCGCAGAAGATTATTAAAACTGTATAAAGAACTCAAAGGCTGTTCGCCGCCGAAAGGCATGCTCCCGTTTTCCACCGACTGGTATATGGCGTGGGAGCAAAATATTCATTCGTCAATGTTTTATAACATTTATTGTTATTTGCAAAAGACGGAATCGGGGCGTCCCGTTGAAATAATGCTGAAAGGCTATCGACTGTATCTGGAAAACAGTCTCAACGGTACAGAGAAAAAGCCTGTTTTGGGTTTAACGCGCGCCTGGACGCTGCTGCGGTTTATTGACTGCGGCATGGTTAAACACACTGAGTGCAGCATTTGTGGCGGGCGTTTTATTACCACGCCGGAAAATAACAGCGCGACATTTACCTGCTGTTTGTGTTTTCCACCCTCGCGGGCCATTAAAAAAGCCGCCCCCGAACTGACGTGTTCGCATAGTCAATCGGAATAAAAGCTGCGACATCTTCATCGCGCAGCCCGTTATTAGTGTTGCGCAATGATTATCGAGTTATTAAGGAGTTGAAGTGTTAGTCATTATTGGCTATATCGTCGTGTTCGCGACCGTATTTGGCGGCTTTGCCCTCAGCGGCGGCAATCTCGCGTCCCTGTTTCAGCCGACCGAATTTTTAATTATCGGCGGCGCGGGCGTGGGGGCTTTTATTGTCGGAAATAACGGTAAAGCGATCCGGGCCACCTTAAAAGCATTTCCTGGCCTGTTTAAAAGCTCCCATTTCACCAAAGCGCTGTATATGGATCTGCTGGCGATGATGTATCTGTTGCTGGCGAAAGGCCGCCAGAATGGCCTCGTATCGCTGGAAAACGATATTGAAGATCCGCAAAACAGCCCGATTTTCTCTGCCTATCCACGGCTGATGGCCGACAGTGAAATCATGAACTTCATCACCGATTACCTGCGCCTGATGGTGAGCGGGAATACCAACGCCTTTGAAATGGAAGCGTTGATGGATGAAGAGATTGAGACCTGCGAGCACGAGCACGAAGTGCCCGCGAGCAGCCTTAACGCCATCGGCGACGGGTTGCCTGCGTTTGGTATCGTGGCGGCGGTAATGGGGGTGGTTAACGCCCTGGCGGCCGCCGATCGTCCGGCAGCGGAACTGGGCGCGCTGATTGCCCACGCCATGGTGGGTACTTTCCTCGGTATTTTGCTGGCATACGGCATGGTGCTGCCGCTGGCGACGCTGCTGCGTCAGCATAGTGCGGAACACCTGAAAATGCTTGAGTGCATTAAAACGATGCTGCTTTCCAGCATGAACGGTTATGCGCCGCAGATCGCCGTTGAATTTGGTCGCAAAACCCTCTTTTCCACGGAACGTCCCAGCTTCGCGGAACTGGAAGATCACGTTCGCGAAGTGCGCACCTCAAGCTCTTCGTCCTCTTCGGGTGAGTCGGCATGAGTAAGAAGTCTGCCACTACCATTGTTGTCCGCAGATCCATCAATAAAAAGCATGGTTCTCACGGCGGTTCCTGGAAAATCGCCTATGCGGACTTTATGACCGCAATGATGGCGTTTTTCCTGGTGATGTGGCTGCTCTCTTCTTCCAGCCCGGAGCAGCGCCAGCAGATCGCGGAATATTTCAAAATGCCGATTAAAACCACGCTGGCGCAGGGTGATAAAGCGAGCCTCAGCGACAGCGTTATTCCCGGCGGCGGCGATGACCCTATCAAACAGGATGGCGAAGTCCTTAAAAAGACGTTGCAAAAACTGGACGCGAAGAAGAGTGAAGTCAATCTGAAGCGGGCGAGGGAGAAACTGGAAAGTCTGATCCAAATCGATCCGCGGTTGAACAACTTCACCTCCAACCTGCGGCTTTCACTGACCGATGACGGATTGCTGATCCAAATCACCGATAGCGCGGATCGCCCGATGTTCCAGATAGGCCGGCCGACACCGGAAAGCTACATGGTGAATATTCTGCAGGCGCTGGTGCCGGTGTTAAACGACATGCCGAACCGCATCATTGTGACCGGCCACACGGATTCGCTGCCTTATGCCAACGGTGAGCAGGGCTACAGCAACTGGGAGCTCTCTTCCGATCGTGCAAACGCGGCGCGGCGCATCCTGGCGGGTGCAGGGCTTGCCAGCAATAAATTTATCCGCGTTGTCGGTACGGCGGACACCATGATGCAGGCCGGTTCCGACGCGGCCGATCCGATCAACCGCCGTATCAGTATCCTGGTGCTGAGCCAGCAGAAAGAGAAACAGATCATGCAAGAAGATGTGCTTTTGCGCGACACGCTGGTTTCATCCCCGGCGCGCCAGAGTACATCGGCCACCGATGCGCCGGTACAGAGCAGCGGCGCAGTGGCAGTTGAACCTACGGTAAAAAGCGGTCCTGAGGAGATTAAGTAAGTGGACATAAGCGATTTTTATCAGGCCTTTTTTGACGAGGCGGATGAGCTGATGGCGGATATGGAAAAGTATCTGCTGGAGCTGGATCTCGACTCGCCGGACAGAGAAGTTCTGAATGCGATTTTTCGCGCTGCGCACTCGATAAAAGGCGGTGCGGGCACCTTTGGTTTCACTGTGTTACAGCAAACCATGCACATCCTGGAAAACCTGCTGGATGATGTACGCAGCGGTACGTTGACGATTACCGGCCCTATTCGCGATCTGTTTTTGGAGAGCAAAGATATTATGCAGGATCAACTGGATGCCTATAAAGCTTCCGCCGAGCCCGATGAGGAGACATTTCACTATATCTGCGAAGCGCTGCGTCAGATAGCGCTCGACGGCACGGCTCCTGCTGCGGTTTCCACAGACGTAGCCACGCCTGTTGCCGCCGAAACCGTGGTCGCACAAGTGGCTGCGACACCTGGCGAAGACGGCCAGCGGCTGCGTATCGTGCTGAGCAAAATCAAAGAAGACGATCGCCAGCCGCTAATCGATGAAATGGGCAATTTAGGCCGCGTAAGCCAGTTGCAGGCTGAAAATGAGAGCCTGCAATTGACGCTGCACACCACCGCATCCCCGGACGATATTCTGGCGGTGTTGTGTTTTGTGCTCGAACCGGAACAGATTTCCATTGAGCCCGCTCCGGCCGAAGCCGAAACCGTTGCTACAACCAACGAACCTGCGCCACCCACGCCTGCGCCGGTTAACGCGGTGGCGGCACCGGCAGTACCAGCAGCGCGCGCGACACGCCCGGAAAATAACCGTCAGCGCCCGCAAGCGACAGAAGCCAGCAGCATCCGCGTGGCGGTCGAGAAGGTCGACCAGATAATCAATCAGGTGGGCGAACTTATCATCACCCAGGCGATGCTCTCGCAGCTTTCCGGCGTGCTTGATTCCACCAATCACGACACGCTGATCAGCACCATTGCGCAGCTCGAACGCAACGCGCGCGACTTACAAGAATCGGTGATGTCGATTCGCATGATGCCAATGGAGTATGTCTTCAGCCGCTTCCCACGGTTGGTACATGACCTGGCCGGTAAGCTTAATAAAGAAGTGGAACTGACGCTGGTCGGCGGTTCTGCTGAGCTGGATAAGCGCCTGATCGAGCAGATTGTCGATCCGCTGACGCACCTGGTGCGTAATAGCCTCGACCACGGTATTGAACCGGTTGATGTGCGCCGCGCCAACGGTAAAGCCGACAAAGGCAATCTGATCCTTTCGGCGGAACACCACGGCGGCAATATCATCATTGAAGTGACCGATGATGGTGCCGGTCTGAACCGCGAGAAGATCCTCGCGCGCGCGCAGGCGCAGGGCATGACCATCAGCGACAATATGAGCGATGAAGATGTCTGGATGCTGATTTTCGCGCCGGGCTTCTCCACGGCGGAAAAAGTGACCGATGTCTCTGGCCGCGGGGTTGGTATGGACGTGGTGCGCCGTAATATTCAGGAAATGGGCGGGCATGTGGCTGTCCATTCTGAGCAGGGGCGCGGCTCGAAGATCCGCATCATTCTGCCGCTCACGCTGGCGATCCTCGACGGGATGTCGGTGCGTGTTGGCCCGGAAATCTACGTTCTGCCGCTCGGCAGCATGATGGAATCGTTGATGCTTTCGGAAAATACGCTGCACCGGATGACCGGCGGCGAACGCATGTTGCAGGTGCGCGAAGAGTATTTGCCATTAGTTGAGCTGGGTACGCTGTTTGGTATTCACGATGAAAACTACGACATCAGCGAAGGGATTGCCGTCATTGTGCAGAGCGCCGGTAGCCGCTACGCCTTACTGGTGGATCAGCTTGTTGGTCAGCACCAGGTGGTGGTGAAAAATCTTGAGCAGAACTACCGCAAAATTCCGGGTATCTCCGCGGCGACCATCCTCGGCGACGGCAGCGTTGCGCTCATTCTGGATGTCGCGGTTCTAACGACGCTGGCAAAAAGCGCCAGGGCGAACTGAGACAACGCCTGACATCAGTTTTTAAAAAGGTTAAGAAATGAATTTATCTAACACAGACAAACAGTTAACCGGTGATAACACGGGTAATGAGTTCCTGGTCTTCCGCCTGGGCAATGAAGAGTACGGCATTGAGATCCTCAAAGTTCAAGAGATCCGTGGCTACGATCGCGTTACGCGCATCGCCAACACGCCTGCGTTTATTGCCGGTGTGACCAACCTGCGCGGCGTCATCGTGCCGATTGTCGATCTGCGCGTGAAGTTTGAACTGGCTTCCGCCGAGTTTGACGACAATACGGTGGTGATTGTGCTGAGCCTCGACAGCGGCCGGGTGGTCGGGATTGTGGTTGACGGCGTTTCCGATGTGCTGGCGCTCAATGCCGAGCAGATCAAACCTGCGCCGGAATATACCGTCACGCTCTCCACGCAGTATCTGCTGGGTCTTGGTTCGCTTGATGAGCGCATGCTGATTCTGGTCGATATTGAAAAGCTGCTGAACAGCGAAGAGATGGAGCTGATTGAGCGCGCGACCGAGACCTCATTTAGCTAATTTTGTTTTACTTTTTATACGCGCTGTACCTTACGGGCCTTTCCTGACGGAAAGGCTTTTTTTTTGCTTATTCGCAACGTGATCACCAGGTGATATAAACCCGAATCATTCTGCCCATCTGGCTTTTCAGATACTGGTGCATGTTGTAGGCATCATTGCTGGTTTTAACGTCGTCAAAGTAAAAAAGTACCAGATGTTCATTCGTCGCGGCAAAAGCCTCAACCCTAAAGCCATGAGAAAGGTAATAAGCAGTATCACCAGGCAGGACATGTATTCCTGCAATATTGTCAGCCGCTAATGGCTCATTATTTTCAAGAGTGTTGGTGGTAAAGAATATGGCGAAGTGGCATTTAGCGGGGGTGAGTTCAGGTAGATACCCCGTCCTGAAATTCACCACATTAGCAATCAACTCAGGTGCCTGAATAATCGTTACCTAACTTTTAGCTGCATATGTTTCTCCCTCTCCTCCGGTGAGAACGATAACCTCCAAATCAACTATCACTTTCCCGTTGTTGCCAGGTTCACCAACCCCACCAACAACGTTCCAGTCCGTCGCTTCCCTGTCTTCCTGTGTCGCAACCCAGGGAACAAAATCCTGCTGCGCATTGCATAGCTCGATATTGGGCAAATAGTTAAATGGTGTGCCAACCGTTATACCTGCCGCCGCACGCCAGTCATTTTCAACTACCACCTGCTCTGTTAAGCCTGGATTTCTGACTAGGTACATTCCTGCATCATGCCATACGCCTCTGTTGACCCGGTTACCAGCCTGAAGCTGTAATATTGCCCATGCGAATGAACCTTCTGGTGCGGTTAAATCTGCCATGACTACTCTCCTTTAAACGGAATAGAAAAAAGAGAGCCAGCGCGGAAATAAAAGGTAGATGAAGGTTCTGATAACGCGTTTTAGTCAGCGCGGTGCAGGGCGGTTATTACTGATAGGAAGTGAGGGGTAAATTGCAGGCAATAAAAAACCCGCCCGGGCGAATGGGCGGGTGGGTAAAAAGCAGGCCGGAGCCTGCCGGAAACACCAGAAATTAACGCAGCAGAGACAGTACGTTCTGCGGAACCTGGTTAGCCTGAGCAAGTACAGAGGTACCAGCAGACTGCAGGATGTTCGCGCGGCTCATTTCAGAAACTTCAGAAGCGAAGTCAGCATCCAGAATACGAGAGCGAGACTGAGACAGGTTGTTAACGGTGTTGTTCAGGTTGCTGATAACAGAAGCGAAACGGTTCTGTACCGCACCCAGACCAGAACGCAGTTCGTCAACCTGAGCCAGCGCGTCGTCGATTTTGGTCAGCGGATCGGTAGTTGCCGGATCGGTAGAAACAGCTTTACCGGTGTCATTTGCAGTCCAGTTAGTGGTATCGATTTCTGCTTTGGTCAGGTTGCCAGCACCGTCATCCACATAGTAGTTGCCTTTACCATCTTCCATTAACGTACCACCTGCGCCAGTGATAGCGGTGGTGTCAATAGCCTGGTCTTTCATGATGTCTTTACCAGCCAGGCTACCGACTGCGTTCACACCAGTTGCAGCGGTGGTGGAGTTAAACGTAATTTCACCGGTGGTGGTGTCAGTTGTCGCTGCGTACAGGTTTGCACCGATTTTTGCGTAAACATTACCATCGTCACCTTCAACGATATCGTCGATAGAAGTTGCCGGGGTAGTACCTTTGGTGTCGGTAAAGTTAGTTACGTCATAATCAAGACCGCTATCCACTTTAACGGTACCGGTGTTTGCAGTCAGGGTTGCAGGATCAACGCCATCAGCAACGGTGAAGCCGTCCATACCCAGGGTGCTTGCATCCATTTTGCTCAGTTCGATATCGATAGTCTGACCATCGTTAGAACCTACCTGGATAGTCAGGCTCTGATCTTTGCTCAGCACTTTCACGCCGTTGAACTCAGTCTGTTCAGAGATACGGTTGATTTCAGACAGACGCGCGTCGATTTCGTCCTGGATGGACTGACGGTCAGAATCAGAGTTGGTGCCGTTCTGCGCCTGTACAGACAGACGACGGATGTTCTGCAGGTTGTCGTTGATTTCGTTCAACGCGCCTTCAGTGGTCTGCGCCAGAGAGATACCATCGTTGGCGTTACGGGAAGCCTGGCTCAGGCCGTTGATGTTCGCAGTGAAGCGGTTAGAGATTGCCTGACCTGCGGCATCGTCTTTTGCGCTGTTAATACGCAGACCAGAAGACAGACGTTCAATTGCAGTACCCAGAGAGCCCTGAGATTTATTCAGGTTGTTTTGGGCGACGAGGCTGAGTGCGTTGGTGTTAATAACCTGGGACATGGGGTTTCCTTATACACAATTTACTATACAGAGTATGGTTATGCGTCATTTCGTTCGCATACTTAATAAATCGGCCTTATAAAAAATGACTAAAATCTTTTGCGCGAAAAACTTTTTTATTCGCTGGCCGTTTTTTGTTTTTTCATGGGATCTTGGTGCTATATCGTTGATATTTTATGCGCCTTTGCCGTTTATGTTTTAAATTGCCCGCAAAACCGCGCGTATTTTGCCTAATTACTTTTTTGGATTTTTTCTTTGAATTTTAATGGGGCATCTCTGCTATATAAGGAAGGCGTTTTTGTTGCACGCAAAGCGATAAATTGCCGTCATTTTTGCCGCTAATTATCAGGAATGGTTTTTCGCTTCTTTATGTACGGTGTTTGCCCTTTTGTAAACGGCCTGAATTGTTGAGAATAGCCGCTGAAAAGTGGAGCTTCCTTTATAGGGGAATGAAAGTAAAAAATTCATCTTTTATTTTCCCGCGCCGATAGCTTAATAGAGAATTACCGCAAATATACATTTCCGACAGGAGAAGAAATGGCTATATCATCATTAGGGGTTGGTACTGGCGGGATTGATACGGCGTCGATGCTGGATCAGCTGAAAGCGGGCGAACAAACGCGCCTGACGCCGTATACCAACCTGAAAAAAAAGTACGACTCGCAAATCTCGGCCTGGGGCCAGATTTCAAGCCTGCTGTCGAACCTGCAAAAAAGCGTCACCACCATGGGCGGCGATGCGTTTAGCAAAATGACCGTCAGCGCTAACGAAGCCTTTTCCGCTGTCGCGGGCACCGGCGCGCAAGCCGACAGCCACTCGGTAACGATCTCGCAGTTAGCCACCGCGCATAAACTGAAAACCCAGCCGCAAACCGATGCCGATACCGCACTCGGTGCGAAAACCTCTGGCGGTACGCGCACCATCACTATTACCCAGAACAACGGGAAAACGATGGACGTTGAGCTGGCTGATGATGAAACCTCGCTGAACCAGATTGCGAAAGCAATCAATAAAGAGAAAGGCGATGTGAGCGCATCCGTTCAGCGCACCGATGACGGTTATCAGCTGGTACTGAGCTCGAAAACAACCGGCTCCGACGGGCAGATGAGCGTCAAAGTTACCGGCGATGCTTCGCTTGCCGGTGTGCTGGATACGTCGAATGGCGGCCAGCATATTGACGATCAGGGCCAGGTGGTTAACGACCCGGGCCAGACCGATAACATGGTCTCCGTTTCCGATGCGAAAGACGCGAAATTGCGCGTCGATGGCTCTGACTATACGCGTTCAACCAACAACATCACGGACATCATCGATGGTGTGACGCTGAACCTGAAAAAAGTCTCGGAAAACGGCGAATCTGAGCAGCTTACGCTGACCAGCGATACCTCGGCGATTAAAACCAGCCTGCAAGATTTTGTGAAGCAATACAACGCCTTGTTGGATAAGACTTCTGCCGCGAGTAAATATGTCGCCGCGGATACCTCCGGCCTTGGCGATGAAGACGTTGCCACGCAGAGTTCCAAGAGCGGTGCGCTGATGGGCGATTCCACCCTGCGCGGTCTGGTGAGTGAAGTTCGCTCTGCGGTGAACGGTGTTTACGGCGATGCGGATGCCACTTATGCATCACTGGCGGATCTCGGTATCTCGATTGATGCCCAGACCGGTCAGATGACTCTGAATGAAGATACGCTGGACGAAGCGATTGCCGACAACCCGGAGCAGATTGCGAACATGTTCTCCGGTCGCGGCGCGAACGAAGGGCTGGCGACGTCGCTGGGTTCGATTCTGAAAGAGTACCTCGGCGATAGCAAAACCAAGACCGACGGTATAATTGATACCGCGACCGAGAGTCTGGAAACCCAGTCCAAAATCGCCCAGACCCAGATCGACAAAACGCAGAAGCTGATTGACGCCCAGGTTGAGCGTTATCGCGTCGAGTTCCAGAATCTGGATACCGTGATGTCGAACATGAACAACATGAGCAGCCAGTTGTCCTCGCTGCTTGCAACTCTTTAATTTTTTGTTATCAGCAGGCCTGACGGCCTGCTTTCAGGAGCCGCATATGTATGCATCTCAGGGCACTAATGCCTATGCGCAGGTATCACTGCAAAGCAAATTAGCGGGCGCGACACCGCATCAGTTAATTTCCATGCTGTTTGATGGCGCCCACAGCGCTATTTTGCAAGCCTCTATCTATTTTGAAAAAGGCAACGTTGCCCAGCGCGGAAAAATGATTTCTAAAGCGATTAATATTATCGACAACGGACTGCGTGCCGCGCTCGATCATGAAAAAGGTCAGCATATTGCCGCCGATCTCGAACAGATGTACGAATATATGTCGCGCACGTTATTAGAAGCGAATTTGCGTAACGAACCTGAGCCGTTAAAACATGTCGACAGCCTGTTAATGAAACTGGCCGCCACATGGAAAGAGATTGAGCCGGTACAGAAGCGAGTGCGTTATGGCTGAGAGTATTTTGCAGTATTACCATGAATTATTTGAAATGAACGTAGCGATGCTGGAGATGACGAAACAGGCTCGCTGGGATGACTTCGTTGAAGTCGCATCGGATTATGTTATTAAGAAGCAGGATATTTTAAATCATAGTACCGATGCGCTTTCAATGATGGTGAAAGACGAATTGAAGATACTGTTAAAAGAATTGCTGGCGAATGAAGCGGAAATAACGCGGAATTTACAGGCGCGTCTTAATACTCTCAAACAGAATTTATCCTCCATACATCGTGGTGCCCGTTGCAGTCAGCTTTATTCCCAACATCAAGCCCCTTCACTGCATTAATCATCCCCAAAAGGCTAGCGGAACAGCATTTGTCCGCATAGCCTTTCGTTTTTCTGATTAGCGATAATTTACGGTTAACTGATTACGTACAACGTTGAGCGCCGGTCTTAGCTGGCCGGGGCTGTTGACGGAGTAGATAAAGCGGAACTCACCATTCGCCGTCAGCGGAACAGCATTTGTCC
>NZ_JBCIVK010000015.1:0-26331 GCF_039409795.1 Kosakonia sp. PSU_27 | reverse complement strand
TCCAAAGATGAAGGCGGCCGTCACACTCCGTTCTTCAAAGGCTACCGTCCGCAGTTCTACTTCCGTACAACTGACGTGACTGGCACCATCGAACTGCCGGAAGGCGTAGAGATGGTAATGCCGGGCGACAACATCAAAATGGTTGTTACCCTGATTCACCCGATTGCGATGGACGATGGTCTGCGTTTCGCAATCCGTGAAGGCGGCCGTACCGTTGGCGCGGGCGTTGTAGCAAAAGTTCTGGGCTAATTAATTAGCTTTGAATTGAAAAAAGGGCGCATCGGCGCCCTTTTTGCTGTCCGCTATTTACGGTCGAAATATTTATTCGAAATTAAACTACGCACCGGGCGAGCAGCTTTACAGTTGCGCTATTGTAATCGCAACTATTCTCATTTACACTTTGCGCAGAAATTGAACGGGAGTGATCATGTACGTTTGTTTGTGTAATGGTGTGAGTGATAAAAAAATTCGCCAGGCAGTGCGCCAGTTTCATCCTCAATCATTTCAGCAACTCCGCAAATTTGTTCCGGTTGGAAATCAGTGTGGTAAATGTGTCCGCGCAGCAAGAGAAATCATGCAAGACGAACTTACCCGGATGCCGGAATATAAAGAGATTGCCTGAGTCCTTATCTTTTTTTTGACATCCTTGTAGCCCCATCTACGCTTCAATGAGTGGAAGCGGAGGGACTACATAATGAAAGGTGATGTTAAAATCATAAATTATCTCAATAAATTATTGGGAAATGAGCTTGTCGCAATAAACCAGTACTTTCTCCATGCGAGAATGTTCAAAAACTGGGGTCTGACGCGCCTCAACGATGTCGAATACCATGAATCTATTGATGAAATGAAACACGCCGATCTCTACATCGAGCGTATTTTATTTCTTGAAGGTATCCCTAATTTGCAGGATTTGGGCAAACTGGGCATTGGTGAAGACGTTGAGGAGATGCTGCAATCGGACCTCCGACTGGAACTGGAAGGCGCGAAGGATCTGCGCGAAGCCATCGCTTATGCGGATAGTGTTCATGACTACGTTAGCCGCGACATGATGATCAAGATCCTTGCTGAAGAAGAGCATCATATTGATTGGCTGGAAACAGAACTGGATCTGATAAGCAAAATTGGTATTCAGAACTATCTCCAGTCGCAAATCAAAGTGGAAGAGTAGTTGGTATCACAGAATGGTATCCCGTTAGTAAACCCGCTGCCGCCAGAAATGGCCCGAAAGGCAGTGGGTTTTTTAATGCCTGCAAACTTCGCAATCGGAGCGCGTTAATACTTACCACACTGCAGGCCAACAAGGCGGCTATAAAAACCAGTCCAGGTAAACTCTGCCAGCCATGCCAGGCCCCGAGAGCCGAAAGATATTTTACGTCACCGTAGCCAAGCCCTTCCTTACCGCGCAACATTTTGTAGCCCCAATAAATAACAGCAAACCCTATGTAACCTGCCGCTGCGCCGATAACCGCTTGCTTCAATAATTCAGCATTTGCGAAGCAGTGCCAAAGTAGTCCCGCCCAAAGAAGAGGGCAGGTGAAACGATCTGGCAATAACCCGTTACGGATGTCGTACCAGACAAGCATTAGATTGAGTAACAAGTAAACCGCGAGAAAAAACATGGCGTCCTGCCAGAGTCAGTAACGGGTGGCATGCAGAATGCGAAATTGCGGTGTGAAAGCCAATTAACTATTACTGATGTTGCGTGGCAGCTCGTGAGAAATGATGCCGACTTTATTGTCGTTATGTTCGTTCTGCGAGCATGTTCGCAGCACTGCTTAATTTCTAAACTACGCTTGCGTCTGGCTCAGATTTACGTATAATGCGCGGGCTTGTCGTAAATGACGGCGGGTTCAATCTGAACCACAACGGTGCTGTTTGGCCGTTACAATGCTCCCAATCGGGGGGCTACGTAAGAACGATTACACTCCCCCATCAATCGTAATGGGTGTGAGGAGTAATTATTTTCGTCTATAAATAATTGGAGCTCTGGTCTCATGCAGAACCAAAGAATCCGTATCCGTCTTAAAGCGTTTGATCATCGTCTGATCGATCAATCAACCGCGGAAATCGTCGAGACTGCTAAGCGCACTGGTGCGCAAGTCCGTGGTCCGATCCCGCTGCCGACCCGCAAAGAGCGCTTCACCGTTCTGATCTCCCCGCACGTTAACAAAGACGCGCGCGATCAGTACGAAATCCGCACTCACAAGCGTCTGGTTGACATCGTTGAGCCAACCGAGAAAACCGTTGATGCTCTGATGCGTCTGGACCTGGCTGCCGGTGTAGACGTGCAGATCAGCCTGGGTTAATCAGGTCATCGAGCGATTGAGAGGTTGAAACAATGATTGGTTTAGTCGGTAAAAAAGTGGGCATGACCCGCATCTTCACTGAAGATGGCGTATCTATCCCAGTAACCGTAATCGAAGTTGAAGCAAACCGCGTTACTCAGGTTAAAGATCTGGCTAACGATGGCTACCGCGCAATCCAGGTTACAACCGGTGCTAAAAAAGCTAACCGTGTAACCAAACCGGAAGCGGGTCACTTCGCTAAAGCTGGCGTTGAAGCTGGCCGTGGTCTGTGGGAATTCCGTCTTGCTGACGGCGAAGAATTCACCGTAGGTCAGGACATTAGCGTTGAGCTGTTTGCTGAAGTTAAAAAAGTTGACGTAACTGGCACCTCTAAAGGTAAAGGTTTCGCAGGTACCGTTAAGCGCTGGAACTTCCGTACCCAGGACGCTACCCACGGTAACTCCCTGTCTCACCGCGTTCCGGGTTCTATCGGTCAGAACCAGACTCCGGGCAAAGTGTTCAAGGGCAAGAAAATGGCAGGTCAGCTGGGTAATGAGCGCGTAACCGTTCAGAGCCTGGACGTAGTACGTGTTGACGCTGAGCGCAACCTGCTGCTGGTTAAAGGTGCTGTCCCGGGTGCAACCGGTAGCGACCTGATCGTTAAACCAGCTGTGAAGGCGTGAGGAGATAGCAATGGAATTAGTATTGAAAGACGCGCAGAGCGCGCTGACTGTTTCCGAAACTACCTTCGGTCGTGACTTCAACGAAGCGCTGGTACACCAGGTTGTCGTTGCTTATGCAGCTGGTGCTCGTCAGGGTACTCGTGCTCAGAAGACCCGTGCTGAAGTAACTGGTTCCGGTAAAAAACCGTGGCGCCAGAAAGGCACCGGCCGTGCTCGTTCTGGTTCTATCAAGAGCCCGATCTGGCGTTCTGGTGGCGTGACCTTCGCTGCGCGTCCGCAGGACCACAGTCAAAAAGTTAACAAAAAGATGTACCGCGGCGCGCTGAAAAGCATCCTGTCCGAACTGGTACGTCAGGATCGTCTGATCGTTGTCGAGCAGTTCTCTGTTGAAGCACCGAAAACCAAGCTGCTGGCTCAGAAACTGAAAGACATGGCTCTGGAAGATGTGCTGATCATCACCGGTGAGCTGGACGAGAACCTGTTCCTGGCCGCGCGCAACCTGCACAAGGTTGATGTTCGCGACGCGACTGGTATCGACCCGGTTAGCCTGATCGCCTTCGACAAAGTCGTAATGACTGCTGATGCTGTTAAGCAAGTTGAGGAGATGCTGGCATGATTCGTGAAGAACGTCTGCTGAAGGTGCTGCGTGCACCGCACGTTTCTGAAAAAGCGTCTACTGCGATGGAAAAAACAAACACCATCGTTCTCAAAGTTGCTAAAGACGCGACCAAAGCAGAAATCAAAGCTGCTGTGCAGAAACTGTTTGAAGTCGAAGTCGAAGTCGTTAACACCCTGGTAGTTAAAGGGAAAGTTAAACGTCACGGACAGCGTATCGGTCGTCGTAGCGACTGGAAAAAAGCTTACGTCACCCTGAAAGAAGGCCAGAATCTGGACTTCGTTGGCGGCGCTGAGTAAGTCGGAGGAGTAATACAATGGCAGTTGTTAAATGTAAACCGACATCTCCGGGTCGTCGCCACGTTGTTAAAGTGGTTAACCCTGAGCTGCACAAGGGCAAACCTTTTGCTCCGTTGCTGGAAAAAAACAGCAAATCCGGTGGTCGTAACAACAATGGCCGTATCACCACTCGTCATATCGGTGGTGGCCACAAGCAGGCTTACCGTATTGTTGACTTCAAACGCAACAAAGATGGTATCCCGGCAGTTGTTGAACGTCTTGAGTACGATCCGAACCGTTCCGCGAACATCGCGCTGGTTCTGTACAAAGATGGCGAACGCCGTTACATCCTGGCCCCTAAGGGCCTGAAAGCTGGCGACCAGATTCAGTCTGGCGTTGATGCTGCAATCAAAGCAGGTAACACCCTGCCGATGCGCAATATCCCGGTTGGTTCTACCGTTCATAACGTAGAAATGAAACCAGGTAAAGGCGGTCAGCTGGCTCGTTCCGCTGGTACTTACGTTCAGATCGTTGCTCGTGATGGTGCTTATGTCACCCTGCGTCTGCGTTCTGGTGAAATGCGTAAAGTCGAAGCAGAATGCCGCGCGACTCTGGGCGAAGTTGGCAATGCTGAGCATATGCTGCGCGTTCTGGGTAAAGCAGGTGCTGCACGCTGGCGTGGTGTTCGTCCTACCGTTCGCGGTACTGCGATGAACCCAGTCGACCACCCACATGGTGGTGGTGAAGGTCGTAACTTTGGTAAGCACCCGGTAACTCCGTGGGGCGTTCAGACCAAAGGTAAGAAGACCCGCAGCAACAAGCGTACTGATAAATTCATCGTACGTCGCCGTAGCAAATAATTTTAGAGGATAAGCCATGCCACGTTCTCTCAAGAAAGGTCCTTTTATTGACCTGCACTTGCTGAAGAAGGTAGAGAAAGCGGTGGAAAGCGGAGACAAGAAGCCCCTGCGCACTTGGTCCCGTCGTTCAACGATCTTTCCTAACATGATCGGTTTGACCATCGCTGTCCATAATGGTCGTCAGCACGTTCCGGTATTTGTTTCCGACGAAATGGTCGGTCACAAACTGGGTGAATTCGCACCGACTCGTACTTATCGCGGCCACGCTGCTGATAAAAAAGCGAAGAAGAAATAAGGTAGGAGGAAGAGATGGAAACTTTAGCTCAACATCGCCATGCTCGTTCTTCTGCTCAGAAGGTTCGCCTTGTTGCTGACCTGATTCGCGGTAAGAAAGTGTCGCAGGCCCTGGATATTCTGACCTACACCAATAAGAAAGCGGCTGTACTGGTCAAGAAAGTTCTGGAATCTGCCATTGCTAACGCTGAACACAACGATGGCGCTGACATTGACGATCTGAAAGTTGCGAAAATTTTCGTAGACGAAGGCCCGAGCATGAAGCGCATTATGCCGCGTGCAAAAGGTCGTGCAGATCGCATCCTGAAGCGCACCAGCCACATCACTGTGGTTGTGTCCGATCGCTGAGACTCTGGAGACTAGCAATGGGTCAGAAAGTACATCCTAATGGTATTCGCCTGGGTATTGTAAAACCATGGAACTCAACCTGGTTTGCGAACACCAAAGAATTCGCTGACAACCTGGACAGCGATTTTAAAGTACGTCAGTACCTGACTAAGGAACTGGCTAAAGCGTCTGTATCTCGTATCGTTATCGAGCGTCCGGCTAAGAGCATCCGTGTGACTATTCACACCGCTCGCCCGGGTATCGTTATCGGTAAAAAAGGTGAAGACGTTGAAAAACTGCGCAAGGTCGTAGCGGATATCGCTGGCGTTCCTGCTCAGATCAATATCGCCGAAGTTCGTAAACCTGAACTGGACGCAAAACTGGTTGCTGACAGCATCACTTCTCAGCTGGAACGTCGTGTTATGTTCCGTCGTGCTATGAAGCGTGCTGTACAGAACGCAATGCGTCTGGGCGCTAAAGGTATCAAAGTTGAAGTTAGCGGCCGTCTGGGCGGCGCGGAAATCGCACGTACCGAATGGTACCGTGAAGGTCGCGTTCCGCTGCACACTCTGCGTGCTGACATCGACTACAACACCTCCGAAGCGCACACCACTTACGGTGTAATCGGCGTAAAAGTGTGGATCTTCAAAGGCGAGATCCTTGGTGGTATGGCTGCAGTTGAACAACCGGAAAAACCGGCTGCTCAACCTAAAAAGCAGCAGCGTAAAGGCCGTAAATAAGGAGCGTCGCTGATGTTACAACCAAAGCGTACAAAATTCCGTAAAGTGCACAAAGGCCGCAACCGTGGTCTCGCGCAGGGCACGGATGTGAGCTTCGGCACTTACGGTCTGAAAGCTGTTGGCCGTGGTCGTCTGACCGCTCGTCAGATCGAAGCAGCACGTCGTGCTATGACTCGTGCTGTTAAGCGTCAGGGTAAGATCTGGATCCGTGTATTCCCGGACAAACCGATCACCGAGAAGCCGCTGGAAGTTCGTATGGGTAAAGGTAAAGGTAACGTAGAGTATTGGGTTGCCTTGATTCAGCCGGGTAAAGTCCTGTACGAAATGGACGGTGTTCCGGAAGAGCTGGCCCGTGAAGCCTTCGAGCTGGCAGCAGCAAAACTGCCGATTAAAACCACCTTTGTAACTAAGACGGTGATGTAATGAAAGCAAAAGAGCTGCGTGAAAAGAGCGTTGAAGAGCTGAACACCGAGCTGCTTAACCTGCTGCGCGAGCAGTTCAACCTGCGTATGCAGGCTGCAAGTGGCCAGCTGCAACAGACTCACCTGTTGAAGCAAGTGCGTCGTGATGTCGCACGCGTTAAGACTTTACTGACTGAGAAGGCGGGTGCGTAATGACCGATAAAATCCGTACTCTGCAAGGTCGTGTTGTTAGCGACAAAATGGAGAAATCCATTGTTGTAGCTATCGAGCGTTTCGTGAAACACCCGATCTACGGTAAATTCATCAAACGTACGACTAAACTGCACGTACATGACGAGAACAACGAATGCGGTACCGGCGACGTGGTTGAAATCCGCGAATGCCGTCCGCTGTCCAAGACTAAGTCCTGGACGCTGGTTCGCGTTGTAGAGAAAGCGATTCTGTAATAGAGTACGCGTTCTCAAACGAATAAACGGCTCAGCGATGGGCCGTTTATTTTTTCTACCCATATCAAGGAAGCGGTGTTATAATGCTGCGCCCCCGATATGGGGCTTTTTATCGACCCTGATTTTAGGGTCTTCAGTAGTAGTTGACATTAGCGGAGCACTGAAATGATCCAAGAACAGACTATGCTGAACGTCGCCGACAACTCCGGTGCACGTCGCGTAATGTGTATCAAGGTTCTGGGTGGCTCGCACCGTCGCTACGCAGGCGTAGGCGACATCATCAAGATCACCATCAAAGAAGCAATTCCGCGTGGTAAGGTCAAAAAAGGTGATGTGCTGAAGGCGGTAGTGGTGCGCACCAAGAAGGGTGTTCGTCGCCCTGACGGTTCTGTCGTTCGCTTCGATGGCAATGCTTGTGTTCTTCTGAACAACAACAGCGAGCAGCCTATCGGTACGCGTATTTTTGGGCCGGTTACTCGTGAACTTCGTTCTGAGAAGTTTATGAAAATCATCTCTCTGGCACCAGAAGTACTCTAAGGAGCGAATCATGGCAGCTAAAATCCGTCGTGATGACGAAGTTATCGTGTTAACCGGTAAAGATAAAGGTAAGCGCGGTAAAGTAAAAAATGTTCTGTCTTCCGGCAAGATCATTGTTGAAGGTATCAACTTGGTTAAGAAACATCAGAAGCCGGTTCCGGCCCTGAACCAACCGGGTGGCATCGTTGAGAAAGAAGCTGCAATTCAGGTTTCTAACGTTGCAATCTTCAATGCGGCAACCGGCAAGGCCGACCGTGTAGGCTTTAGATTCGAAGACGGCAAAAAAGTCCGTTTCTTTAAATCTAACAGCGAAACTATCAAGTAATTTGGAGTAGTACGATGGCGAAACTGCATGATTACTACAAAGACGAAGTAGTTAAGAAACTCATGACTGAGTTTAACTACAATTCTGTCATGCAAGTCCCTCGGGTCGAGAAGATCACCCTGAATATGGGTGTTGGTGAAGCGATCGCTGACAAGAAACTGCTGGATAACGCAGCAGCTGACCTGGCAGCAATCTCCGGTCAAAAACCGTTGATCACCAAAGCGCGCAAATCTGTTGCGGGCTTCAAAATCCGTCAGGGCTATCCGATCGGCTGTAAAGTGACTCTGCGTGGCGAACGCATGTGGGAGTTCTTTGAGCGCCTGATCACTATTGCTGTACCGCGTATCCGTGACTTCCGTGGCTTGTCCGCTAAGTCTTTCGACGGTCGTGGTAACTACAGCATGGGTGTCCGTGAGCAGATCATCTTCCCAGAAATCGACTACGATAAAGTCGACCGCGTGCGTGGTTTGGATATTACCATTACCACTACTGCGAAATCTGACGAAGAAGGCCGTGCTCTGCTGGCTGCCTTTGACTTCCCGTTCCGCAAGTAAGGTAGGGTTACTTCATGGCTAAGCAATCTATGAAAGCACGCGAAGTTAAACGCGTAGCTTTAGCTGAAAAATACTTCGCGAAACGCGCTGAACTGAAAGCGATCATTTCTGATGTGAACGCTTCCGACGAAGATCGTTGGAATGCTGTTCTCAAGCTGCAGAGTCTGCCGCGTGATTCCAGCCCGTCTCGTCAGCGTAACCGCTGCCGCCAAACTGGTCGTCCGCACGGTTTCCTGCGGAAGTTCGGGTTGAGCCGTATTAAGGTCCGTGAATCCGCTATGCGCGGTGAAATTCCGGGTCTGAAAAAGGCTAGCTGGTAATTGTCACCAATTGAATCACGGGAGTAAAGACAGATGAGCATGCAAGATCCGATCGCGGATATGCTGACCCGTATCCGTAACGGTCAGGCCGCGAACAAAGCTGCGGTCACCATGCCTTCCTCCAGGCTGAAAGTGGCAATTGCCAACGTGCTGAAGGAAGAAGGTTTTATTGAAGATTTCAAAATTGAAGGCGACACCAAGCCGGAACTGGAAGTGACTCTTAAATACTTCCAGGGTAAAGCTGTGGTAGAAAGCATTCAGCGTATCAGCCGCCCAGGTCTGCGCATCTATAAGAAAAAAGATGAGCTGCCGAAAGTTATGGGTGGTATGGGTATCGCAGTTGTTTCTACCTCTAAAGGTGTTATGACTGATCGTGCAGCGCGCCAGGCTGGTCTTGGTGGCGAAATTATCTGCTACGTAGCCTAATCGGAGGAAAAAATGTCTCGTGTTGCTAAAGCACCGGTCGTTATTCCTG
The DNA here is from genome assembly GCF_039409795.1 of Kosakonia sp. PSU_27. Classification (NCBI taxonomy): domain Bacteria; kingdom Pseudomonadati; phylum Pseudomonadota; class Gammaproteobacteria; order Enterobacterales; family Enterobacteriaceae; genus Kosakonia; species Kosakonia sp. PSU_27. The sequence goes on along the minus strand of NZ_JBCIVK010000015.1, from coordinate 17,166 downwards.
CCGGCGTTGACGTAAAAATCAACGGTCAGGTTATCACGATCAAAGGTAAAAACGGCGAGCTGACTCGTACTCTCAACGATGCTGTTGTAGTTAACCAGGCAGACAATGCTCTGACTTTCGGTCCGCGTGATGGTTACGCAGACGGTTGGGCTCAGGCTGGTACCGCGCGTGCCCTGCTGAACTCAATGGTTATCGGTGTTACCGAAGGCTTCACTAAGAAGCTGCAGCTGGTTGGTGTAGGTTACCGCGCAGCGGTCAAAGGGAATGTAGTAAACCTGGCTCTGGGTTTCTCTCATCCTGTTGATCATCAGCTGCCGGCCGGTATCACTGCAGAATGTCCGTCACAGACTGAAATCGTGCTGAAAGGCGCGGATAAGCAAGTGATTGGCCAGGTTGCAGCAGATCTGCGCGCCTACCGTCGTCCTGAGCCGTACAAAGGCAAGGGTGTTCGTTACGCCGACGAAGTCGTGCGTACCAAAGAGGCTAAGAAGAAGTAAGGTAACACTATGGATAAGAAATCTGCTCGTATCCGTCGTGCGACCCGCGCACGCCGCAAGCTCAAAGAGCTTGGTGCGACTCGCCTGGTGGTACATCGTACCCCGCGTCATATCTACGCCCAGGTAATCGCATCGAATGGTTCTGAAGTTCTGGTAGCTGCTTCTACTGTAGAAAAAGCTATCTCTGAACAACTGAAGTACACCGGTAACAAAGACGCGGCCGCAGCTGTGGGTAAAGCTGTAGCTGAACGCGCTCTGGAAAAAGGCATCAAAGATGTTTCCTTTGACCGTTCCGGGTTCCAATATCATGGTCGCGTCCAGGCACTGGCAGATGCTGCCCGTGAAGCTGGCCTTCAGTTCTAAGGTAGAGGTGTAAGATGGCTCACATCGAAAAACAAGCTGGCGAACTGCAGGAAAAGCTGATCGCGGTAAACCGCGTATCTAAAACCGTTAAAGGTGGTCGTATTTTCTCCTTCACAGCTCTGACTGTTGTTGGCGATGGTAACGGTCGCGTTGGTTTTGGTTACGGTAAAGCCCGCGAAGTTCCGGCAGCGATCCAGAAAGCGATGGAAAAAGCCCGTCGCAATATGATTAACGTCGCGCTGAACCACGGCACCCTGCAGCACCCGGTTAAGGGTACTCACACGGGTTCTCGTGTATTCATGCAGCCGGCTTCCGAAGGTACCGGTATTATTGCCGGTGGTGCAATGCGCGCCGTTCTGGAAGTCGCTGGGGTTCATAACGTTCTGGCTAAAGCATATGGTTCCACCAACCCGATTAACGTGGTTCGTGCAACGATTGATGGCCTGGAAAATATGAAATCCCCGGAAATGGTCGCTGCCAAGCGTGGTAAATCCGTTGAAGAAATTCTGGGGTAATTGACCATGGCAAAGACTATTAAAATCACTCAAACCCGCAGTGCAATCGGTCGTCTGCCGAAACACAAGGCAACGCTGCTTGGCCTGGGTCTGCGTCGTATTGGTCATACTGTTGAACGTGAGGATACTCCTGCGGTTCGCGGTATGGTCAACGCGGTTTCCTTCATGGTTAAAGTTGAGGAGTAAGAGATGCGTTTAAATACTCTGTCTCCGGCCGAAGGCTCCAAAAAGGCGGGTAAACGCCTGGGTCGTGGTATCGGTTCTGGCCTCGGTAAAACCGGTGGTCGTGGTCACAAAGGTCAGAAATCTCGTTCTGGCGGTGGCGTACGTCGCGGTTTCGAGGGTGGTCAGATGCCACTGTATCGTCGTCTGCCGAAATTCGGTTTCACTTCTCGCAAAGCAATGATCACGGCAGAGATTCGTCTGTCCGATCTGGCTAAAGTAGAAGGCGACGTAGTTGACCTGAACACGCTTAAAGCGGCTAACATTATCGGCATCCAGATCGAGTTCGCGAAAGTGATCCTGGCTGGTGAAGTAGCTCGTCCGGTAACTGTTCGTGGCCTGCGTGTGACGAAAGGCGCTCGTGCTGCTATCGAAGCTGCTGGCGGTAAAATTGAGGAATAAGTAGCAGATGGCTAAACAACCGGGATTAGATTTTCAAAGTGCCAAGGGTGGAATTGGCGAACTGAAACGCAGACTGCTGTTTGTTATCGGTGCGTTGATTGTTTTCCGTATTGGCTCTTTTATTCCGATCCCTGGTATTGATGCCGCTGTACTTGCCAAACTGCTTGAGCAACAGCGTGGCACCATCATTGAGATGTTTAACATGTTCTCTGGTGGTGCTCTTAGTCGTGCTTCTATCTTTGCATTGGGTATCATGCCGTATATTTCGGCATCGATTATCATCCAGCTGTTAACGGTCGTTCATCCGGCCCTGGCAGAGCTGAAGAAAGAAGGGGAGTCTGGTCGTCGTAAGATCAGCCAGTACACCCGTTACGGCACTCTGGTGTTGGCGATATTCCAGTCGATCGGTATTGCTACCGGTTTACCGAATATGCCTGGTATGCAAGGTCTGGTTATGAATCCAGGCTTTGCATTCTACTTCACCGCTGTTGTGAGTCTGGTTACAGGAACCATGTTCCTGATGTGGCTCGGTGAACAGATTACTGAACGCGGTATCGGTAACGGTATCTCGATCATTATCTTTGCCGGTATTGTGGCGGGTCTTCCGCCAGCCATTGCCCATACTATCGAGCAAGCGCGTCAAGGCGACCTGCACTTCCTCCTGTTGCTGTTGGTTGCAGTATTAGTATTCGCAGTGACGTTCTTTGTTGTATTCGTTGAACGTGGTCAACGCCGCATCGTGGTGAACTACGCAAAACGCCAGCAGGGTCGTCGTGTCTATGCTGCTCAGAGCACACATTTACCGCTGAAAGTGAATATGGCGGGGGTAATCCCGGCAATCTTCGCTTCCAGTATTATTCTGTTCCCTGCGACTATCGCGTCATGGTTCGGGGGCGGTACTGGTTGGAACTGGCTGACAACAATTTCGCTGTATTTGCAGCCTGGGCAACCGCTTTATGTGTTACTCTATGCGTCTGCAATCATCTTCTTCTGTTTCTTCTATACGGCGTTGGTTTTCAACCCGCGAGAAACAGCAGATAACCTGAAGAAGTCCGGTGCATTTGTACCAGGAATTCGTCCGGGAGAGCAAACGGCGAAGTATATCGATAAAGTAATGACCCGCCTGACTTTGGTCGGTGCGCTTTATATTACTTTTATCTGCCTGATCCCGGAGTTCATGCGTGATGCGATGAAAGTACCGTTCTACTTTGGTGGGACGTCACTGCTTATCGTTGTTGTCGTGATTATGGACTTTATGGCTCAAGTGCAAACTCTGATGATGTCCAGTCAGTATGAGTCTGCATTGAAGAAGGCGAACCTGAAAGGCTATGGCCGTTAATGGTCGCCCGAGAAGTTACGGAGAGTAAAAATGAAAGTTCGTGCTTCCGTCAAGAAATTATGCCGTAACTGCAAAATCGTTAAGCGTGATGGCGTCATCCGCGTGATTTGCAGTGCCGAGCCGAAGCATAAACAGCGCCAAGGCTGATTATTTCGCATATTTTTCTTGCAAAGTTGGGTTGAGCTGGCTAGATTAGCCAGCCAATCTTTTGTATGTCTGTACGTTTCCATTTGAGTATCCTGAAAACGGGCTTTTCAGCATGGTGCGTGCAAGTAAAATTATAGGAGTGCATAGTGGCCCGTATAGCAGGCATTAACATTCCTGATCAGAAACATGCTGTGATCGCATTAACTTCGATCTATGGCGTCGGTAAAACCCGCTCTCAAGCCATTCTGGCTGCTGCGGGCATCGCTGAAAATGTTAAGATCAGTGAGCTGTCTGAAGAACAAATCGACACGCTGCGTGACGAAGTTGCCAAATTTGTCGTTGAAGGTGATCTGCGCCGTGAAATTAGCATGAGCATCAAGCGCCTGATGGATCTTGGTTGCTATCGCGGTTTGCGTCATCGTCGTGGTCTCCCGGTTCGCGGTCAGCGTACCAAGACCAACGCACGTACCCGTAAGGGTCCGCGCAAACCGATCAAGAAATAATCGGGGTGATTGAATAATGGCAAAGGCACCAATTCGTGCACGTAAACGTGTAAGAAAACAAGTCTCTGACGGCGTGGCTCATATCCATGCTTCTTTCAACAACACCATCGTTACTATTACTGATCGTCAGGGTAACGCGCTGGGTTGGGCAACAGCCGGTGGTTCCGGTTTCCGTGGTTCTCGCAAATCCACTCCGTTTGCAGCTCAGGTTGCAGCAGAGCGTTGCGCTGAAGCCGTAAAAGAATACGGTATCAAGAATCTGGAAGTTATGGTTAAGGGACCGGGTCCGGGCCGCGAATCTACTATTCGTGCTCTGAACGCCGCTGGTTTCCGCATCACTAATATTACTGATGTGACTCCGATCCCTCACAACGGTTGTCGTCCGCCGAAAAAACGTCGCGTATAACGCGGTCGTTTTCTAGGATTGTTGGAGAAAGAAAATGGCAAGATATTTGGGTCCTAAGCTCAAGCTGAGCCGTCGTGAGGGCACAGACCTGTTCCTTAAGTCTGGCGTTCGCGCGATCGATACCAAGTGTAAAATTGAACAAGCTCCTGGCCAGCACGGTGCGCGTAAACCGCGTCTGTCTGACTATGGTGTGCAGTTGCGTGAAAAGCAAAAAGTTCGCCGTATTTACGGTGTGCTGGAGCGTCAGTTCCGTAACTACTACAAAGAAGCAGCACGTCTGAAAGGCAACACCGGTGAAAACCTGTTGGGTCTGCTGGAAGGTCGTCTGGACAACGTTGTATACCGTATGGGCTTTGGCGCCACTCGTGCTGAAGCACGCCAGCTGGTTAGCCACAAAGCAATCATGGTAAACGGTCGTGTTGTTAACATCGCTTCTTATCAGGTTAGTCCGAATGACGTTGTTAGCATTCGTGAGAAAGCGAAAAAGCAGTCTCGCGTGAAAGCCGCTCTGGAGCTGGCTGAGCAGCGTGAAAAGCCAACCTGGCTGGAAGTTGATGCTGGCAAGATGGAAGGTACGTTCAAGCGTAAGCCGGAGCGTTCTGATCTGTCTGCGGACATTAACGAACACCTGATCGTCGAGCTTTACTCCAAGTAAAGCTTAGTACCAAAGAGAGGACACAATGCAGGGTTCTGTGACAGAGTTTCTAAAACCGCGCCTGGTAGATATCGAGCAAGTGAGTTCGACGCACGCCAAGGTGACCCTTGAGCCTTTAGAGCGTGGCTTTGGCCATACTCTGGGTAACGCACTGCGCCGTATTCTGCTCTCATCGATGCCGGGTTGCGCGGTGACTGAGGTTGAGATTGATGGTGTACTTCATGAGTACAGCACCAAAGAAGGCGTTCAGGAAGATATCCTTGAAATCCTGCTCAACCTGAAAGGGCTGGCGGTGAGAGTTCAGGGTAAAGATGATGTTATTCTTACTCTGAATAAATCTGGCATTGGCCCTGTGACCGCAGCCGACATTACCCACGACGGTGATGTCGAAATCGTCAAGCCGCAGCATGTGATCTGCCACCTGACCGATGAAAACGCATCTATCAACATGCGTATCAAAGTTCAGCGCGGTCGTGGTTATGTTCCGGCGTCTGCCCGAATTCATTCGGAAGAAGATGAGCGCCCAATCGGCCGTCTGCTCGTTGACGCCTGCTACAGCCCTGTAGAGCGCATTGCCTACAATGTTGAAGCAGCACGTGTTGAACAGCGTACCGACCTGGACAAGCTGGTCATCGAAATGGAAACCAACGGTACAATCGATCCTGAAGAGGCGATTCGTCGTGCGGCAACCATTCTGGCTGAACAACTTGAAGCTTTCGTTGATTTACGTGATGTACGTCAGCCGGAAGTTAAAGAAGAGAAACCAGAATTCGATCCGATTCTGCTGCGCCCTGTTGACGATCTGGAATTGACTGTCCGCTCTGCTAACTGCCTCAAGGCAGAAGCTATCCACTATATCGGTGATCTGGTACAGCGTACCGAGGTTGAGTTGCTGAAAACGCCGAACCTGGGTAAAAAATCTCTTACTGAGATTAAAGACGTGCTGGCCTCCCGCGGTCTGTCTCTGGGCATGCGCCTGGAAAACTGGCCGCCGGCAAGCATTGCTGACGAGTAACCGGATCACAGGTTAAGGTTTTACTGAGAAGGATAAGGTCATGCGCCATCGTAAGAGTGGTCGTCAACTGAACCGCAACAGCAGCCATCGCCAGGCCATGTTCCGTAACATGGCAGGCTCTCTGGTTCGTCATGAGATCATCAAGACGACCCTGCCGAAAGCGAAAGAGCTGCGTCGCGTAGTTGAGCCGCTGATTACTCTTGCCAAGACGGATAGCGTTGCTAATCGTCGTCTGGCATTCGCCCGCACTCGTGATAACGAGATCGTGGCAAAACTGTTTAACGAACTGGGCCCGCGTTTCGCGAGCCGTGCCGGTGGTTACACTCGTATTCTGAAGTGTGGTTTCCGTGCTGGTGACAACGCGCCGATGGCATACATCGAGCTGGTTGATCGCTCTGAATCGAAAGCAGAAGCTGCTGCAGAGTAATCTGTAGTAACGTAAAGAAACCCGCTTCGGCGGGTTTTTTTATACCAGTCGTTCGGCCTCTTCCCTACAATATATGTATCTTTTTTGTTCATTCCGTCGAGAGCCGTTATGTGGTTACTAGATCAGTGGGCAGAACGCCATATTCTTGATGCTCAGCAAAAAGGCGAATTTGATAATCTACCCGGCAGCGGTGAGCCGTTGTTGCTGGATGATGATTCTCATATCCCTGCGGAGCTGCGCGCTGGGTATCGCTTGCTGAAAAATGCTGGCTGCCTGCCACCAGAACTCGAATACCGTAAAGAAGCCGTGATGCTTATCGATCTGCTCAATAGCGTGCAGCACGATCACCCGGATTTTCAGCTTTTACATCGCCGTTTGTCGTTACTGGAAATGAAGCTGCGCCAGGCTGGCTTAAGTACCGATTTCCTGCTAGGCGATTATGCCGCCAAACTGCAGCAAAAAATTAATGAGGAGTAATCATGTATCGCATTGGTGAAATCGCGAAACTCGCAGAAGTCACGCCAGATACGATCCGTTACTACGAAAAGCAGCAAATGATGGATCATGAGGTCAGAACCGAAGGCGGATTTCGGCTTTATACGGATAACGATCTGCAACGGCTCAAATTTATTCGCCATGCCCGACAATTAGGGTTTACCCTCGAATCCATCCGCGAACTGTTGTCGATCCGTATTGATCCTGAACACCACACCTGCCAGGAGTCGAAAAGTATTGTGCAGGCTCGCCTGAGCGAGGTTGAAGCCCGCATCGACGAGTTACAGTCCATGCGCCGCTCGTTGCAAAAACTGAATGATGCATGTTGTGGTACCGCACACAGCAGTGTTTATTGTTCTATTCTTGAGGCGCTTGAACAAGGCGCGAGCGGTAAACCGACCACAACGGCCTGTTGATCTTCTGCACAGAGAGATCTACACTCCGGCCGTTTTAATACACAATCTGGAGACGTTATGAGCCGCTATCAGCATACTAAAGGGCAGATCAACGATAACGCTATTGAAGCTTTGTTACATGATCCGCTATTTCGCCAGCGTATTGAGAAAAACAAAAAAGGGAAAGGAAGTTATTTACGGAAAGGCAAACATGCAAAAAAAGGCTTTCAGGAGGCCAGTGGCAAGCAAGCGAATCGCTTATTTACCACTGGCCTTCTTGCATTTGCTTAACTGCGATTATTTTGCTCTTTCAGCAAATCGCGAATTTCACTCAGCAACACTTCCTCTTTACTCGGTGCCGGTGGCGCTTTCGGTTCTTCTTCTTGCTTACGTTTCAGCTTATTGATCAGCTTTATTGCAATGAAAATCGCAAAAGCGACGATGATGAAGTCAAAGATGTTCTGAATAAACACGCCATAGTGCATGACGACAGCCGGAACGTCGCCCTGCGCGTCGCGTAGCGTCCAGGCAAATGATTTGAAATCAATCCCGCCAATTAATAACCCCAGCGGCGGCATAATGATATCTGCAACCAATGACGACACAATTTTGCCGAAAGCTGCACCGATAATGACACCAACCGCCAAATCCACCACATTTCCGCGCATTGCAAATTCACGGAACTCTTTCAAAATGCTCATATCCTTTCTCCATGTGCAGACTGTCGGATTAAGTCTAACAAATTACCGATCAATTTCCATTTGGGCAGGGTGATTGTAATGATTTCTTAAACCCTGATAAAAGCGGGGAATAATATGCGGGCGCATCTAATTGCGCCCGGTTATTACAGGAAGAATGGACTCGGCTGGAATAAGCGCTCGACGTCCGTGATATATTTTTTGTCCGTTAAAAACATAATCACATGGTCGCCTTGCTCAATACGCAAATTATCATTGGCAATCATGACATCATTTCCACGTACCACCGCACCGATGATTGTGCCTGGCGGCAATTTAATTTCATCAATAACACGGCCGACAACGCGGGACGTCGTTTCGTCTCCGTGTGCAACCGCTTCAATTGCCTCTGCGACACCGCGACGTAACGATGAAACGCCAACGATATCCGCTTTACGCACATGGCTAAGCAGAGCGGAAATAGTTGCCTGTTGTGGCGATATGGCAATATCAATCACACTGCCCTGAACCAAATCGACATAAGCGCGGCGCTGAATGAGCACCATCACTTTCTTGGCTCCCATCCGTTTGGCCAGCATTGCAGACATAATGTTGGCTTCGTCGTCATTGGTGACAGCAATAAAGAGATCCACCTGATCGATATGTTCTTCGGCCAGTAATTCTTGATCGGAGGCGTCGCCATAAAAAACGATCGTATTTTGCAGTTTCTCGGCCAGCTCCGCCGCACGCTGTTGATCGCGCTCGATCAACTTCACGCTGTAGTCTTTTTCCAGCTGACGAGCCAGACCGGCGCCGATATTACCACCGCCAACCAACATAATGCGTTTATACGGTTTTTCCAGCCGCTGAAGTTCACTCATAACGGCACGGATATGCTGCGATGCGGCAATAAAGAACACTTCATCACCTGCTTCAACAATCGTTGAGCCTTGCGGGCGAATAGGTCTGTCGTGGCGAAAAATAGCGGCAACGCGAGTATCAATATGCGGCATATGCTCGCGCATGGTTGACAACGCATTTCCCACCAACGGGCCGCCATAATAGGCTTTCACCACAGCCAGGCTGACTTTTCCTTCGGCGAAATTCACGACCTGCAATGCGCCGGGATATTCGATGAGGCGATAAATACTGTCGATAACCAACTGCTCCGGCGCGATCAAATGATCGATGGGAACGGCTTCTGAGTGAAAAAGCTTATCCGCGTCGCGAACGTAATCAGGCGAGCGGATGCGGGCAATACGGTTTGGCGTATTAAACAGCGAATAAGCAACCTGGCAGGCAACCATATTGGTTTCATCCGAGCTGGTCACCGCAACCAGCATATCGGCATCGTCAGCGCCAGCTTCGCGTAGCACGCGGGGGTGAGAACCGTGGCCTTGTACGACGCGGAGATCGAATTTGTCCTGCAAACTACGCAGACGGTCGCCATTAGTATCAACAACGGTAATATCGTTATTCTCTCCGACCAGGTTTTCTGCCAGCGTGCCACCAACCTGCCCTGCACCCAGAATAATTATTTTCATCTGTTGTGACCCGTTGTTCCCATCACTGTTTGATTATCTTAGCGTAAAAGAAACCATCGCCTTCTTCCGCACCTGGCAGTTTCTGCAAGCCAGGGTTTTCCGGCGTACCCGTTTCGCTCAGTTGCGCATCAGTTGTGCGTTTGAGAAAAGCGGCAACCTGCTGACTGTTCTCTTCCGGCAAGATGGAGCATGTTGCATACACCAGCGTACCGCCTGGTTTCAAATGCGGCCAGATAGCATCCAGAATTTCAGACTGTAACTGCGCTAACTCGGGAATATCGCGATCGCGACGCAGCCATTTGATATCTGGATGGCGTCGAATAACACCCGTCGCTGAGCAAGGCGCATCCAGCAGGATACGATCGAATTGTTCATCACCGCACCATTGTCCCGGGAAACGCCCATCGCCCTGTTTTACCTGCGCTTTCATGCCCAGTCGTTTCAGGTTGTCGTAAACACGCGACAAACGTTGCTCGTCTATGTCTACCGCCAACACGCTGGCCTCTGGAGCGGCTTCGAGTATATGCGTGGTTTTGCCACCGGGTGCTGCACATAGATCGAGAATGCGCTCACCGTTTTTCGGCGTAAGGAAAGCAATGCAGCCCTGAGCAGAAGCATCCTGTACCGTTACCCAACCCTCGGCAAAACCCGGCAGAGCGGTGACTGGTGCTGGGCTCGCCAGGCGTACCGCATCGGGATAATCCGGATGCGGGGATCCTTGCAAACCGACCTCTTCCAGCAATGCTAACCAGCCATCGCGTGAATTGTGCTGACGATTGACACGCAGCCACATCGGCGGTCGCTGGTTGCTGGCTTCGACAATGTGTTGCCATTGGTGTGGATAGGCTTTTTGCACACGGTTTAACAGCCACTTCGGGAACAGAAAATGATTTTCGCTTTGGGCGAACTCTGCCAGTAATTCTTCCTGTTGACGCTGGAATTGACGTAATACACCATTAATCAATCCCTTAAGCTGCGGACGCTTAATGACCACTGCGCCTTCTACGGTTTCTGCCAGTGCCGCATGGGCAGGGATGCGCGTATGCAGAAGCTGATAAAACCCAACCATGATCAGATAGTGCACCGTGCGCTGCTTACCCGTCATTGGGCGCGACATCAATTTATTGATGAGCCAGTCGAGCTGTGGCAATACGCGTAAGACACCAAAGCACAGCTCTTGCAGCAGCGCTTTATCTTTGTCGGAAACTTTTTGTTGCAACGGCGGCAGGATATTGCTGAGCGATTGCCCTTGTTCTATGACCTGCTCAACTGCCTGCGCAGCCATACTGCGTAAATTTATTTGTTTTTTCATCGCGATAAAAATAAAAACGCCCGGCAAGCCGGGCTAAAAATACTCTCAGGCCAGAGGGTTACCAGGGACAAACCATTCCCGCCGTGAATTCAGCAGATCCTGCGCGCTCATTGCTTTCTTACCGGCAGGCTGCAGCGATTCAAGATTCAATATTCCATCGGCAGTGGCAACCTGAATACCCGCTTTCGACACTTCCACGATCGTACCGGGTTTCTCTGTTGTCTTAGACGGAATAACCGACGCTTTCCAGACTTTCACCGGTTGCTCATCAACCATAAACCAGCTCATTGGCCAGGGGTTGAAGGCGCGAATGCATCGTTCAAGCTGGGCGGCGCTGAGCGACCAGTCCAGGCGCGCTTCCTCTTTGCTGAGCTTCTCTGCGTAAGTGACCTGCGCTTCGTCTTGCACCTGCGGTTGTGCTGTGCCCTGAGCAAGCTGTTGCAGCGTCGCAATTAATCCCTGCGGACCGAGCTCTGCCAGCTTGTCATACAGCGTGGCGCTAGTGTCTTCATCGGTGATCGGGCAGGCGAGTTTAAACAGCATGTCGCCAGTATCCAGACCCACATCCATTTGCATGATAGTGACGCCGGTTTCCGCATCACCTGCCCATAGTGAGCGCTGAATAGGCGCCGCGCCACGCCAGCGTGGCAGCAGTGAACCGTGAACATTTATGCAACCCAGGCGCGGCATGGCCAGCACTGCTTTGGGCAGGATCAGTCCGTATGCCACCACCACCATCACATCGGCGTTGAGGCTGGCAACCAATTGCTGGTTTTCCTCTGCACGTAACGATGCAGGTTGAAACACCGGCAGGCCTTTTTCTTCCGCCAGCACTTTGACTGGGCTTGGCATCAGCTTTTTACCGCGACCAGCAGGGCGGTCTGGCTGGGTGAAAACCCCCACCACCTGATGCTCAGAAGACAACAGCGCGTCAAGATGACGCGCTGCAAAGTCCGGAGTGCCGGCGAAAATAATACGTAGAGAATCTGACACGTTTATCCTTTTCAGCCCGTTTTATGCGCGGGCGTTCATGCGATCAAGTTTTTCAACTTTCTGGCGAATGCGCTGACGTTTCATCGGCGACAAGTAATCAATAAACAGCTTACCTACCAGATGATCCATCTCATGCTGAATGCAGATTGCCAGAAGACCGTCGGCTTCCAGTTCGAATGTTTTTCCGTCACGATCCAGCGCGCGGATTTTTACTTTTTCGGCGCGAGGTACCAGTGCACGCTGTTCCGGAATAGACAGGCAACCTTCTTCAATACCTGTTTCTCCGCTTTTTTCCAGCAGCTCAGGGTTAATCAACACTAATTGCTCGTCGCGATTTTCGGAAACGTCGATCACGATGATGCGCTGGTGAATATCAACCTGCGTTGCTGCCAGCCCAATACCTTCTTCTGCGTACATCGTTTCAAACATATCATCGACGATACGTTGAATGTCCGCATTCACTTCTTTTACCGGCTCGGCGACTTTGCGAAGGCGCTCGTCCGGAATATGTAACACATGCAAAACTGCCATAAATATCCAGAGTCGTGTTCAGGAGTTGGTGAGAATATTACCTCTATTCTAGACAAATCCCCCCGCGATTGACAGCATCAGTGACCAATCGCAAGGATTGCTAAAGCGGCTTATGGCAGGGGATAAAGGATGACGAGCACGGAGATTTGGCTGCGGTTGTTACAGGTGACCACGCTATGTGGCGATCAATGGCTGAAAGCAGCACAGTGGCTGGAACAAAACCAGAGCGCATCCTTCGCTGAACTTCGACTCATCGGGTTTACAGAAGCGCAAACGCAGCGCTTTTTCTCTCTTTCTGCATGTGAGCTTGAAAAGAGCCTTAACTGGCTTGCACAACCTGGTAATCATTTAATTATTGCCAGCGATCCGGCGTATCCTGCACCTTTGCGTGCTATTCCTGATTTTCCCGGTGCAATTTTTGTTAAAGGCAATCCAGCGGCACTGGCAACACAACAACTGGCCGTTGTTGGGAGCCGCGCACATTCATGGTATGGCGAGCGATGGGGGCGGATTTTTTGTGAAGTGCTTGCTCGTGCTGGGCTAACGATTACCAGTGGCATGGCGTTGGGGATCGATAGCGTGGCGCACCGGGCGGCTTTACAGGTTAATGGAAAAAGCATTGGCGTACTGGGGAACGGTTTATACAGCCTCTATCCGCGCAAGCATGCTTCTCTTGCGGCAGAATTAATTGAAAGCGGTGGTGCACTGGTATCCGAATTTCCCCTCGCGACTACGCCGAAGCCGGGTAATTTTCCGCGCCGAAACCGCATCATCAGTGGGCTCAGCCGTGGGGTACTGGTTGTAGAAGCCGCTTTGCGTAGTGGTTCGCTGGTGACCGCGCGGATTGCGCTTGAACAAGGCCGTGATGTTTTTGCATTACCCGGTCCTATTGGTAGCCCGGGCAGCGAAGGGCCGCACTGGTTAATCAAACAAGGGGCAATACCGGTAACATCGGCTGATGAGATCCTCGAAAATTTGCAATATGGGCTGAATTGGCTGTCTGACGTAGGCGAAAATGCAATTTATTCTCCAGATCAAGAAGAGGTGGCATTGCCATTTCCTGAGCTCCTGGCTAACGTAGGAGATGAGGTAACACCTGTTGACGTCGTCGCTGAACGTGCCGGCCAACCTGTGCCAGTCATCGCAGCTCAATTGCTTGAACTGGAGTTAGCAGGATGGATCGCAGCTGTACCCGGCGGCTATGTCCGATTGAGGAGGGCAAGCCATGTTCGACGTACTAATGTACTTGTTTGAGACTTACATCCATAACGAAGCGGAATTGCGTGTGGATCAGGACAAACTGGAACGGGATCTTACCGACGCCGGATTTGATCGTGAAGACATCTACAATGCACTTTTGTGGCTGGAAAAGCTGGCTGATTATCAGGAAGGCCTCGCCGAACCGATGCAGCTTGCTTCTGATCCGCTTTCTGTCCGTATTTATACGGCGGAAGAGTGTGAAAGGCTGGATGCCAGTTGCCGGGGATTCTTGTTATTCCTGGAGCAGATTCAGGTGCTAAACCTCGAAACGCGAGAAATGGTGATTGAACGGGTGCTGGCGCTGGATACGGCAGAGTTCGAGTTGGAAGATCTGAAATGGGTCATTCTGATGGTGCTCTTCAATATCCCTGGGTGTGAAAACGCCTACCAGCAAATGGAAGAATTACTCTTTGAAGCGAATGAAGGTATGCTGCACTAATCATTTTTGCAGCTTCAAGAGTCGTTATGGCCAAATCAGCACTCTTTTCGGTGCGTAACAACGAGCCCTGCCCACAATGCGGGGCTGAACTTGTTATCCGTTCCGGGAAACACGGTCCGTTTCTCGGATGTTCTCAATATCCGGAATGCGATTATGTTCGCCCACTGAAAAGCCAGGCGGATGGACATATTGTTAAAGTTCTGGACGGGCAGCAGTGCCCTGTGTGTGGGGCCGCGCTAGTGCTGCGCCAGGGACGCTTCGGTATGTTCATTGGCTGCAGCCAGTATCCTGAATGCGAACATACCGAGTTGATTGATAAGCCCGACGATACCGCAATCACTTGCCCACAGTGCCGAAGCGGGCATCTTGTTCAGCGCCGCTCCCGATATGGTAAAACCTTTTATTCCTGCGATCGTTACCCAGATTGCCAGTTCGTTATAAATTTCAAACCGGTGGCGGGTGAATGTCTTGTTTGCCACTACCCGCTACTTATCGAGAAGAAAACCGCGCAAGGCGTGAAACGCTTCTGCGCCAGTAAACAATGTGGACAGCCGGTAACGGCGGAACAAACTCGTGAAGAATAACCTGCCAACAGATCCTATCGCTGCGGCGGTGGAGATCCTGAAGAAAGAACACGTCATCGCTTATCCAACAGAAGCTGTTTTCGGTGTCGGTTGCGACCCGGACAGTGAGATTGCGGTTTATCGCTTGCTTGAACTAAAGCAACGCCCGGTTGATAAAGGCCTCATCCTTATCGCTGCCAGCTTTGATCAACTCAAACCCTATATTGATGACAGCATGCTGACCGACGAACAGCGTCAGACGATTTTTGCCTGCTGGCCCGGACCGGTAACGTTTGTCTTCCCGGCGAAACCGAACACGCCGCGCTGGCTAACCGGGCGCTTTGACTCGCTGGCCGTGCGCGTGACTGACCATCAAACGGTGATTGCGCTGTGTGAGGCTTACGGAAAACCGCTGGTATCAACGAGCGCTAATTTATCGGGCTTGCCGCCTTGCAGAACAGCGCAGGAAGTTCTCGACCAATTTGGTCCAGACTTCCCGGTTGTCGATGCCCCGACCGGAGGACGGCAAAATCCTTCTGAAATTCGTGACGCCCTTACCGGCGAACTTTTCCGTCAGGGGTAACTGTATGGAATCCTATGCCGTCTTTGGCAATCCTATTGCGCACAGCAAATCTCCGTTTATTCATCAGCAATTTGCCCGGCAACTGGGTATTGAACATTCTTATGGTCGGGTTCTGGCACCGGTAGATGGCTTTGTGCAGACGCTGGATGCTTTTTTTACCGCTGGTGGAAAAGGCGCGAATGTTACCGTGCCTTTTAAAGAGGAAGCATTTGCTCGCGCGAATGAACTCACAGAACGTGCCGCGATGGCTGGGGCGGTAAACACGCTTAAACGCCTTGAAGATGGTCGGTTACTGGGCGATAACACGGATGGGATTGGCTTGTTGAGCGATCTCGAACGCCTCTTTTTTATTCGCCCAGGGTTTCGCATTCTGCTTATCGGGGCGGGTGGGGCAGCGCGCGGCGTCATTCTTCCTTTACTGTCTCTGGATTGCGCAGTGACTGTTACCAACCGTACTTTTTCTAAGGCGCAAACGCTGGCTAAGCTCTTTGCACACACCGGCAGCATTGATGCTGTTGCTATGGATAATTTAGCGAGCCATGAATTCGATTTGATCATTAATGCGACTTCTAGTGGTATTGGTGGGGAGATCCCCGCGTTACCGAATGCGCTTATCCATCCCGAGCTTTATTGCTATGACATGTTCTATCAGAAAGGATCGACGCCATTTCTGAGTTGGTGTGAAAATTCAGGTGCGAAAAAATGTGCGGATGGTTTAGGCATGCTGGTCGGGCAGGCTGCGCATGCGGTGCTGCTATGGCATGGTGTATTGCCGGACGTTGAACCGGTAATCACTCTGTTGAAACAGGAACTGGCAAAATGAATCA
This sequence comes from Kosakonia sp. PSU_27, assembly GCF_039409795.1. Lineage (NCBI taxonomy): Bacteria > Pseudomonadati > Pseudomonadota > Gammaproteobacteria > Enterobacterales > Enterobacteriaceae > Kosakonia > Kosakonia sp. PSU_27. The sequence goes on along the minus strand of NZ_JBCIVK010000015.1, from coordinate 1,056 downwards.
GGCCATTCAGTTTCCGGATCGCGAAGGGTGGGATGACGCGGCTGGTGCTGTCTGTTTTCCTGCGTTGGTCAATGGCATGCAAATTACTTGCGCCGTAAAAGGAGAGACGCTAGCAAAGCGCTTTGGTGGCAAAACACCAGAACACTACCTGGCGGTATTTCGTGAACATCGTTGGGATCTGGAAGATGAGGCGGAACAGTTGATCCGCCAGCAAGAAGAGGATGATCAGGGGATTGTCTGGTTACCTTGATCCAGATATTCATCTTTCCATTTCACGTAATTCCCGGCTGAGTATTTCAACCCTTCAAGCTCCGCTTCCGTCAGGGGGCGGATCTGTTTTACCGGGCTGCCCAGATAAAGGTAGCCACTTTCCAGACGTTTATTTTGGGGAACCAGGCTTCCTGCGCCGATCATCACATCATCTTCAACAACAGCACCGTCGAGTAAGATCGATCCCATGCCAACGAGTACACGATTGCCGATAACGCAGCCGTGCAACATTACCTTATGCCCAACAGTAACATCTTCGCCAATGAGCAGCGGATCGCCTTCAGAATTATAAGAAGATTTGTGCGTAACATGGAGAACGCTACCGTCCTGAATGTTGCTGCGCGCGCCAATCTCAACATAATTCACATCACCACGAATCACGACTAATGGCCAAATGCCCACATCATCAGCAATTCTGACGTCACCAATCACCACGCTGGTGGCATCAATCATTACCCGCTGGCCTAATTGGGGCCGCAGATCCTTATAAGGGCGTAAAACGTTAGACATAATTACCTCATCATAAACAGGCCGGGATAATGACTTTGATCGCAGGAAAGGCCTTCTGCAACCCTTTTACGTACCATTATTTGAGCAGATCGTACGGGATCGCAGCGAAAAGAATGAAAAAACAGCAGTCAGAAAAAAAGATCGCAAAAAGACTTGTGCAAAAAATTGGGATCCCTATAATGCGCCTCCGTTGACCCGACAACGTGAATCACTTCACGAGATAGTCGAGAAAACGAAAGAGAAAAAATCCTGAAAATCAGGGTTGACTCTGAAAGA
>NZ_JBCIVK010000014.1:0-29331 GCF_039409795.1 Kosakonia sp. PSU_27 | reverse complement strand
TCCAAAGATGAAGGCGGCCGTCACACTCCGTTCTTCAAAGGCTACCGTCCGCAGTTCTACTTCCGTACAACTGACGTGACTGGCACCATCGAACTGCCGGAAGGCGTAGAGATGGTAATGCCGGGCGACAACATCAAAATGGTTGTTACCCTGATTCACCCGATTGCGATGGACGATGGTCTGCGTTTCGCAATCCGTGAAGGCGGCCGTACCGTTGGCGCGGGCGTTGTAGCAAAAGTTCTCAGCTAATCGCTGATAACATTTGACGCAATGCGCAAGAAAAGGGCATCATTTGATGCCCTTTTTGTACGCTTTCGAACCAGAACCTGGCTCATCAGTGATTTTATTTGTCATAATCATTGCTGAGACAGGCTCTGAAGAGGGCGTTAGTCCGAATCTCGCCAGAGCATTTCGGTTTGGTTGCCTCGCTTATGCGGGGCAAAAATGTTTGTCTGAATTCTTGTGACAGGTTGGTTTATGAGTGCGAATACCGAAGCTCAAGGGAGCGGGCGCGGCCTGGAAGCGATGAAGTGGGTTGTTGTTGCAGTACTGCTGCTCGTGGCTATCGTTGGCAACTATCTTTATCGTGACATGATGCTGCCGCTCCGCGCGCTGGCAGTTGTTATTCTGATTGCTGCAGCAGGTGGTGTCGCGCTGTTGACGACGAAGGGTAAAGCGACCGTTGCTTTTGCCCGTGAAGCGAGAACCGAAGTACGTAAAGTGATTTGGCCCACTCGTCAGGAAACATTGCACACCACATTGATCGTGGCTGCCGTAACTGCAGTCATGTCACTGATCCTGTGGGGACTGGATGGTATTCTGGTCCGCCTGGTTTCCTTTATCACTGGCCTGAGGTTCTGAGATGTCTGAAGCTCCTAAAAAGCGCTGGTACGTCGTTCAGGCGTTTTCCGGTTTTGAAGGCCGCGTAGCTACTTCGCTGCGCGAGCATATCAAATTACACAATATGGAAGAGTTGTTTGGCGAAGTCATGGTGCCGACTGAAGAAGTGGTCGAAATCCGTGGTGGCCAGCGTCGCAAAAGCGAACGCAAATTCTTCCCGGGCTACGTCCTTGTCCAGATGGTGATGAATGACGCCAGCTGGCACCTGGTACGCAGCGTTCCGCGCGTAATGGGCTTCATCGGCGGCACGTCCGATCGTCCGGCGCCGATTAGCGATAAAGAAGTGGATGCGATCATGAACCGCCTGCAACAGGTTGGTGATAAGCCGCGTCCGAAAACGCTGTTTGAACCGGGTGAAATGGTCCGCGTTAGCGACGGTCCGTTTGCCGACTTTAACGGTGTGGTTGAAGAGGTGGACTATGAGAAGTCTCGCCTTAAAGTGTCTGTTTCTATCTTCGGTCGTGCGACCCCGGTAGAACTGGATTTCAGCCAGGTCGAAAAAGCCTAAATATTCGGCGATCAAACGTTGCACAGGGCGCGAAATTGACATACAATTTCGCGCCTTTTGTTTTTATGGGTCTCGTATCCGTAAAACGTATTCAAACACGGGGAGCCTTTCGGGGCGCTATACCCAAACGAGGAAATTTCAATGGCTAAGAAAGTCCAGGCCTACGTCAAGCTGCAGGTTGCAGCTGGCATGGCAAACCCGAGCCCACCGGTTGGTCCGGCTCTGGGTCAGCAGGGTGTTAACATCATGGAATTCTGTAAAGCGTTTAACGCCAAAACTGATTCCATCGAAAAAGGTCTGCCAATTCCGGTTGTTATTACCGTTTACGCTGACCGCTCCTTCACTTTCGTTACCAAAACGCCTCCGGCAGCAGTTCTGCTGAAGAAAGCGGCTGGTATCAAGTCTGGTTCCGGCAAGCCGAACAAAGACAAAGTGGGCAAAGTAACCCGCGCTCAGGTGCAGGAAATTGCTCAGACTAAAGCCGCGGACATGACCGGTGCTGACATTGAAGCGATGACTCGCTCAATCGAAGGTACTGCGCGTTCCATGGGCCTGGTAGTGGAGGATTAAGAAATGGCTAAACTGACCAAGCGCATGCGCGTGATCCGTGACAAAGTTGATGCGACCAAACAGTACGACATCAACGAAGCCATTGCTCTGCTGAAAGAGCTGGCCACTGCTAAATTCGTAGAAAGCGTAGACGTTGCTGTTAACCTCGGCATCGACGCGCGTAAATCTGACCAGAACGTACGTGGTGCAACTGTACTGCCGCACGGTACTGGCCGTTCTGTTCGCGTAGCCGTATTTACCCAGGGCCCGAACGCTGAAGCTGCTAAAGCAGCTGGCGCTGAGCTGGTAGGTATGGAAGATCTGGCTGAGCAGATCAAAAAAGGCGAAATGAACTTCGACGTAGTAATTGCTTCTCCGGATGCAATGCGCGTTGTTGGCCAGCTGGGCCAGGTTCTGGGTCCGCGTGGCCTGATGCCAAACCCGAAAGTTGGTACCGTAACGCCGAACGTTGCTGAAGCGGTTAAAAACGCTAAAGCCGGTCAGGTTCGTTACCGTAACGACAAAAACGGCATCATCCATACCACCATCGGTAAAGTGGATTTTGACGCTGACAAATTGAAAGAAAACCTGGAATCTCTGCTGGTTGCGCTGAAAAAAGCAAAACCGTCTCAGGCGAAAGGCGTGTACATCAAGAAAATTAGCATCTCCACCACTATGGGTGCGGGTGTTGCGGTAGACCAGGCTGGTCTGAACGCAGTAGCGAACTAATATTCGCCTTTACGTGGGTGGTGGATTTGTCTACAATCTTACCCCCACGTTTTGCTAGCGTAAGTTAGCAAACAAACAGATTTGTTCGTTGGAGCCTGGCCTAATCCAGGCCTCCGTCGAAGACCGCAGGTGTTTCGTAAGAAGCTTAATTCCCTGCGTAGACGGTGACAGAACCTAAAGATTATTTTTAAAGTACTCTTTGGCTTGTTTCTGCTCACCGTATTAAGACGCTCTTTTCATTGAGAAGAGTGAAGTGAGTTCCAGGGCATGAGCCCTGGCAAACATCCAGGAGCAAAGCTAATGGCTTTAAATCTTCAAGACAAACAAGCGATTGTTGCTGAAGTCAGCGAAGTAGCCAAAGGCGCGCTGTCTGCGGTTGTTGCGGATTCCCGTGGCGTTACCGTAGATAAAATGACCGAACTGCGTAAAGCAGGTCGCGAAGCCGGCGTTTACATGCGTGTTGTTCGCAACACCCTGCTGCGCCGTGTTGTTGAGGGTACTCAGTTTGAGTGCCTGAAAGACGCGTTCGTTGGTCCGACCCTGATTGCATACTCTATGGAACACCCGGGCGCTGCTGCTCGTCTGTTCAAAGAGTTCGCGAAAGCGAATGCAAAATTTGAGGTCAAAGCCGCTGCCTTTGAAGGTGAGTTGATCCCGGCGTCCCAGATCGATCGCCTGGCAACCCTGCCGACCTACGAAGAAGCAATTGCACGCCTGATGGCAACCATGAAAGAAGCCTCTGCTGGCAAACTGGTTCGTACTCTGGCTGCTGTACGCGATGCGAAAGAAGCTGCTTAATCGCAGTTTTCTTTATAAAGCATTTGCTTACGTATAAACTTATTCTGATATTCAGGAACAATTTAAATGTCTATCACTAAAGATCAAATCATTGAAGCAGTTGCCGCTATGTCCGTAATGGACGTTGTAGAACTGATCTCTGCAATGGAAGAAAAATTCGGTGTTTCTGCTGCTGCTGCTGTAGCTGTTGCTGCTGGCCCGGCTGCTGATGCTGCTGAAGAAAAAACTGAGTTCGACGTAATTCTGAAAGCCGCTGGCGCTAACAAAGTTGCTGTTATCAAAGCAGTACGTGGCGCAACTGGCCTGGGTCTGAAAGAAGCTAAAGACCTGGTAGAATCTGCTCCGGCCGCTCTGAAAGAAGGCGTGAGCAAAGATGACGCTGAAGCTCTGAAAAAATCTCTGGAAGAAGCTGGCGCTGAAGTTGAAGTTAAATAAGCCAACCCTTCCGGTTGCAGCCTGAGAAATTAGGCTGATGGCTGGTGACTTTTTGGTCACCAGCCTTTTTGCGCTGTAGAAGGTACCGGTAGCGTTTCACACTGTTTGACTGCCAGTAGCCTTTACAATGCTTGTTTCTATCGACGACTTAATATACTGCGACAGAAAGTTCTTTCTGTGTAAATCGCAATGAAATGATTTAAGCGTGATAGCAACAAGCATTGCGGGAAGTGCTCCACTTTCCGGTCTAAAAAATAGTGTTGCATAAACTGTCCCTTTCGACGGACAGAGTGGGTCGACTTGTCAGCGAGCTGAGGAACCCTATGGTTTACTCCTATACCGAGAAAAAACGTATTCGTAAGGATTTTGGTAAACGTCCACAAGTACTGGATGTCCCATATCTCCTTTCTATCCAGCTTGACTCGTTCCAGAAGTTTATCGAGCAAGATCCTGAAGGGCAGTACGGTCTGGAAGCGGCTTTCCGCTCCGTGTTCCCGATTAAGAGCTACAGCGGCAATTCGGAACTGCAATACGTCAGCTACCGTCTTGGCGAACCTGTTTTTGACGTTAAAGAATGTCAGATCCGTGGCGTAACGTATTCCGCTCCGCTGCGCGTAAAACTGCGTCTGGTGATCTACGAGCGCGAAGCGCCGGAAGGCACCGTTAAAGACATTAAAGAACAAGAAGTCTACATGGGCGAAATTCCGCTCATGACCGACAACGGTACCTTTGTTATCAACGGTACTGAGCGTGTTATCGTTTCTCAGCTGCACCGTAGTCCTGGCGTCTTCTTCGACAGCGATAAGGGTAAAACCCACTCATCTGGTAAGGTGCTTTATAACGCACGTATTATTCCTTACCGTGGGTCATGGCTGGACTTCGAGTTCGACCCGAAAGATAACCTCTTCGTGCGTATCGACCGCCGCCGCAAACTGCCGGCGACCATTATTCTGCGCGCGCTGAACTACACCACTGAGCAGATTCTCGATCTGTTCTTTGAAAAAGTTGTCTTTGAAATCCGCGACAACAAGTTGCAGATGGAACTGGTGCCGGAACGCCTGCGTGGCGAAACTGCATCCTTCGATATCGAAGCAAACGGCAAAATGTATGTTGAAAAAGGTCGCCGTATTACCGCGCGTCATATTCGTCAGCTGGAAAAAGACGAAATTCAACACATTGAAGTACCGGTTGAGTACATCGCAGGCAAAGTTGCAGCTAAAGACTACGTTGACGAATCCACTGGCGAGCTGATCTGCCCGGCAAACATGGAGCTGTCGCTCGATCTGCTGGCGAAGCTGAGCCAGTCTGGTCACAAACGTATCGAAACCCTGTTCACCAACGATCTGGACCACGGTCCGTACATCTCTGAGACCGTACGTGTCGACCCGACCAACGATCGTCTGAGCGCGCTGGTAGAAATCTACCGCATGATGCGCCCTGGTGAGCCGCCGACTCGCGAAGCTGCGGAAAGCCTGTTCGAGAACCTGTTCTTCTCTGAAGACCGCTACGATCTCTCTGCGGTTGGTCGCATGAAGTTCAACCGTTCTCTGCTGCGCGACAGCATTGAAGGTTCCGGTATCCTGAGCAAAGAAGACATCATCGAAGTGATGAAAAAGCTCATCGGTATCCGTAACGGCATCGGTGAAGTGGATGATATCGACCACCTCGGCAACCGTCGTATCCGTTCCGTGGGCGAAATGGCGGAAAACCAATTCCGTGTTGGCCTGGTTCGTGTAGAACGTGCGGTGAAAGAGCGTCTGTCTCTGGGCGATCTGGATACCCTGATGCCGCAGGACATGATCAACGCGAAGCCTATCTCTGCAGCCGTTAAAGAGTTCTTCGGTTCCAGCCAGCTGTCACAGTTTATGGACCAGAACAACCCGCTGTCCGAGATTACGCACAAACGTCGTATCTCTGCACTCGGCCCAGGCGGTCTGACCCGTGAGCGCGCAGGCTTTGAAGTTCGAGACGTACACCCGACCCACTACGGTCGCGTATGTCCGATCGAAACGCCTGAAGGTCCGAACATCGGTCTGATCAACTCCTTGTCCGTGTACGCACAGACTAACGAATACGGCTTCCTGGAAACGCCGTACCGTAAAGTGACCGACGGCGTTGTAACTGACGAGATCCATTACCTTTCTGCTATCGAAGAAGGTAACTACGTTATCGCTCAGGCGAACACCAACCTGACGGAAGAAGGTCGTTTCGTAGACGATCTGGTAACCTGCCGCAGCAAAGGCGAATCCAGCCTCTTCAGCGCAGACCAGGTTGACTACATGGACGTTTCCACCCAACAGGTGGTTTCTGTCGGTGCGTCCCTGATCCCGTTCCTGGAACACGATGACGCCAACCGTGCATTGATGGGTGCGAACATGCAACGTCAGGCGGTTCCGACTCTGCGCGCTGACAAGCCGCTGGTTGGTACCGGTATGGAACGTGCTGTTGCCGTTGACTCCGGTGTAACCGCAGTTGCTAAACGTGGCGGTACTGTCCAGTACGTGGATGCCTCTCGTATCGTTATCAAAGTTAACGAAGATGAGATGTACCCGGGCGAAGCAGGTATCGACATCTATAACCTGACCAAATACACCCGTTCTAACCAGAACACCTGCATCAACCAGATGCCGTGTGTTTATCTGGGTGAGCCAATTGAGCGCGGCGACGTGCTGGCAGACGGCCCGTCCACCGACCTCGGTGAACTGGCGCTCGGTCAGAACATGCGCGTAGCGTTCATGCCGTGGAACGGTTACAACTTCGAAGACTCCATCCTCGTCTCTGAGCGTGTGGTTCAGGAAGATCGTTTCACCACGATTCACATCCAGGAACTGGCGTGTGTGTCTCGTGACACCAAGCTGGGGCCAGAAGAGATCACCGCAGACATCCCGAACGTGGGTGAAGCCGCGCTCTCTAAACTGGATGAATCCGGTATCGTTTACATCGGTGCGGAAGTGACCGGCGGCGACATTCTGGTTGGTAAGGTAACGCCGAAAGGTGAAACCCAGCTGACGCCAGAAGAGAAACTGCTGCGTGCGATCTTCGGTGAGAAAGCGTCTGACGTTAAAGACTCTTCTCTGCGCGTACCGAACGGTGTTTCCGGCACCGTAATCGACGTTCAGGTCTTTACCCGCGATGGCGTGGAAAAAGACAAACGTGCGCTGGAAATCGAAGAAATGCAGCTCAAACAGGCGAAGAAAGACCTGTCTGAAGAACTGCAGATCCTCGAAGCTGGCCTGTTTAGCCGTATCCACAGCGTGCTGGTTTCCGGCGGCGTTGAAGCTGACAAGCTCGACAAGCTGCCGCGCGACCGCTGGCTGGAACTCGGCCTGACCGACGAAGAGAAACAAAATCAGCTGGAACAGCTGGCTGAGCAGTATGACGAACTGAAACACGAGTTCGAGAAAAAACTCGAAGCGAAACGCCGCAAAATCACTCAGGGCGACGATCTGGCACCGGGCGTGCTGAAAATCGTTAAGGTTTATCTGGCCGTTAAACGTCAGATCCAGCCTGGTGACAAAATGGCAGGTCGTCACGGTAACAAGGGTGTTATCTCCAAGATCAACCCGATCGAAGATATGCCATACGATGAAAACGGCACGCCGGTTGACATCGTACTGAACCCGCTGGGCGTACCGTCTCGTATGAACATCGGTCAGATCCTTGAAACTCACCTGGGTATGGCTGCGAAAGGTATCGGCGACAAGATCAACGCCATGCTGAAACAGCAGCAAGAAGTCGCGAAACTGCGCGAATTCATCCAGCGTGCATACGATCTGGGCGCTGACGTTCGTCAGAAAGTCGACCTGAGCACCTTCAGCGATGAGGAAGTTCTGCGTCTGGCAGAAAACCTGCGCAAAGGTATGCCGATCGCAACGCCGGTCTTCGACGGTGCGAAAGAGTCTGAAATCAAGGAACTGTTACAGCTGGGTGGCCTGCCGACTTCCGGTCAGATCACACTGTTCGACGGTCGTACCGGTGAGCAATTCGAGCGCCAGGTTACCGTTGGCTACATGTACATGCTGAAACTGAACCACTTGGTTGATGACAAGATGCATGCGCGTTCTACCGGTTCTTACAGCCTGGTTACTCAGCAGCCGCTGGGTGGTAAGGCGCAGTTCGGTGGTCAGCGCTTCGGGGAGATGGAAGTGTGGGCGCTGGAAGCATACGGCGCGGCATACACCCTGCAGGAAATGCTCACCGTTAAGTCTGATGACGTGAACGGTCGTACCAAGATGTATAAAAACATCGTGGACGGCAACCATCAGATGGAACCGGGTATGCCTGAGTCCTTCAACGTACTGTTGAAAGAGATTCGTTCGCTGGGTATCAACATCGAGCTGGAAGACGAGTAACTCTCGCTCAAACAGGTCACTGGTGCCGGGTTAATCCCCGGCACCAGATTGTGCTAACTCCGACGGGAGCAAATCCGTGAAAGACTTATTAAAGTTTCTGAAAGCGCAAACTAAAACCGAAGAGTTTGATGCGATCAAAATTGCTCTGGCATCGCCAGACATGATCCGTTCATGGTCTTTTGGTGAAGTTAAGAAGCCGGAAACCATCAACTACCGTACGTTCAAACCTGAGCGTGACGGCCTTTTCTGTGCGCGTATTTTCGGGCCAGTAAAAGATTACGAGTGCCTGTGCGGTAAGTACAAGCGCCTGAAACACCGTGGTGTGATCTGTGAGAAGTGCGGCGTTGAAGTGACCCAGACGAAAGTGCGTCGTGAGCGCATGGGCCACATCGAGCTGGCGTCTCCGACCGCCCACATTTGGTTCCTGAAATCTCTGCCGTCCCGTATCGGCCTGCTGCTGGATATGCCGCTGCGCGATATCGAACGTGTTCTGTACTTCGAATCCTATGTGGTTATCGAAGGCGGTATGACCAATCTGGAACGTAACCAGATCCTGACCGAAGAACAGTACCTGGACGCGCTGGAAGAGTTCGGTGACGAATTCGACGCGAAAATGGGCGCCGAAGCTATTCAGGCCCTGCTGAAAAGCATGGATCTGGAGCAAGAGTGCGAACAGCTGCGCGAAGAGCTGAACGAAACCAACTCCGAAACCAAACGTAAGAAGCTGACCAAGCGTATCAAACTGCTGGAAGCGTTCGTACAGTCTGGTAACAAACCGGAGTGGATGATCCTGACTGTTCTGCCAGTGCTGCCGCCGGATCTGCGTCCGCTGGTTCCGCTGGATGGTGGTCGTTTCGCAACGTCGGATCTGAACGATCTGTACCGTCGCGTGATCAACCGTAACAACCGTCTGAAACGCCTGCTGGATCTGGCGGCGCCGGATATCATCGTACGCAACGAAAAACGTATGCTGCAGGAAGCGGTTGACGCCCTGCTGGATAACGGCCGTCGCGGTCGTGCGATCACCGGTTCCAACAAACGTCCGCTGAAATCTTTGGCCGATATGATCAAAGGTAAACAGGGTCGTTTCCGTCAGAACCTGCTCGGTAAGCGTGTTGACTATTCCGGTCGTTCTGTAATCACCGTAGGTCCATACCTGCGTCTGCATCAGTGCGGTCTGCCGAAGAAAATGGCACTGGAGCTGTTCAAACCGTTCATCTACGGCAAGCTGGAACTGCGTGGCCTCGCCACCACCATCAAAGCCGCGAAGAAAATGGTTGAGCGCGAAGAAGCTGTCGTTTGGGATATCCTGGACGAAGTTATCCGCGAACACCCGGTACTGCTGAACCGTGCACCAACACTGCACCGTCTGGGTATCCAGGCATTTGAACCGGTACTGATCGAAGGTAAAGCTATCCAGCTGCACCCGCTGGTTTGTGCGGCATATAACGCCGACTTCGATGGTGACCAGATGGCTGTTCACGTACCGCTGACGCTGGAAGCCCAGCTGGAAGCGCGTGCGCTGATGATGTCCACCAACAACATTCTGTCTCCGGCGAACGGCGAACCTATCATCGTTCCGTCTCAGGACGTTGTACTGGGTCTGTACTACATGACCCGTGACTGTGTTAACGCCAAAGGCGAAGGCATGGTGCTGACTGGCCCGAAAGAAGCTGAGCGTATTTACCGCGCTGGCCTGGCCTCTCTGCATGCGCGCGTTAAAGTGCGTATCACCGAGTACGAAAAAGACGCTAATGGCGAATTCGTAGCGAAAACCAGCCTGAAAGACACGACCGTTGGCCGTGCGATTCTGTGGATGATCGTTCCGAAAGGTCTGCCTTTCTCCATCGTCAACCAGGCGCTGGGCAAGAAGGCTATCTCCAAAATGCTGAACACCTGTTACCGCATTCTGGGCCTGAAGCCGACCGTTATTTTTGCTGACCAGACGATGTACACCGGCTTTGCATATGCAGCGCGTTCAGGTGCATCCGTTGGTATCGATGACATGGTCATCCCGGCGAAAAAACACGAGATCATCAGCGAAGCGGAAGCCGAAGTTGCTGAGATCCAGGAGCAGTTCCAGTCTGGTCTGGTGACCGCTGGCGAACGCTATAACAAAGTTATCGATATTTGGGCCGCGGCGAACGATCGCGTATCCAAAGCGATGATGGATAACCTGCAAACTGAAACCGTTATTAACCGTGACGGCGTTGAAGAGCAGCAGGTTTCCTTTAACAGCATCTACATGATGGCCGACTCCGGTGCGCGTGGTTCTGCAGCCCAGATTCGTCAGCTTGCTGGTATGCGTGGTCTGATGGCGAAGCCGGATGGCTCCATCATCGAAACGCCGATCACCGCGAACTTCCGTGAAGGTCTGAACGTACTCCAGTACTTCATCTCCACGCACGGTGCGCGTAAAGGTCTGGCGGATACCGCACTGAAAACCGCGAACTCCGGTTACCTGACCCGTCGTCTGGTAGACGTGGCACAGGATCTGGTCGTAACCGAAGACGATTGTGGCACGCTGGAAGGCATCACCATGACGCCGGTTATCGAAGGTGGCGATGTTAAAGAGCCGCTGCGCGATCGCGTTCTGGGTCGTGTAACCGCAGAAGACATTCTGAAGCCGGGTACTGCAGATATTCTGGTTCCGCGCAATACGCTGCTGCACGAACAGTGGTGTGACCTGCTGGAAGCGAACTCTGTTGACTCAGTGAAAGTGCGTTCCGTTGTATCGTGTGACACCGACTTTGGTGTGTGCGCCCACTGCTATGGTCGTGACCTGGCGCGTGGCCACATCATCAACAAAGGTGAAGCCATCGGCGTTATCGCGGCACAGTCCATCGGTGAGCCGGGTACACAGCTGACGATGCGTACGTTCCACATCGGTGGTGCGGCATCTCGTGCGGCTGCTGAATCCAGCATCCAGGTGAAAAACAAAGGTAGCATCCGCCTGAGCAACGCGAAGACGGTTGTGAACTCCAGTGGCAAACTGGTTATCACCTCCCGTAACACTGAGCTGAAACTGATCGACGAATTCGGTCGTACCAAAGAAAGCTATAAAGTGCCTTACGGTGCGGTAATGGCGAAGGGTGATGGCGAGCAGGTTGCCGGCGGTGAAACCGTTGCAAACTGGGATCCGCACACCATGCCAGTTATCACTGAAGTGGCTGGTTTCATCCGCTTCACCGATATGATCGACGGCCAGACGATTACTCGTCAGACCGACGAACTGACCGGTCTCTCTTCGCTGGTGGTTCTGGACTCTGCAGAGCGTACCTCTGGCGGTAAAGACCTGCGTCCGGCACTGAAAATCGTTGACGCTAATGGCAACGACGTACTGATCCCGGGCACCGATATGCCTGCCCAGTACTTCCTGCCGGGTAAAGCGATTGTTCAGCTGGAAGATGGCGTTCAGATCAGCTCCGGTGACACCCTGGCGCGTATTCCACAGGAATCCGGCGGTACCAAGGATATTACCGGTGGTCTGCCGCGCGTTGCGGATCTGTTCGAAGCACGTCGTCCGAAAGAGCCGGCAATCCTGGCGGAAATCAGCGGTATCATCTCCTTCGGTAAAGAGACCAAAGGTAAACGCCGTCTGGTGATCACGCCGGTTGACGGTAGCGATCCGTACGAAGAGATGATTCCGAAATGGCGTCAGCTCAACGTGTTTGAAGGTGAACGTGTAGAACGTGGTGACGTGGTTTCCGACGGTCCGGAAGCACCGCATGACATTCTGCGTCTTCGTGGCGTACACGCGGTAACGCGTTATATCACCAACGAAGTACAGGACGTTTACCGTCTGCAGGGCGTTAAGATCAACGATAAGCACATCGAAGTTATCGTTCGTCAGATGCTGCGTAAAGCCACCATCGTTAACGCAGGAAGCTCCGACTTCCTGGAAGGTGAGCAGGTTGAATACTCTCGCGTCAAGATCGCTAACCGCGAGCTGGAAGCAGCAGGCAAAATCGGTGCAACCTATGCACGCGATCTGCTGGGTATCACCAAAGCGTCTCTGGCAACCGAGTCCTTCATCTCCGCGGCATCGTTCCAGGAGACCACTCGTGTGCTTACCGAAGCAGCCGTTGCGGGCAAACGCGACGAACTGCGCGGTCTGAAAGAGAACGTCATCGTGGGTCGTCTGATCCCGGCCGGTACTGGTTATGCGTACCACCAGGATCGTATGCGCCGTCGCGCCGCTGGCGAACTGCCGGTAGCACCGCAGGTGACTGCGGAAGACGCGTCCGCGAGCCTGGCAGAACTGCTGAACGCAGGTCTGGGTGGTTCCGACAACGAGTAATCGTTTCGCGTAATAAAAAACCCGCTTCGGCGGGTTTTTTTTCGTCTGAATTCCGCGGCTTAAGACCGCGATCGCGTTGCAGGACGGGTTGTATAGGCGCCGGGCAGCGGCATTTCTCTGCACCATCCCGAATGACATGTTGTGCAATTACGCAATTACATGGGGAAAACACGTCACGACTTTTCGCTGCACGAAAAAAAGCCCGCCAGAGCGGGCAGAGTAGTCGAAGGGAAGCGATGCCTTAATCACGCGGCGGCAGGCGGCGGTAAAGCTCGATCATATCGGTCGCCAGATCCTGAATCACCATTGCGTTCATCAGGTGATCCTGAGAATGAACGGTGATCAAATTCACCGGCAGCTTACCGGTGCCTTCATCGAGCCCGATAAGCTGGGTTTGAATTTTATGCGCGGCTTTCACGAATTCGCGCGACTCTTCCATCGCTTTTTCTGCTTCAGCAAAATCGCCTTTACGCGCCATCTGTAACGCGGTTAATGCCTGGCTACGCGCCGCGCCCGCGTTAACCAACAACTCCATAATGATGGTTTCTAAATCTTCCACGCATTCACTCCAGTAGCTTAAGGGCTTTTTCCAGAACGACATCGCCTTTCATCATGCCGTAATCCATCATGTCGATCACCGCCACTTTCTTGCCCAGCGGTTCCGCCTGCGCCTGCAATTTTGCCTGCTCGTATTTCACCTGCGGCCCCAGCAACACGATATCCGCTGTTGCAATTTCATCTTTAAATTCCGCAACAGGAACCGCTTTGATAGTGACCTCGACGCCTTTTTTCTGCGCCGCGTCTTTCATGCGTTGCACCAACATGCTGGTGGACATACCCGCTGCACAGCATAAAACGATGTTTTTCATAGTCAGCCTCGGTGTTGATGGGATAGGTGATAATTATCCCGCGCTGTTGGGTTCAACAACCGCTTTACCGCGATTGTGTGTAGGGCATCACAAAGAATCCCTGCATAACATGAAACCGGTTGCAACCTTGCGACGCGCCGCCTGGCTATGGGTGATTCACCAGTAGAATTCGGTTCTTACCTTGCTGCTTCGCTTTATAAAGCGCTTCATCCACACGGCCGACCAGCTGGTTCAGCGGTTCCATGTTCCACTCACCCAAACCAGCGCTAAACGTGACCGACAGCTCTTTCTCGCGCCATGTACGGTTCTCCACTTTCACCCGCCACTGCTCCAGTAGCGCCTGCGCGTTATCGATATGCGCATGCGGGAAAATCACCGCGAACTCTTCGCCACCGTAGCGATAGAGCGAAATCCCCTGCGGCTGCAAGATCTGAATGCCTTCGCGCGCCACGTTTCGCAGCACGATGTCGCCATTCAAATGTCCCCAGGTGTCGTTAATGGATTTGAAATTATCGATATCCACCAGCGCCAGAGCAAACGGCTGATGATCGTTCATCAGCGCGGCAATATCGGCATCAAAGGCGCGGCGATTCTTACAATTGGTCAGCGCATCCATGGTCGCCTGCCGCACCCACGTTTGTTCCCGCTCTTTACTGCTTTCAATCGCCTTACTCAACATCGCTTCAAGCCGTGGGGCGCGGGTTACATCACCGGTTTTTATCGCATCGATTATGTTGAGCAGCACCGTGCGCGAGCTGTGGCGTAAATAGAGGCCAAACAGAATGATAAACACTGCCGCCGTGGTGAATCCCCAACCGACAAGCTGAAGCTGATGGTGAACGCGTTTATCCAGTGTGCTGGCGGATACTTTATAGATCACAAACCATTCCGGGTTGGTGAAGGCGTAGTAGTAATACCAGCACGCATTTTTTTCATCGAAAATCGCGCCTTCAGCACTGGTCATCGCTGCGAGTATTGTCGGGCTGACTAATGTTTTGAATAACGCGCCAGTGTCCGGGTGCAGCATCGCTTTGCCTTCGCCGTCGATAACGAAGAATTCGCCAGGCATCGGGGGTTGCATGGTGCGCAGGGTGAAACCCATTGAGGCCAGATCAAGGTGAAAAGCCAGCGTCCCTTTTAATTTACCGTCCGGCGCTATCACCGGTTTATAAATGCTCACTATCGGGTTATGGGTAAAAAAATCCATGTAGCTGCGGGTATAGTGATTAAACATGCTGGCTTCCGCCTGGTGCATAAACCACGGACGCGTACTGGCATTGAAATTCTCACCGCTGCCCATAACCTGTGGCGCGCGCAGGTAAACGCCGCGCGAGTCGGCGAGAGAGATCGACGATACCGAGGGCATCAGCGCCAGCAACTGCATCAGTAATTTCAGTCCCTTGTCCCGATCGCCGTTCACGGTGACGTCTAACTGATCGTCATGGGCGAAGAATGCGGCGGCGCGATTGAGAACATAGTCGTTTTCACGCAGCATCGACTGGGTGTAATTCACCGCCAGGTTATGCGCGAAATTGCGATTCACATCGTGGTACTCCTCCAGCGTCTCTTTACGCATACCGGCGATAATCATGAGTGCGATTATCACAAAACTAAGGAGGATCCCGGCAAGGCTCACCAGAATTGGTCTTGTAAATGAAAGTTGTTTGCTATGCATTTTCTTATCCTTGAACATGCAAAAGAGGAACAGATATCAGTATAGGGGCTGCGCAAAAGATAGCGCACCTGATGTGAGTAAGGCGGAGCGGAAGAGAGGAAGAGCGCCCGCTCCGGTCAGTCTCATAACCTGACAGCGCAAGCATGAAGGTTCGGGCGACAAGCCGCCATCGCCCGATTTTGCTTTTACGTAGCAGGCCGGGAAAGTATTAACCCGTTATCTGCGCGTTGCGGCTTTTTTGCGGCACACGTCCCAGCCAGCTATCCCAGTCTTTCCATACCGGTTGCAGCCCACGGGCGATCAGCGCATCGGCAACGTCCTGCGGGCGGCGCTCATCATGGGGCGAAAATTGCTCCAGCTCCGGGTGATTGTCGGCATAGCCGCCCGGCTGCGTTTTGGAAAATGCGCTTACGTTATTAATCGCCAGCGGAATAACATGATCGCGAAAGTGCGGTGATTCGCGCGTGGATAGCGACAACTCCGTGTCCGGTGCCAGCAGGCGAAACGCGCAAATGGTTTGCACCAGTTGCCGCTCATCCATCACTGACGCAGGCTCCACGCCGCCCGCGCAAGGGCGCAGGCGGGGGAAGGAGATGGAATAACGGCTTTTCCAGTAGCGCTGTTGTAGCCACAGCAAATGTTCGGCAACCATATAGCAATCCACTCGCCAGCTGTCAGACAGGCCCATTAACGCGCCGAGACCAATCTTGTCGATACCCGCGCGGCCCAGTCTGTCCGGCGTCTCCAGCCGCCAGAAGAAGTCCTGTTTTTTACCGCGCAGATGGTGACGTGCGTACTGGCTTTCGTGGTACGTCTCCTGGTAGACCATTACGCCATCAAGACCAAGGGTTTTCAGCTCGGCGTACTCCGGCTCGGAAAGCGGCTGCACTTCCATTTGCAACGAGGCGAACTGGCGGCGGATCGCTGGCATATGGCGGCGAAAGTAGTCCATCCCGACTTTGCCCTGATGCTCACCGGTGACCAGCAACAGATGTTCAAACCCCAGTTCGCGTATGGCCGCGCATTCACGCGCAATCTCCTGCTCGTCCAGCGTTTTGCGCTTCAGGTGATTGCTCATCGAAAACCCGCAATAGGTGCAGTCATTGGCGCAAAGGTTAGAGAGATAAAGCGGAACATAAAAACTGACGGTGTTGCCAAAACGCTGGCGCGTGAGCCGCTGCGCTTGCTGTGCCATCGGTTCAAGAAAACCGGCGGCGGCGGGGGAGAGCAGCGCCATCATATCGTCGCGCGTCAGTTGCCGGGCATTGAGTGCGCGTTCAACATCGGCGGCGGTTTTGCTGTGGATACGCAGGCGGATATCGTCCCAGTCCAGTTGCCGCCAGCGGTCGGTGAAGGTGCTCATAATGTTTCCTCCAGGAAACCGGTGAGCGGGCTGGTGGCCTGCGCGTAACGCTGGCGGGCGCCTGGTACGGCCTGGCGGGCCAGTGTTCCGGCCTCGACAGCCAGGCGAAAAGCGCGCGCCATGTTGACCGGGTCGTCGGCGACCGCGATCGCGGTATTAACCAGCACCGCGTCAGCCCCCATCTCCAGCGCCTGCGCCGCGTGGCTGGGCGCGCCGATCCCGGCATCGACCACCACTGGCACATTCGCCTGCTCGATAATAATCTCCAGCATGGCGCGGGTTTCCAGCCCCTGGTTGGAGCCGATCGGTGCGCCCAGCGGCATGACTGCCGCGCAGCCTACCTCTTCAAGCCGTTTACACAGCACCGGATCGGCACCGCAATAGGGCAGAACCACAAAACCCATCTGCACCAGTTTTTCCGCCGCGCGCAAGGTTTCAATCGGATCGGGCAGCAGCCAGCGGGCGTCCGGATGAATTTCCAGTTTTAGCCAGTGCGTGCCGAGTGCTTCCCGTGCCAGTTGGGCGGCGAAAATGGCCTCTTCGGCTTTTTTCGCCCCGGAGGTGTTAGGCAGCAACGTCACACCCGCATCCAGCAAGGGTTGCAACAGCATATCGGTGCGCTGGCGCAGGTCGACGCGCTTCATCGCCAGCGTTACCAGTTCGCTGCCCGACGCATGAATCGCATCGACCATCAGTTGTGGCGTGGCGAACTTGCCGGTGCCGGTAAACAGCCGTGAAGTGAACTCTTTTTCTGCAATACGTAACATCTCAGCCCCCTGCGATAACCTGAAACAGCAGGATGTGATCGCCGTCCTGCACAAGATGGTTTTCCCACTGCTCACGCGGCAGGATCTGTTGATTAACGGCCAACGCGACACCCGGTTTGAGTTGATTGAGTTGCTCAAGCAGGGTGGCGACGGAAAGCCCGGCGACGCAGTTCATCGACTCGTCATTGAAGCGTATCTGCATGTCGCCCTCCACAAACCGGGCACTGGCGGGAAGCGTGCAGCGCCAGCGTGCGCCAAAGATTGGTGCGCGCGTCGAACAGGCGCAGCTCACCGCTGGTGGTATGCAGCCCGTTCAACAATTTAATGGCTTCCAGCGCCTGCATGGCACCCATAATGCCGACCACCGGGCCAACAATACCGGCGGTGCGACAGTTGCGTTCTGGCTCGCTGTCGTCCGGCCATAAACAGCGGTAGCAGCCCTGCTGCCAGGGCGGCGTCAGCACCATCAACTGGCCGCCAAAACCGACTGCGCTGGCGGTGATAAGCGGTGTCTCCAGCGCCACGCAGGCAGCGTTGATCGCCTGGCGTGTCAGCATGTTGTCGCTACAGTCGAGCACCACATCGGCCTGCTGAACTTGCTGGTGCAACGCCTCACCGCTCAAGCGCTGCTGGAGCGTAATCAGCTCGATATCCGGGTTTAATCTGTGCAGGCGCTGCGCGGTGACCTGGGTTTTCGGCTGGTTGATATCATCGGTGGTAAATAAAATCTGTCGCTGCAAGTTGCTCAGGTGTACGGCGTCGTCATCCGCCAGCACCAGCGTGCCGATCCCTGCGCCCGCAAGGTAGACCGCCGCCGGTGCGCCAAGTCCGCCGAGGCCGATAATTAATACCCGGCTGGCGAGCAATTTTTGCTGGCCGGTAACCGCGATATCCTCCAGCAGGATCTGGCGGCTGTAGCGCATAAAGTCACGATCATTCATCGCCCACCCCCGCCAGGTGCAATAGTTGCTGGGTTGCCTGTTGCCAGTTATCCGCCCGGGTGATGGCGCTGACCACCGCAATACTGCCCACGCCGGTTGCCAACACATCCGGCGCACGCGCAAGGCTGATACCGCCAATAGCAACGGTTGGGTAATCTTTCAGCCGTGCAACGTGACGCGCCAGCTGTTCCAGCCCCTGCGGCGCAGAAGGCATCTGTTTGGTTTGCGTGGGAAAGACATGGCCCAGCGCGATGTAAGAGGGGCGGGCCGCCAGCGCCACGTCAATTTCCATATCGTCATGGGTGGAGACGCCAAGGCGCAAACCTGCCGCACGAATGGCGCTTAAGTCGGTCGTTTCCAGATCTTCCTGACCAAGATGCACACCGTAAGCCTGGTGTTTGATCGCCAGTCGCCAGTAATCGTTAATAAACAGCCGCGCATTAACGCGACGGCCAAGCGCGATGGCTGCCATCACATCCGCTTCAACGTCCTCGTCGCGTTTATCCTTGATGCGCAGTTGCAGCGTGCGCACGCCCGCATCCAGTAAACGGGCAATCCAGTCGACGCTGTCGACCACCGGGTAAAGGCCGAGGCGGAAGGGCACCGGCGGGAAATCGGGCTGATACATCAGGCTTCCTCCCTCTTCAGGTAGATCTCACCGCCGCGTGCGCGGAAGTCGCTGGATTTATCCGCCATACCGACTTCAATCGCCTGGGTTGCCGCGTAGTCACGCACCTCTTGCGAGATTTTCATCGAACAGAATTTCGGCCCGCACATAGAGCAGAAGTGCGCCACTTTGCCGGATTCCTGCGGCAGCGTTTCATCGTGGTAGGCGCGCGCGGTAAACGGGTCGAGCGCAAGATTGAATTGATCCTCCCAGCGGAACTCAAAACGCGCTTTCGACATGGCGTTGTCGCGGATCTGCGCGCCAGGGTGGCCTTTGGCCAGGTCAGCAGCGTGAGCGGCGATTTTGTAGGTAATCAGCCCCTGTTTAACGTCCTCTTTATTGGGTAAGCCAAGGTGCTCTTTTGGCGTGACATAACAGAGCATCGCGCAGCCAAACCAGCCAATCATCGCCGCGCCAATACCGGAGGTGAAGTGGTCATAGCCCGGCGCGATATCGGTGGTTAGCGGCCCCAGCGTATAGAACGGCGCTTCGTGGCAGTGCTCCAGTTCTTCGGTCATATTGCGGCGGATCATCTGCATCGGCACATGTCCCGGGCCTTCAATCATCACCTGAACGTCATACTCCCAGGCAATTTTCGTCAGTTCGCCAAGCGTATGCAGCTCGGCAAATTGCGCTTCGTCGTTGGCGTCCTGAATGGAGCCTGGGCGCAAGCCATCACCCAGCGATAGCGAAACGTCATAAGCGGCGCAGATTTCGCAGATTTCGCGAAAATGGGTGTAGAGGAAGTTTTCCTGATGATGGGAGAGGCACCATTTCGCCATAATCGAGCCACCGCGCGAGACAATGCCGGTCAGGCGCTGCGCGGTCATTGGTACATAGCGCAGCAGCACGCCCGCGTGGATGGTGAAATAGTCCACCCCTTGCTCCGCCTGTTCCAGCAGGGTGTCGCGAAACGCTTCCCAGGTCAGATCTTCGGCGATCCCGTTAACCTTCTCCAGCGCCTGGTAGATCGGCACTGTACCGATCGGCACCGGGCTGTTACGCAGGATCCATTCCCGGGTTTCGTGGATATAACGCCCGGTGGATAAATCCATGACCGTGTCCGCGCCCCAGCGCGTCGACCAGACCAGCTTTTCCACCTCTTCTTCGATCGAGGAAGTCACCGCCGAATTACCGATATTGGCGTTCACCTTCACCAGGAAGTTGCGGCCAATGATCATTGGCTCTGATTCCGGGTGGTTAATATTGGCCGGGATAATCGCCCGCCCGGCGGCGACTTCATCGCGCACAAATTCCGGGGTGATGTTTTCCGGCAGGCGCGCGCCAAAACCTTCGCCCGGATGCTGCTTACGCAACACTTCGCTGCGAATGCGCTCGCGGCCCATGTTTTCGCGAATGGCGATAAACTCCATCTCCGGCGTGACGATGCCTTTGCGCGCATAGTGCAGTTGCGTGACGCGCTGGCCGGGTTTCGCGCGGCGCGGCGTCAGTAAACCGCTAAAACGCAGTTCGTCGAGGCCATCATCGGCCAGCCGTTCGTTGGTATAGACAGAGCTGCGCTGTTCCAGTGTTTCGCTGTCATCACGGGCGGCAATCCACGGTGCGCGCAGTTTCGCCAGCCCTTGCTGGACATCAATCGCAATATCCGGATCGCCATACGGGCCCGAGGTGTCGTACACCGGCACCGCTTCATTCTCTTCAAACTGCGGGTGTTCTTTTGTGCCGCCGGTAAGCGTCGGGCTCAGCTGGATTTCGCGCATCGGAATGCGGATATCGGGTTGCGAACCGGTGATGTAGATGCGGCGCGAGTTGGGGAAAGCGGTACCTTCCAGTGTGTCGATGAAGTGTTGCGCCTGGGCGCGTTGTTCACGGCGTGTAAGTTTTGCAGACATAGCTCATTCCAGAATGTAAAGGATATGGCTTGTCAGACGACGGATGGAGTAATGGCAGCAAACCGCCCGTGAGGGTGGTTGACGTGAATGGATTACTCTTGTTCCCTTCGCAGGTTTTAACCTGATCAGGTTCCGCGGATCCCGAATTAACGGTCTCAGCCTTTTCCCCTTCATCCTTCACGCTGCCCTGTGTTGGCTGCGTTCGCTCACCACGGTCACTTACTTGATGTAAGCTCCTGGGGATTCACGAACTTGCCGTCTCGACGCATCGCGAATGATGTTGTGGAAATATAGGCACTCCGACAAGAAAAACCCGTCCGAAGACGGGGACTGCTTTTTAAATTACGCGTTAATGTTTAAGAACTCAAGCCGGTCGCGCGACACCGCTTTCGTCGTTGGCGCTCTCTTTGATGTTGTTATCAAAGGCCAGCACGATTAACTTGTCTTCAAGGGTAAAGCGGGCGGCCAGCGCTTCGCCGATATCGGAGAGCGCTTGCTGGAACTCCAGACAGTTATCGTCATCAATGGCGTTTTCCAGGCTGGAGTCGTAATAGTTCATGATTTCTACAGTATTCGCTTCAAGCATTGGGTAAAGCTGCGTCGCCGCTAAAAGTGGGCTGCTCCCTTCCAATTCGCTAATGATGCGTTCATAAATATTGAAGTGACCTGCGGAAAGGTATTCCACCAGGTTGTGGCAAAAATCGTCCAGCGCTTTTTCGTTAAGCTGCATGT
Source organism: Kosakonia sp. PSU_27 (assembly GCF_039409795.1). Classification (NCBI taxonomy): domain Bacteria; kingdom Pseudomonadati; phylum Pseudomonadota; class Gammaproteobacteria; order Enterobacterales; family Enterobacteriaceae; genus Kosakonia; species Kosakonia sp. PSU_27. The sequence goes on along the minus strand of NZ_JBCIVK010000014.1, from coordinate 7,893 downwards.
AGGATCCTTTGCCAGGTTTAATGCCAACCAGATTGTAATAAGAAACAAGCAGTTGCTTACGTGCTTGCAGCCAATGGTCGACAAGTTTGTTACTTCCTCCAACGCGCTCTGTCAGGCTTTCTAACTGGTTTAGCATAAATGGCTCCGCAAATATGTAAGATCAAAACGATGTAATAATAATGTTAATAACATGCCAGTAAAGCGAAGGTAGTGCACCAAATGGTACGTATTATTGAAGCACACGATCAGGGCTGGTGGATCGTCAGCCATGAACAAAAATTATGGATGCCCGGCGGGGAATTACCACACGGCAAGGCAGGAAATTTCGATCTTGTGGGGCAGAGCGCGCTTCACATTGGCGAGTGGCAGAGCGAAGCGGTATGGATGATCCGCCAGAATCGTCGCCAGGATATGGGATCCGTGCGTCTGCTTATCGATCAAGATGTGGGGCTTTTTCAACTGGCGGGCCGTGGCGTGCAACTGGCGGAATTTTATCGTTCACACCAGTTTTGCGGCTACTGCGGGCACACCATGCACCCCAGTAAAACCGAATGGGCAATGCTGTGCGATCACTGCCGCGAGCGCTATTACCCGCAAATCGCCCCTTGCATCATTGTCGCCATTCGCCGTGATGACAGCATTTTGCTGGCGCAGCATACGCGCCATCGCAATGGCATTTACACGGTGCTCGCCGGTTTCGTCGAAGTGGGCGAAACCCTTGAACAGGCGGTGGCACGTGAAGTGATGGAAGAGAGCGGCATCAAAGTGAAGAATTTGCGTTATGTCACCTCGCAACCGTGGCCGTTTCCACAATCGCTGATGACCGCATTTATGGCGGAATATGACAGCGGCGAAATCCGCATTGACCCGAAAGAGCTACTGGATGCGGGCTGGTATCGCTATGACAACTTACCGCTGTTACCGCCTCCGGGTACGGTTGCGCGCCGCCTTATCGAGGATACGGTGGCGATGTGTCGGGCAGACGACGAATAAGGTGTATATACTGGCGGCCTGACGCTTGAGGAACTGACAATGACCGAACTGAAAAACGATCGTTACCTGCGCGCGCTTCAGCGCCAGCCAGTAGATATGACCCCGGTGTGGATGATGCGCCAGGCAGGCCGCTATTTACCGGAATATAAAGCGACCCGCGCGCAAGCAGGCGATTTTATGTCGCTGTGCAAAAACGCCGAGCTGGCCTGCGAAGTGACCTTACAGCCGCTGCACCGCTACCCGCTTGATGCGGCTATTCTTTTCTCCGACATCCTTACCGTGCCAGATGCGATGGGGCTTGGCCTCTATTTCGAAGCCGGGGAAGGGCCGCGTTTTACCTCGCCCATCACCTGCAAAGCGGATGTTGATAAGCTGCCGGTGCCAGACCCGGAAAACAAGCTGGGCTACGTGATGAACGCCGTGCGCACCATTCGCCGTGAGCTGAAAGGTGAAGTGCCGCTGATCGGTTTTTCCGGTAGCCCGTGGACACTGGCGACTTATATGGTGGAAGGCGGCAGCAGCAAAGCGTTTACCCTGATTAAAAAAATGATGTACGCCGAGCCGCACACGCTGCATGCGCTACTGGATAAGCTGGCGCAGAGCGTCACGCTGTACCTCAACGCGCAGATCCGCGCGGGCGCACAGTCAGTGATGATTTTCGACACCTGGGGCGGTGTGCTGACCGGGCGCGATTATCAGCAATTCTCGCTCTACTACATGCATAAAATTGTCGATGGCTTGCTGCGTGAAAACGAAGGCCGCCGCGTGCCGGTGACGTTATTCACCAAAGGCGGCGGGCAGTGGCTGGAAGCGATGGCAGAAACAGGCTGTGATGCGCTGGGCCTCGACTGGACAACCGATATTGCCGATGCACGCCGTCGCGTTGGTCATAAAGTTGCGCTGCAAGGCAATATGGACCCGTCTATGCTTTACGCGCCGCCTGCGCGCATTGAAGAAGAGGTCGCGACGATTCTCGCGGGCTTCGGCAAAGGCGAAGGTCATGTGTTTAACCTCGGTCACGGCATTCATCAGGATGTCCCGCCGGAACATGCAGGAGTATTTGTCGAGGCGGTGCACCGCCTGTCGGCCTCCTGGCATCAGTAAGGAGAGAGTATGGATCTCGCGTCACTACGCGCACAACAACTTGAACTGGCTTCTTCGGTGATCCGTGAGGATCGTCTGGATAAAGATCCGCCCACATTGATCGGCGGGGCCGATGTCGGTTTTGAGCAGGGTGGAGAAGTGACGCGAGCGGCGATGGTGCTGCTCTCCTGGCCTTCGCTGGAGCTGATTGAATATCAGGTGGCGCGTATCGCCACCACCATGCCTTATATCCCCGGTTTCCTTTCTTTTCGTGAATACCCGGCGCTGCTGGCGGCGTGGGAGCAGCTGTCGCAAAAACCCGATTTGCTGTTTGTCGATGGCCACGGTATTTCCCATCCGCGCCGTCTCGGTGTTGCCAGCCATTTTGGTTTGCTGGTCGATGTGCCTACTATCGGCGTGGCGAAAAAGCGGCTGTGTGGCAAGTTCGAACCGCTGGCGGACGAGCCGGGTGCGCTCTCCCCGTTAATGGATAAAGGTGAGAAGCTCGCCTGGGTGTGGCGCAGCAAGGCGCGCTGTAACCCGCTGTTTGTCACCACCGGGCATCGTGTCAGCCAGGATAGCGCGCTCGCGTGGGTGCAGCGTTGCATGAAAGGCTACCGGTTACCGGAACCGACGCGCTGGGCGGACGCGGTGGCATCCGGACGGCCCGCGTTTACGCGTTGGCAGGCAATTCAGCGCAATATCAGGTAAACTGCCGCGCATTACCGATTTTGAGAAACGATCATGTTACAAAACCCAATTCACCTGCGTCTGGAAAAGCTGGAAAGCTGGCAGCACGTCGTCTTTATGGCTTGCCTGTGCGAGCGTATGTACCCCAATTACGCCATGTTCTGCCAGCAGACAGAGTTTGGCGACGCGCAGCTTTACCGGCGGATCCTTGACCTGGTGTGGGAAACGCAGATCGTCAAAGACGCGAAAGTAAACTTCGACAGCCAGCTGGAGAAACTGGAAGAGGCGATTCCGGCGGCGGATGACTACGATCTGTACGGTGTTTACCCGGCCATTGATGCCTGCGTGGCGCTCAGTGAACTGATTCATTCGCGCCTGAGCGGTGAAACGCTGGAGCATGCAATCGAGGTCAGTAAAACGTCGATCACTACCGTTGCGATGCTGGAAATGACCCAGCAGGGACGTGAAATGACCGACGAAGAGCTGCGAGAAAACCCGGCTGTTGAGCAAGAATGGGATATTCAGTGGGAGATTTTCCGCCTTCTGGCAGCCTGCGAAGAACGCGATATTGAGCTGATTAAAGGGCTGCGCGCAGACCTGCGTGAGGTCGGCGAGAGCAATATCGGTATAAATTTGCAGCAATGAGACAATAAAACGTGATTTAACGCCTGTTTTGTCGTGCCTGAAGGCTTCCCTTAATACCCTCGTCTGGTCTACATTTGGGGGGCGAAAATAAGTGGCTATCGGTGCGTGTATGCAGGAGAGTGCTTTTGAGGCATTTCCGTCGCACTCGATGCTTAGCAAGCGATAAACACATTGAAAGGATAACTTATGAACAAGACTCAACTGATTGATGTAATTGCAGACAAGGCTGATCTGTCTAAAGCGCAAGCGAAAGCTGCACTGGAATCCACCCTGGCTGCCGTTACTGAGTCTCTGAAAGCAGGTGATGCGGTACAACTGGTTGGTTTCGGTACCTTCAAAGTGAACCACCGCGCTGAGCGTACTGGCCGCAACCCGCAGACCGGTAAAGAAATCAAAATCGCCGCAGCTAACGTGCCGGCATTTGTTTCTGGTAAAGCACTGAAAGACGCAGTTAAGTAAGACCGCGTGGCAGTGAACAGTTTTGTCGAAGGGGCGGTTTCGCCCCTTTTGTCATTCTGGCGTCGCCCGCTGTTGTTGGCGGGCGCAGCGCTGTTACTGACAGCCTGCAGCCATGACTCCTCCTTACCGCCTTTTACCGCCAGCGGGTTTGCCGGCGATCAGGGCGCAGTGCGGATCTGGCGTAAAGATTCAGACGGTGAGACGCACTTGCTCGCCGCATTTAGCCCGTGGCACCACGGGAATACATCGCTTAGCGAATACCGCTGGCAGGGCGATACGTTAACTCTCATTGAACTCAATGTTTACGGTAAACCGCCGGAGCATATTCGCGTCCGTTTTGACGATCGCGGCGAGCTGAGCTTTATGCAGCGTGAGGTCGACGGGCAGAAACAGCAACTTTCCAGCGACCAGGTCGCGCTGTATCGCTACCGGGCAGAGCAGATCCGCCAGACCAGTGACGCGCTGCGTCAGGGGCGAGTGATCCTGCGTCAGGGGCGCTGGCAGGCCAACCATACGGTACAGACCTGTGAAGGGCAGACCGTGAAACCCGATCTGGATGATTACGCCTTAAACCGTATTGAGCAGCGTCAGAACCGCTCTGCGGTTGCGGTAAGCGTCGCATGGCTGGAAGCGCCGGAAGGCGCGCAGCTATTGCTGGTGGCGAATGCGGATTTCTGCCGCTGGCAGCCGACGGAAAAGAATTTCTGAAAACCCTCTCCCCGGTGGAGAGAGGGTGAAAGGGCGAGAGTTACTTGCCTTGCTCGCGCGCAATTGCGCGGTAACCAATATCCCGGCGGCTGAAGCTGCCATCCCAGTGAATATCGGTCATTAAGGCATACGCGCGCTGCTGCGCTTCGGCGACGGTGTTACCCAGCGCGGTAACGCACAGCACGCGCCCGCCGTTGGTCAGCACCTGGTCGTCGGCAGAGAGTTTGGTGCCTGCGTGGAACACTTTACCGTCAGCCACTTCTTCCAGCGGCAAACCGTGGATGACATCGCCATTGCGGTAGTTGCCCGGATAACCACCGGCTGCAACCACAACGCCCAGCGATGCGCGACTATCCCACTCTGAGGTTTTCTCATCCAGCTTGCCTTCACACGCGGCCAGGCACAGCTCCACCAGGTCAGACTGCATGCGCAGCATAATTGGCTGTGTTTCCGGATCGCCAAAGCGGCAGTTGAACTCGATAACTTTCGGGTTGCCCTGCTTATCGATCATCAGCCCGGCATACAGGAAACCGGTGTAGGTATTGCCTTCTGCCGCCATGCCGCGCACGGTTGGCCATATGACGCGTTCCATGGTGCGCTGATGCACTTCATCCGTCACCACTGGCGCAGGTGAGTAAGCACCCATACCGCCGGTATTCGGGCCGGTATCGCCATCCCCGACGCGTTTGTGATCCTGGCTGGTGGCCATTGGCAGCACGTGTTCGCCGTCAACCATCACGATAAAGCTGGCTTCTTCGCCATCGAGAAACTCTTCAATCACAATGCGGTGGCCCGCGTCGCCAAAAGCATTGCCTGCCAGCATATCGTGAATCGCTGCTTCGGCTTCTTCGAGTGTCATGGCGACGATCACGCCTTTACCCGCCGCCAGACCATCGGCCTTGATCACGATAGGCGCGCCTTTCTCACGCAGGTAAGCCAGCGCAGGCTCGATGTCGGTAAAATTCTGGTACTCGGCGGTCGGGATATTGTGGCGCGCGAGGAAGTCTTTGGTGAATGCTTTGGAGCCTTCCAGCTGCGCGGCACCCTGCGTTGGGCCAAAAATCTTCAGACCGGCCGCGCGAAACGCGTCGACCACGCCGATCACCAGCGGTGCTTCCGGGCCAACGATAGTCAGATCGATCTTCTCGTTCTGCGCAAAGCTCAGCAGCGCCGGGATGTCGGTTGCGCCAATCGCGACGTTTTGCAGCGTCGGTTCCAGTGCCGTACCGGCGTTACCCGGTGCGACAAAAACGGTATCAACCAGCGGTGACTGCGCGGCTTTCCATGCCAGCGCGTGTTCGCGCCCGCCGTTGCCAATTACTAATACTTTCATTGTCTGCTCCGTGGATTAATGGCGGAAGTGACGCATGTCGGTGAAGATCATCGCAATGCCGTGTTCGTCGGCGGCGGCAATGACTTCGTCATCGCGGATGGAACCGCCAGGCTGAATAACGCAGGTCACGCCAACAGCGGCGGCGGCATCAATGCCGTCGCGGAACGGGAAGAACGCGTCAGAAGCCATGGCGGAACCTTTCACTTCCAGTCCTTCGTCACCGGCTTTGATCCCGGCGATTTTCGCCGAGTAGACGCGGCTCATCTGGCCTGCGCCAATGCCGATGGTCATGTTTTCTTTCGCGTAGACAATGGCGTTGGATTTCACGAATTTCGCCACTTTCCAGCAGAACAGCGCATCACGCAGCTCCTGCTCGGTCGGTTGGCGTTTGCTGACGACGCGCAGTTCACTTGCGCTTACCATGCCGAGATCTCTGTCCTGAACCAGCAGACCGCCGTTGACGCGTTTGAAATCGAGTCCCGGAACACGCTGCGTCCACTCGCCGCAGACCAGTACGCGGACATTCTGCTTAGCGGCGGTAATTTTCAGCGCCTCTTCGCTGGCGGACGGGGCGATGATCACTTCAACAAACTGGCGAGAAATGATCGCCTGGGCGGTTTCAGCGTCCAGCTCACGGTTAAAAGCGATGATGCCGCCGAATGCGGAGGTTGGATCGGTTTTATAAGCGCGATCGTAAGCCTCCAGAATTGAAACGCTAACCGCGACGCCGCAAGGATTGGCGTGTTTCACAATCACACACGCCGGTTCGCTGAACTCTTTCACGCACTCCAGCGCCGCATCGGTGTCGGCAATATTGTTATAGGAGAGCGCTTTGCCTTGCAGCTGCTGCGCGGTGGCAACGGAGGCCTCTTTGATCTCTTCTTCTATATAGAAGGCGGCTTGCTGGTGGCTGTTTTCGCCGTAGCGCATATCCTGCTTCTTAATGAAGTTCAGATTCAGGGTACGCGGGAAGCGACCGGCGGGTTCTTTGCTTTCGCCGTGATAGGCCGGAACCAGGCTGCCGAAGTAGTTGGCAATCATGCTGTCGTACGCCGCGGTGTGTTCAAACGCTTTAATCGCCAGGTCGAAACGGGTGGCAAGCAGAAGTGAACCTTCGTTGGCATCCATTTCATTAATAATGGCGGTGTAGTCGCTGCTCTTTACAACGATAGCGACATCTTTATGGTTCTTCGCGGCGGAGCGCACCATAGTCGGACCGCCGATATCAATATTCTCTACCGCATCTTCCAGTGAGCAACCTTCACGCGCGACGGTCTCGGCGAATGGATAAAGGTTAACGACCACCATATCGATCGGCGCAATTGCGTGTTCTGCCATGATTGCGTCATCCTGCCCGCGGCGACCCAGAATGCCGCCGTGTACTTTTGGATGCAGGGTTTTCACGCGTCCATCCATCATTTCCGGAAAACCGGTGTAGTCGGAAACTTCAGTCACTGGCAGACCTTTTTCCGCCAGCAGACGCGCGGTGCCGCCGGTAGAGAGCAGTTCTACGCCACGCTGAGAGAGCGCCTGTGCGAATTCGACAATACCGGCCTTGTCAGAAACACTGAGCAAAGCGCGGCGGACTGGACGACGTTGTTGCATGGTAAATCCCCTGGATTTGTCTTTAACAGAGAGCGTTAGCTAAATATTAGGATCTTTATTGATCCTAAAACTTAGCTAATGCCCCAGCGAGGGCTCATGTTTTTTGCGCGGGCATTGTAACGAAAACGTTTGCGTAGCGCTCGCGAATTTTTGTACTTTTGCCGGATTGTGGATAAGTCTGTGCGTAAATGGGTATAAAGACGGGTTTTGCTGTGGAATGCAGCAGTCAGTCATTTTTATGTCATTTTTCTATTGCGGGGGGCGGAGAACTCCCTATAATGCGCCTCCATCGACACGGCGGATGTGAATCACTTCACACAAACAGCCGGTTCGGTTGAAGAGAAAAAATCCTGAAAATCAGGGTTGACTCTGAAAGA
>NZ_JBCIVK010000013.1:0-42916 GCF_039409795.1 Kosakonia sp. PSU_27 | reverse complement strand
CGGGCGCCAAAACCAGCATCTTTCTTCTGTGCTGTAAGCTGTCTTCCAGTCCCGGTGTTTTCCTCTGCGTGACGTTCGGGCGCGAAAATCAGCACCTTTCTTCTGTGCTGTTAGCTGATTTCCAGTTCCGGTGTTTTCCTCTGCGTGGCGTTCGGACGCCAAAGCCAGCATCTTTCTTCTGCGCGGTTAGCTACCGTTTAGTTTCGGTGGTTTACCCTGTGTGGCGTTATGGTATTCATTTTGGCCTTCAGCGCCTGTCCGGACGGCTGAAATTTCCCGATGCGCGCTTGCGTTCTGTTTTACGGCCTTTATCCATAGCACAATCCTCTGTGCGGTTTATTTGACCATCAGCGTTGGTTATCTTCGTACTAGTCTTAGCGATAAACCCGCGCAGAATGCCGCTCCCAGGGCATCCCCTAACAAAAATGTTTCTAAATGTTTCATTAATTCCGACGATGAGTGTGAGGTCAATCGCATTAAAAAACAAAAGCGCTGATTTTGATCCTTTTTTTCCGGTTAAAAATGCTGCCTGATCGGGGGATGACCAGAGTAAATAATTGGCACTTTTTAATAAGGTTTTTTTTGTTCTGTTTTTTTACCCCCGGATATATCAATCGGCAGAAAAAAGGTTATTTACGAACGCATCAAAAATAGAGAAAATACATTCAAGCAATGCAACAGGACGTTTTACCGGTTCATTCTGATTGGTGCTTTGCTTAAATCCCCTCTCGATGAAAGGCGTGATCTTTAGTTGCCATATGTCGGGAAACCTGGTGACTAAACTATATTACTGTGGCAATTAAACAGTACATTAGTTGTCATATGTGATGTAAAACCACTATTTCGATTGCCACCTTGGGTGGCATTTTTTTTTGCTTTTTTTCAGTGCGTTAAGCAAGAAAGGCAAGCAGAAGCTCAACAAAGACAGGAAACAAGGGAAAGGTCTGCATATTTTTCTCAGCACGCAAACTGGAAAATTAAAATGCAAAGAGGAAATATAAAAAAGGTAAACATCAGGAATGGGAATTACTGTAATTCAAAAAAAACAGGAGATATAACACACCATAAAAATATCCATTTAATATTTTAATGGATATATTCTGATGGTTTTATCTTATTAGCGAAAAAAATAGATGGCAGCGTGTTTGGCAATGACTGCGGAGGCGTATTCTACCGTATCTTTTTTAATCGTCCAGTTTCTGCCGTCTGCGATGTTAACACTACAACCCATTGTTATAGTTAAACTTTATTGCAAAACCACGAAAAAACGATACCACAAGGCAAATTTTAATATCGTCAGCGTTAATTTTCCATGCCAATTTCCGATTTTAAACACCAAAACTAACGAAAATCACGACATTTTAAACCAGAAAAGCTACTCCTGTTGCGGTTGTATGCTCTCGGTAGGCTGCGACTCATCGGTCCATAGCCTTGTGAAATCGGGCCAGCTTTGCGGGTAGCAAAAAACCCCCTGCACGCTGGCAGGTGTTACAAGACGGTAGCGTTGCGCAAGCAGCGGCACGATCCAGCGGCGGTTACTGAGAAAGCGCATCAATCTTTTGACGCGCTGGCTGTAGCGCTCAGCAGGCCCGGCATTAATACGATCAAGAATGCTGATCCCGCGCCGCCAGACCGCTTCGCCCCAGAACCAGGCCCACATCACGCTATGACGGTATCGCTCTTCCATGCTGAAAGCATCATGCTGCTCAAAACGCAGAAAACCCATGCACAGATCCTGCTCGGCCCAGTTTTTATCCTGCAACAGCCAGTGCGTCACGCTTATCGGCGTCAACGTTACCTTGCACCCACGATAACGCAGGCTTTTTGCCAGCTCATCTACCAGTTTGCGCATCTCCGTTGAGCGGAAATAGACAAGATTCAGGCTATCCGGCAATAACGCCTGCACATCCGGCTCGTGGGTTGGCTGCAGCCACTCCGGCAGCGGGCCGAGCGTCTCTTCCCGCTCAATCAACCCCGCGCAAATACAGCGCGTAACGCGCCGGATAAACGCCTGCTGCTGCGCATTTAAACGCCCGCGTGCCTGGTTGAAGGTGACGTAGTAGAACGCGTCGGCATTATCCCGTTCGGTCATGGCTTCCGGCGCAATCATCGAATGAGGCGTATCCAGACGCACCAGCGCCGGCAGCGGTGCGACACTAAGCGGCGTGTTGTAAACAATCTCCGACGCCTGCGGTGTTTCACCATACCAGGACGCCGCGCGGGTAAGCACCAGTTGGCTGCTTGAGTGCTCACTCACTTTAAATGGCCCCAGGCCAATGGAGCCGTTGCGCGGATGCGGCAGCGCATAAACCGGGTTTGCCAGCCGGTAAAGCAGCATGTTGTCTCGCTGGCCGAGCTGCATCGTCAGCACATAATTTTCGCATTTCACGTCCATGACATGCGGCAGGCCAGGGCCACCGGCATAACGCTCGAGCGTCTGCCGAAGCTGCTCAGGCAGCACAGGCTCGCCGTTATGCCACACCAAGCCGCGACGCAGAATAAAACGCCAGCGCAATCCATCTTCACTGCAGGTGATGGTATGAGCAAGACCGGGGATCGGCGCAACTTGCTCAGGAATATGGCGCGCCAGACCGGCATGCACCATTTGTAAAATATGCCGCCCGGCGCGATCGGTGTGGATGGAAGGAATCGGCGCCAGCAGCGGCCGGTAGAAAGAGATGAAATAGCGAAAGCCATCGCTGGAATAGTGCGGCTGCGCCTGCACGGCCGCCATTTCGGTTTCCGATGCCGGGTACTCACCAGCCACCAGCGTCTCCAGCGCCGCCGCATTCATGCGGCATTGCAGTACGCCAAGCGCGCCGCGCCCCGGGCGGGAATTCCACACCAGCCAGCCCTCCTCCTGCATTTCATGGAGCAAAGAGCGCGCATAGCGCGACGTGCAGGCTAATGTATCGGCGATTTGTGCCAACGATACTTCATGGCGGTGGGTATTATAGCGGGTGAGCAGCCGATTATAACGGCGCAGCAAACTCCCTTTTTTAACGGCAGAGTTATAGAGCATTAAGGTTTCCCAGCGTCACACAAGGAAGTTAAAAGATGAGCCATCAGGCCAGAGGAAAGCCTCTTAAATGTAGCATATGAGAAAAAAGCCAGAATCGACGCCGCCGCATTCCGTGCGCTTTATAACCGTCCTCTAAGGGCAGTAATCATATGACAAACAAGGCTAAATGGGTAATTTTCATTTGAAACCCAGCCACTTTTTGTCAGGTTAACCAATTCAGATTTTTCATTGATTTTCTTTTCCAGCACACCATAAAAATGCACATGACGCAGCATTACGCGCCACGCTTGCCGGGAAAATAACGCTATTTTTTTAAAGCTGCGCGAAACTTTTGCCGGCATTCGAACGAACTGTATTTGAGCGTTAACTGACTTCCCCAACTGGAGCGCAACATGATCCCAATGAAAAAACTCGTTCTCAGCCTCGCCGCCGCTGCACTGTTAAACATCGCAAATGCCCACGCTGCCCTGCCCACCGGTTCGCAAGCACCGGACTTTAAATTGCAAGGCGCGCTGGCCGGAAAACCGCTCACCTTCTCGTTGCAGCAGGCACTGCAAAAAGGCCCGGTGGTGCTCTACTTCTTCCCGGCGGCGTTCAGCAAGGGTTGTACCATCGAAGCGCACGCCTTCGCCGAAGCGACGGACGATTTCAAAAAACTGGGCGCGACAGTGGTTGGTGTTACCGCTGGCAACACCGACCAGGTCGATGAATTTTCAAAACTGGAGTGTCGCGACAAATTCACCGTCACCGCCGATCCGGGCGCGAAAGTGGCGGCGCAATATGACACGCTGATGAAAATGAACGGCAAAACCCTCTCGGATCGCACCTCTTATGTGATCGCGCCGGATGGCAAAATCCTGCTGAGCTACACTGACAGAAACCCGGAGACGCATATTCAGAAAACGATGGAAGCGGTGAAACAGTATGCGAACACGCATTCGTAAACAGCCCCGTTAATGTCGTTATCCATCAGAGAATCGCTATGTTAACCGCCATGCTCGCCGCCTTCGCAGGCGGCATTATTCTCAACTTTATGCCCTGCGTGTTTCCCATCATTTCGCTGAAAGCGCTGGGGCTGCTGCGTCATACGCAACGTCCGGCGCAAACCCGCAAAGAGGGGCTCGCTTTTTTACTCGGCTGTGTGCTGACCATGCTGGCGCTTGCGGGCGTGTTGCTGGCGTTACGCGCCGGGGGAACCGCCGTGGGCTGGGGCTTTCAGTTGCAATCGCCGCTGGTGATCGCCTTTCTGGCGCTGGTTATTCTTGGTGCGGCACTCAATTTGCTCGGCGTGTTTGAGATCGGTCTGTCGGTGCAACGCGCCGGTGAGTTAACCATAGAACGCGGGGCATTTCTGCGTGCGGCGCTGACCGGTGCGCTCTCAATCATTGTCGCTACCCCGTGCGCGGCCCCGTTTATGGCGGGCGCCATCGGCTACGCGCTGGTGCAACCGCCCGCCGTGGCGCTGGCGATATTCGTCGCACTGGCGCTCGGTTTTACCGCGCCGTTTACGCTGATTTCACTGTTTCCGGCGCTCGGCAAATGGCTACCGCGCCCCGGCGCGTGGATGAATACGCTAAAACGCGGGCTGGCCTTTCCGATGTTTGGTGCCTTCGGCTGGCTGGTGTGGGTACTGGCGCAACAAGCGGGAACGACGGCGCTGGCGGCTATTCTGGCGGCGGCCGTGGTGGTCAGTTTCGCCGCCTGGCTTTACGGCATGGCGCAGCAGCGTCGGTTCGCCGGGCGCGGTCATAAAGTGCTGTTTGCGCTGACCGCAGCGCTATTGCTGGCCGCGATTGTTCCGCTGCCTTCGGTAGTGCAAAGCGGCGCACCGCTTACGGCGAGCAATACGGTAGAAGAGGTCAAATGGTCGCCGCAAACCGTGGCGGATAATCGCGGCCACGGCAAGGCTATCTTTGTCAATTTCACCGCCTCCTGGTGCATAACCTGCCAGGTAAATGAAAAGACCTCGCTCTCGACACAAGCCGTGAAAGAGGCGCTGGCGAAAACCGGCACGCTGTATATGGTGGCGGATTCGACCAAATTTAATGCTGATATTGATGATGCGCTGAACGAGCTGGGGCAAGGCAGTTTGCCGCTGTATGTGGTCTACCCGGCGGACGGCAGCGCACCGCATATTTTACCGCAGGTGCTGACCCCCTCAATTGTCGTCAACGCGCTCACGCAGGCCAGCGGTAAAAAAACCTGAAGGCGGGATATGGAAAAAAATGAGGCAGCGCGCGACGAATGGCCGCAGCTGATGGCGCTGGCGCAGTCCGGCGACAGTCAGGCCTATACGCGGCTGCTCAAAGCGCTGGTGCCGGTTATCCGCTCGCTTGCACGCAAACATATCGCCGACGAGGAGCTGGTGGAAGATGTGATTCAGGATGTGCTGCTCACCGTACACCGGGTACGGCACACCTACGATCCGGGCGCACCTTTTCTGCCATGGCTGATGGCGATAGCCAACGCCCGCGCGGTGGATGCCCTGCGCAAACGCGGTCGCCACCAGCAGCGCGAAATCGCCAGCGAGACGGATATTCCCCTGCTTGCCACCAGCATGGAACCGCCATCACACGACGAGCTGGCAGTGCTGCTAAATCAGCTTCCTGCGCGCCAGCGGGAGGTGGTTGAACATGTTCACCTGCGCGAAATGACGCTGGCATAAACCGCGACGCAGCAAAATTTGACGGTCGCCGCCGTGAAATCTCTGTTGCATCGCGCCCTGAGCAACCTTCGTCGGTTAGGAGCACACCATGGCCGATCATGAACTGTTAATTGAACAACTGGGGCGCTCCATCGCCCCGGTAAAACGCCCCTTCCAGCCGGGCTGGCGGGCGCTAAGCTGGGTGGCGCTCGCGCTGCCCTGCGGGGTTATAGCGGGTTTCGTGCTCAACCGCACGCTAACCGACTGGTCGCAGCCTGGTGCGTGGTGGGCGCTGATGCAGTTGCTGCTGACGTTTATCGCCGGGACGCTGGCGGTGCGTAACGCGTTTTTGTTGAGCATCGCCGGACGCAACGCGCTGGGCTGGAAATGGTTTACACCGCTGGCGGCACTGTGGCTTGCCGGTACGTTCAGTAATCTGCATCTGCACCGCGTGTTACCGGTAAGTACGGCGGTCGAAGGGCCAAACTGTTATTTGTTTATGGTGACGGTCAGCACGCCGATGGTATTGATAGTGATTGCTTACCTGCGCCGCACGCGCACGCTTTTCCCGGCGCGCAGCCTGGCGGCCGCAGGCGCGGGCGTCGCCTGCATGGCGCTGACGTTGCTTGCCCTTTGCCACCCGACGCACATCAGCCTGGCGGATTTGATGCTGCATATCGCCGCCTTTAGCACCATTATGCTGGCAACGATAGCGCTGGGCTACAAATGGGTGTCACTGCCGTAATGCGTAGCACGTACTGAACAGTCAGTACGTGCTTACATACTTAGCTTTTTTGCGGGAAGATCCACAGCTGTTCAGCGGGCAGCACCACGCGGTAGTTTTGCTGGTTGCGCTGCTGGGTGCCGTAAACACGGATCGCGAAATCATCGCCGGAGGTGCGGAACAGATACTCCCAGCGATCGCCCAGATACATGCTGGTGAGCATGGGCAAATCCAGCGAGTTATCCTGCGGCGAGTCCGCCAGTCGCAGGCTTTCGACGCGGATCACCGCCGTGCAATCCTGGCCCGCGCGTACGCCCGGCCCGGCAACGCCCCACAGCGCCCAGTTTGCCCCTTCAATCCTCGCCCTGCCGTTACTGACTTCGCTCACCTTGCCGTGCAGCCGGTTGTTGCTGCCCATAAACTCGGCGGTAAACAGCGTCGACGGCGTGGCGTACATCTCCTGCGGCGTACCTTGCTGCTCAATCACCCCGTTGTTGAGCAACAAAATGCGGTCGGAAATCGCCATCGCTTCATTCTGATCGTGCGTCACCATCAGCGCCGATAGCCCCAGTTTGACAATCAGTTCGCGCAGGAAAACCCTCGCCTCTTCACGCAGCTTGGCATCGAGGTTGGAAAGCGGTTCATCGAGCAAAATCACCGGCGGGTTGTAGACCAGCGCCCGGCCAATCGCCACACGCTGCTGCTGGCCGCCGGAAAGCTGGTGCGGATGGCGCTTGCCAAGCGTACCCAGCCCAAGCTGATCCAGCACGGTTTGCACGCGGGTGTTGATTTCCGCCGTACTCACTTTGCGCAGCTTGAGCGGGTAAGCGACATTCTCGAACACCGTTTTATGCGGCCACAATGCGTAGGACTGGAACACCAGGCCAAGATTGCGTTCCTCTGCCGGAACTTCACTACGCGGCGTACCGTCGTACACCACGTTATTACCAATGGTGATCCGCCCGTGGGTTGGTTTTTCCAGCCCGGCGACAGCGCGCAGCAGCGTGGTTTTGCCGCTGCCGGAAGGGCCAAGCAGCGACACCACTTCGCCGCGTTTCAGCTCCATCGAGACGCCTTTAAGCACCGCGTTATCACCGTAGGTCAGATGCAGGTTTTCTACCGCCAGCTCAATCATGTAATTTCACTCCAAAGCGCAGGGCCACACCAAGACCAATGACCACCAGCAGAATATTGATAAACGACAGCGCGGCGACAATATCAATCGCCCCTGCCGCCCACAGCGACACCAGCATCGAGCCGATGGTTTCCGTCCCGGGCGAGAGCAGATAAACGCCGGTTGAGTATTCGCGCTCAAAAATCAGAAACATCAGCAGCCAGGAGCCAATCAGGCCATAACGCGACAGCGGCACCGTCACATGGCGGGTCACTTGCCCGCTGGTCGCTCCCGTGCTGCGCGCCGCCTCTTCCAGTTCCGGCCCGACCTGCAACAGCGTGGAGGAGATAAGCCGCAGGCCGTAAGCCATCCACACCACGGTGTAGGCCAGCCAGACGCTAAAGATGGTGTTACGCAGCGAGCGCAGCCAGACAATCAGGTTTTCGCGCAGCCACTCGGCCACCGGCAACCCGGAAAGCCAGCCGTTTTTCAGCGACTGATCGAGCCACATCGGTAAAAACAGGAACACCCACAAAAATGCCAGACCGGCCAGCAGCCCAGGTACGGCGCGGGGAACCAGCACGCTGTAATCAAGAAACCGCGTCACGTTATCCTGCTTGCGGTGCATGGCAATGCTGACAAACAGATAACAGATCACCGCCAGCGCGCCACCAAAAATGCCAATCGCCATCGAGTTGACAATGGCGCGCAGCAGGTTGGGTTGCTGCCAGATATTGCGGAAGGTATCGAGCGACACTTCATCCCACAGGGAAACGCCAACCCCCCAGTTGGAGATAAACGCCCGCAGCACGACGCCAATCAACGGCACGCCGATGGTGACCGTCAACCAGGCTACCACCACCGCACCGGCGACCCAGCGCCATTTACCCAGCGGCAGCGCCCGCGCCTGCGAGGCTTTGCCTTTCATGGTGACAAAACGGTTGGCGGTGCGCATCAGGCGGCGTTGCAGCATCACCAGCGGAATAGTGATACAAATCAGCACCACCGCCACCGCTGCCATCAGGTGGTAAGAGGGCGTGCCCAGTTTATTGGTCAGTTTATACAGGTAGGTCGCCAGCACCATGTTGCCTTCCGGATCGCCCAGCACCAGCATCAGGCCGAACACCTCCAGCCCAAGGAAGAACAGCAGAACGCAGGCGTACAAAATTGACGGGCGCACCATCGGCAGGCTGACAGAAGTCATCACCTGCAACGGCGAAGCGCCAACCGTTCGTGCGGCTTCTTCCACGTCAGAACCGACGCTGCGCAGCGCCGAGGAGATATAGAGATAAGCGTGCGGGACGTGCGTTAGCCCGGCAATCACCACGATGCTGAACATCGAATAGATGTTCCATGGCACAAAGCCGATTAATTCCTGCGCCCAGCGCGAGAAAAAGCCCACCGGCCCGGCGGCCACCACGTAGCCAAAGCCGAGCACCATCGGCGAGACAAAAATAGGCACGAGGATCAGCGGCTCAATAAAACGGCGGCCCGGTAAATCGGTGCGCACCATCAAAAACGCCAGAATGCCGCCCAGTGGAATAGCGATAAACACCAGGCCAAAAGCGAGGATAAAGCCGGACTTCAGCGCCAGATAAAAATCCGGATCGGTAAAGATAAACTCGAAGGCTTCGAGACTCAGTTCCTTGGAGCGGACAAAAAAGGGCGCCGAGAGAAAACTCTGCACCACAATAAATAACAGCGGGATATAGATAACCAGCGCGGTAATTAACACAATGACGCCGCGCGGCAACCCCTGCCATTTTCTGCGCACACTATTCATACATCTTCCCTTTGGTCAGGAACCTCACGCCAACCCGCTGGCTGAGAAAAGGGTTGTGCGCAAAACCGGCGCACAACCGGTCAGGGCGTTATTTAGCGGCAGCAGCGCGCCATTGTTTAATAAATTCCAGACGTTTTTTCGGCTCCAGATACTCCAGCAGCGACTCATCCACCGCAATCGGCTTCAGTGCGTCGCCCAGCTGTTTGGTCATGCCGTCGATGTCGTTTTTGCCTTCAATATCGTTACGCAGCGAGGGGATATCCGCCTGGTTAGCGAGAATGCTCTGCCCTTTTTCCGACAGCACATAGTCAAACCACAGTTTCGCGGCGTTGCTGTGCTCTGCTTCAGCGCTGATAAACGACACGCGCGACAGCACCAGCACGTAATCTTTCGGGTAGGAGATGCCCAGCGAATTATCCCCCTTCGCGCGCGCTTCGGCGTAGGAGCCCAGAATGTTGTAGCCAATCAGATTTTCGCCGGAAGAGACGCGCTCCATCATCGTGCCGGTGGAGGATTGCACGGTTAAACCGCCCTTCGCCACATCCGCCAGATGGGTGAAATAGTCTTTGTCGTGCTTGCTGTCTTCAACCGCGAGCATAAAACCAAGCCCCGATTTTTCGATATCGTAGGTGGTGACTTTATTTTTGAATTTGTCGGTCTGGCTGGCGATAAGTTTGCCAAGCGCGGTGTGCGAATCCGGTACGTCGCCCGCCGGGATCAGGCGTTTGTTATAGATAAAGACCACTGGCTCGTAGGTGGTGCCGTAGGCTTTTTTCTCCCAGACTGCCCACTTGGGCAGTTTATCCAGCTCGGGCGACGCGTATTCAGCCGCATAGTCGGTGGCCAGCTTCAGCGCGGTATCCATAGAGGAACTCCAGACCACATCGCCACTGCCGCCGCCGGAAGCCTGTTCGCTAAGATAACGGTTGTACAGTTCGGTACTGTTCATATCGTTATATTCCACTTTTATGCCCGGATACTGCGCCTCGAATCCCTTGATCAGCGGGCCTGCGGCTTTGGTATCGGTGGTGGAATAAATAACAACTTTGCCTTCTTTGGTTCCGGCGTCTACGATTTTCTGGTAATCCGCCGGGTACCCCTGAGGCACGGCAGCCAGCGCAGCGCCGGAAAACAGCGCCGCCAGCGCCACGGCCAGAACAGTGAATTTCTTATCCATGAACAAACCCCTTTGGTATCATTTTTTAAACACAAATTTAACATATAGCGTGCATTTCACCCGCTGCAACGCAGTGGCTTGTTTTTTCCAGGTTTTGTGACGCTGGCGGGATTTAATTACTGAGGTTGCAGGTTTGCGCACATAGATGCGTTAAAGCATTACAGATCAGCCAGATAGATCTGTTCCTGTTTTCATCACGGAATGAAAAAGATTTATTAGAGAGACGAAGTGAGGACGAAAGAGAATTAACGCAGGCGATATCTTTTTTATTTATAACGCTTACACGATCGATAACCGGGATATTAGTCACCTAAAATCAGCGGACGATCATACAGCACAATATGCTGCGGATTTTGCGGATCGTACTTCACGGTTGTGCCGTTGCCCTCGGCAAACCGCACAATTTCACGGTTATCCAGGAACTGAAACACGCTCGCCTGCACCAGTTGCCCCTCGCGGGTTCTGAAGCGCAACACCAGTTCACAATAGACAGAGCGCCTGTCCATCCAGTTGGTGCGTTTAAGGGCAATAATATCGGCATTCGCACCGATGCCGTGTTTCATCACATGGGCTTCGATAAAGAGCTGGCGAACCCAGCGCAGCGCGTAATAAAGCAGAAACGCCGCCAGGACGACAATGAAGATAAAAACGAAATAAGACATTGTAAACGCCATTTATTTTCTCCGTCGCTGTGTGTCCCACTGCCTGACGTAGCACCTGTGGTGCGGCGGGCAGGATAACGAAATCGACGCACGCTCGCACGCCCTTTCCAAAGCCAAACTTCCGTGTTCATTATTTGTTCGCTTTTTCGTCATAAAACGATCATCACCCGTGCTCTTAATGGTCGCCAGTTTAATGAAAAAACCGGAAGACTTATGAACAGCGCGTTGGCAGAAATCTCTGAAGACCACTATTCGTCTCTGCATCAATTAAACACGGTGCCGAAGCAAAAGGTGCTGAGCGTGAAGAACTTACGTAAAGCCTATAACGCGCACCAGACCGTGCTGCACGACATCAGTTTTGATCTGCACAGCGGTGAGATGGTCGGCGTGATTGGACGCTCCGGCGCAGGGAAATCCACGTTGCTGCATGTACTAAACGGCACGCACAGCGCCACCTCTGGCGAAATTCTAAGTTTCCCGGAAGTGGGTACGCCTCGCGATGTCACCCATCTGAAAGGTCGTGCGCTTAATCAGTGGCGCAGCCAGTGCGGCATGATTTTCCAGGACTTCTGCCTGGTGCCGCGCCTCGACGTGCTGACCAATGTGCTGCTCGGCAGGCTGAGCCAGACGTCGACGCTGAAATCTCTGTTTAAAGTCTTTACCGATGAAGACCGCGCCAGAGCAATCGCTTTGCTGGAGTGGCTGAACATGCTGCCGCATGCCTTACAGCGGGCGGAAACGCTTTCCGGCGGTCAGATGCAGCGTGTCGCCATTTGCCGCGCGTTAATCCAAAACCCTTCTCTTTTACTGGCGGACGAACCTGTCGCTTCGCTGGATCCGAAAAATACCCAGCGCATCATGGGCGTATTACGCGAAGTGAGCGAGCAAGGCATCAGCGTGATGGTGAACCTGCACTCCGTGGAGCTGGTGAAAGAGTATTGCACCCGCGTTATCGGCGTTTCCCAGGGACGGATCATTTTTGACGATCATCCCTCCCGGTTAACGCAGGACGTGCTGCAGGTGCTGTACGGCGATGAAATCAGTCAATTGCATTAATTATTCCTTCCAATGAGACGACACAGGCAATGACAATGAAAAAGCATATTTCTGGCGCATTACGTTTATCGGCATTGATGACAGGTCTTCTGCTGGCATGGCAGGCGGCTGCCGCGGAGCAGCCGAAGGAATTAAATCTGGGGATTTTGGGCGGCCAGAACGCAACCCAACAAATTGGTGATAACCAGTGCGTGAAAGAGTTTCTGGATAAAGAGCTCAGCGTGGATACCAAGCTGCGCAACTCGTCTGATTATTCGGGCGTGATTCAGGGTCTGTTGGGCGGAAAAGTCGACGTGGTGCTGAGCATGTCCCCCTCCTCTTACGCATCCGTGTATATCAATAACCCGAAAGCCGTGGATATCGTCGGGATCGCGGTGGATGACAAAGATCAATCGCGCGGTTACCACTCGGTGGTGATCGTGAAAGCCGACAGCCCGTACAAAAAACTGGAAGATCTGAAAGGTAAAGCGTTTGGCTTCGCCGATCCGGATTCCACTTCCGGTTACCTGATCCCGAACTACGCCTTCAAACAGAAGTTTGGCGGTAACGCGGACAATAAATACAACAACTACTTCTCCAGCGTCACCTTCTCCGGTGGTCACGAGCAGGACATCCTCGGCGTGCTGAACGGCCAGTTCGCGGGCGCTGTCACCTGGACTTCGATGGTCGGCGATTACAACTCAGGCTACAGCGTCGGGGCGTTTAACCGTCTGATCCGCATGGATCACCCGAACCTGATGAAAGAGATCCGCATCATCTGGGAATCGCCGCTGATCCCGAACGGCCCGATTCTGGTGAGCAACAGCCTGCCGGCGGATTTCAAAGCCAAAGTGATTACCGCGGTTAAAAAACTGGATACCGATAACCACGCCTGCTTCGTGAAAGCGATGGGCGGTACGCAGCATATCGGCCCAGGCAGCGTGGATGACTTTAAACAGATTATCGAGATGAAACGCGAACTGGTTACCGCACGCTAATCCTTCGCCGCATCGATTCTTCGGCCCCTGCGTAAAAACCAGGGGCTTTTATTCGATGGTCATACAGGATCTCCCGCTACGCATGAATATGTCGAATACGCAGTTTGAGCACTACTATCAGCAAGTCCGAATGCGCCAGAAGCGCGACACTGTCGCCTGGTCGCTGGTGCTGCTGGCGCTCTATTTCGCCGCCGGTAACGCGGCAGAATTCAATCTCGCCACCATCTGGCACTCGCTGCCGAACTTTATGGATTACATGCTGGAAACGGTGCCGACGCTGCACTGGCCGGTGCTGTTTGCCGACAGCCACACCAAAGGCTCGCTGGCGTACTGGGGCTACCGTTTGCCGATCCAGCTCCCGCTGATTTGGGAAACCCTGCAACTGGCGCTGGCCGCAACGCTGGTTTCATTCGCCATTGCCGCCGTGCTGGCTTTTCTGGCGGCGGGCAACACCTGGTCTCCGCCGCCGGTACGTTTTGCCGTGCGTACGCTGGTCGCTTTTTTGCGTACCATGCCGGAACTGGCGTGGGCGGTGATCTTCGTGATGGCGTTTGGCATCGGGGCGATCCCCGGATTTCTGGCACTGGCGCTGCACACCGTTGGCAGCCTGACCAAGCTGTTTTATGAAGCAGTCGAGAGCACGCATGACAGACCGGTGCGCGGGCTGGCCTCCTGCGGCGCGACACGTTTGCAACGCATTCGCTTCGCGCTGTGGCCGCAGGTGAAACCGATTTTTCTCTCTTATGGCTTTATGCGTCTCGAAATTAACTTTCGCTCCTCGACCATTCTTGGGCTGGTCGGTGCGGGCGGCATCGGCCAGGAGCTGATGACCAACATCAAACTCGACCGTTACGATCAGGTCAGCATCACACTGTTGCTGATTATTATCGTCGTTTTCGTGCTCGATACGCTCTCTGGCCGCTTGCGCCAGTGGGTGCTGGAGGGGAAAAAATGACCAACTGGCAAGCCGTACCGAATGTGGAATTGAGCCGCAAATTAAACCGAAAACTGTTCCAGGCGCAGGGGCGTTATCTGCGCCGCCTCGGGCTTATCGCCTTTGCCGTGCTGCTCTATTACGTGTGGTTCTTTATGCAGTTCGGCATTCCTGTTGAACAGGCGCTGACCGGCATGCAGCAGATCGGCCGCTATATTTTGCGCATGTTCGTCTGGCATGATTTCCTCAACTGGCCGTTTGGTTACTACTTCACGCAGATTGGCATTACGCTGGCGATTGTCTTTGCCGGCACAACGACCGCCACACTATTCGCGCTGTTGTTGTCGTTTTTTGCCGCGCGCAACATCATGAAAGGCGGCATTGCGGGCGTTATCGCTTTTTTCGTGCGCCGCCTGTTCGATATGTTGCGCGGCATTGATATGGCGATCTGGGGGCTGATTTTTGTGCGCGCCGTCGGGCTTGGGCCGCTTGCCGGGGTGCTGGCGATCATCATGCAGGACACCGGCTTGCTCGGCCGGCTGTACGCCGAAAGCCACGAAGCGGTGGATCGCTCGCCAGGGCGCGGCTTAACCGCCGTGGGCGCGGGCGGTTTGCAGAAACACCGCTTCAGCACTTTTACCCAATCCTTCCCGACATTTCTGGCGCTGAGCCTGTATCAGATTGAGTCCAACACCCGCTCGGCAGCGGTGCTCGGTTTTGTTGGCGCGGGCGGGATTGGTTTGATTTACGCCGAGAATATGCGGCTGTGGAACTGGGATGTGGTGATGTTTATCACCGTGATTCTGGTGGCGGTAGTGATGCTGATGGATAGCGCGTCGGCCTGGCTGCGCCGACGCTATATTACCGGCAAGACAGTGCCGCTGTTTAAACCCGAGTAAGTTGCCGGGGCCTCAATGCCCCGGCAGGTTAGCCATAATAAATTTTCGCGTTCACATATCCTTTTTTAGTTTGTCCCACTCGCCCTCCACTTTGCTTTTGAACGTGGCCTGTTTGTCCTGTTTGCAGGCTTCAATCACGGCGGGCGTCACCGTTTCAATCCCCTGAACATCCACCACCGCTTCTTCAGGTTTGTCCTTGTTATTTAACGCTTCAGCAATGCCGATGGCAGTTGGCTGGAAAGAGGCTTTCAGCGCGAGGAAATCCTCACATGTCCAGCTATTCACGGGTTTACCTTTATCTGCTGCCTGTGTCGCAGCGGAAACCAGCAGCAAGCTGCCAACGATGATGCTAACGGTTGTTTTCATTCACTTCTCCTTATTAATGACTCATATCATTGAAAAAACTGCTATTCCTTAGGGGCTAAATGATGCGGTGAACGCGCGCGTGGATGGATAAAGAAATGTCCTTTCGGCGCATTATCAGCGGTGATGGCAACCAGGGTCACAGTGCCTTGTTTACCGCGCTTGTCACGCAGCGCGTAGACCAGAAAGGGGAGGATCAGCACAATCACAAAACAGATAACCAGCAGCGTGATGTACTTCTCGTCGGCGCTTTCGCCGCCAATCGAGGCCGGTGGATAAAAAGAGACGATAAAGGCCAGTAGCGAAACCAAAAAGCCCAGCCCTGCCACCGCGAGCCGGAATCCTTTTACGCCGGGAATATGAAAGGTGCGCTTGAGCTGTGGCTGTTTGCGAATTAACTGCATATAGCCCAGGAACAATAAAAAATAGCTACACAGATAAATCACCACCGTCAGCGTCAGGGCAATCAAAAAGGACATATTGCTCCCGCCCCCCGAATTGGTGAGCACCACCAGCGCAACGGATGTCATCAACAGTTGGCTCACCACCAGCGTCACCGGCACACCGTTTTTATTAACCCGGGCGAATGGCGCAGGCAGTATGCCTCGCTGTGCGGTGACATACATGCCGCGAGACGGGCCAACAATCCATGAGGCGATCTCTGCCAGCACGCCCAGTACCAGCAGCGCCGCGATGACTTTTACGGCCCAGGCGAGTCCGGCACCGTAATGGGTGATTAACACGCTGAAAGTTTGAACGACCCCGGCAGAGAGGTTGATCTCGTTATGTGGGATCACGGCCGCGACAGACAAGCCGCCAATCGAACTGAGGCAAATCGCGGCGATCATCAGCAGTATCATTGCCAGTGGATAGTCACGGCCTGGGTTGTTCATTTCGTTAACATGCGTAGCCGACGCCTCAACTCCCATATAACTCAGAATGAACGCCACAAAGACCACCAGCGTGCCAAGCCGGGTGAAATCCGGGACAAACGTCGACATATCAAAAGTGATGGCCAGCGGCGCGCCGCTGAGAAGGTACGCGATGGCCAGCACTACGAGGATAGCGGCAGGCAGCAGGATGCCGCCGAAGAAGCCCAGTTTGGCGATTTGCGCGGTATATTTCGTGCCGCCAAATTGGGTAAAGGCCAGCGCCCAAAGAATGATTAACGCGGCGATTGTTTTCGTCAGCGGGTCACTGTTCAGCGCTGGCCAGTCAAGGATATAAGCCAGCGCGCCCAGTACGAAGTAGAGCATCGGGATAAAACCGATCGCGATTTGCAGATAACCAAACGAAATTGCCGCAAACCCCCAGCGTTCTCCCAGCGTTTTTGATACCCAGGTGAAGATCCCGCCCTCTTCCCAGCCCTCAACCGTGGCCATTTCAGCCGCACACAGGCCAACCGGGATAAACCATAAAATACCGCCCAGTAATAAGAAAAAAACCAGGCTGAAACCCGATGTCGCAAACGTCGGGTATTCATACACCGCCATCACCATGGATGCGGTGATAGCAAAAAAACCAATCATGGATAATGTCTTAGCCGGAACGCTTTTGTTCACCGCCTCCATGGCACTCCTCCTTTCATAACGAGACTTTCCGGGCCTCAGGCGTGATTAAAACCACTGGCTTCCTCAGCGCTGAGCGGGTTTATGACCGGATGGCGGGAAAAGTAGTCAAGCGCGCGCTTAATATCGTCCACCAGCAAGCTGGCGAGATCATGGCTTACACCGTGGCGCACCAGCACCCTCTGGATAACCAAATCTTCGCGATGGGCTGGCATTGAATAGGCGGGCACCTGCCAGCCGCGGCTGCGCAGGCGATCTGCAAGGTCATAAAGGGTGTATCCGCCAATGGCGCGCTCGGTGCGCAGCGTCCACGCCAGCGCGGGAATGCCTTGCTGGCTGTCGCCATCGAACAAGATTTTGAACGGCCCAAGTTTGTCGATTTCCCGCGCCAGATACTGCGCTGTCTGGTAACAGGCGTGATGAATTTTCGTGTAGCCTTCCCGCCCCAGGCGCAGGAAATTGTAATACTGGGCAATAACCTGCCCGCCAGGTCGTGAAAAGTTGAGGGCGAACGTCGGCATGTTGCCGCCGAGGTAGTTAACGTTAAAAATCAGTTCTTCCGGCAAATCAGCGGCCTCGCGCCATACGACCCAACCGGCACCCAGCGGTGCAAGACCGAATTTGTGGCCAGAGGCATTAATTGATTTCACCCGCGGCAGGCGAAAATCCCACGCAATGTCCGGTGCGCAAAACGGCGCCAGAAACCCGCCGCTGGCACCGTCAACATGGATGGGAATATCAAGACTGGTTTCCTGTTGCAGCTTATCCAGCGCATCATGCACCGCTTTTACCGGCTCATACTGGCACGAGAAGGTGACGCCCATCGTCGGGACAACGCCAATGGTGTTCTCATCAACCCGCTTGATCACCTCTTCGGCGTTCATCACTAACCGCTGGCCTTGCAGGGGAATTTCGCGCAGCTCAACATCAAAATAGCGGGCAAATTTGTGCCAGCAGATTTGCACAGGCCCGCAGATCAGGTTCGGTTTGTCGGTAGGTTTGCCTGCAGCGGCCTGTTTTTTTCGCCAGCGCCATTTCAGCGCCAGCCCGCCGAGCATTGCCGCTTCAGAGGAACCAATCGTCGAGCAACCGAGCGTGTTTTGCGCCTCCGGCGAGTGCCATAAATCGGCCAGCATATGTACGCAGCGAGATTCAATTTCAGCCGTTTGCGGGTATTCGTCTTTATCGATCATGTTCTTGTCAATGGACAAATCCATCAATGTCCGAATTTCATCATCGACCCATGTCTGGCAGAACGTTGCCAGGTTTTGTCGTGAGTTACCGTCAAGCATCAATTCGTCGCGTACTGCGGCAAAGACATTGCGCGGGTCCCGTTCTTTAGCGGGGAACTGGTGTTTTTCCAGGGACGAAGATAATTCCAGGGAGGCATAAATATCATCTATGCCAGGGTATTGCTCATCCATGTGCTCTCTCCTTATGGGTGCAATCGGTAATTCGTTATGCCTGAGAAAGCTATAAACCCTGATTTTTATTTTTTCAAACGAATGGAATTTCCTTATCCAGTAATTAAATGAATGGAAATGGCACGTCATTAGACTGAATTTTAAAGAAAAAACCATTAACAGGTGAAATGTATATTTATTAATAAGAGCAGCTAACCTGCTGATATTAATAACCACCTTCATTATCTTAATTTATATTACATGAGAAGAATTCAGATCTTATATGGCCGGGAATTGTTATTTTCCGCCTGACTATATTCTTGTTTCTCTGATATATCTTTTACGTTGCGCATAAAATCCACCGCACAGCAGGGGTTAAAAAATCACAGGTCTTGCAAAACATCATTGATTTGCTAAACCGTTTTAGTTAATTTTTAGCAATACGTTTTGTCAGGAGAAAAGCATGTCAGCCAGAGTCTGGTGTCTGGGCGATGCCGTCGTGGATTTACTGCCGGAAGCACCGGGGCATTTAATGCAGTGTCCCGGCGGCGCACCGGCGAATGTTGCGGTCGGCGTTGCGCGGTTGCAGGGAAATAGCGGGTTTATTGGCCGCGTCGGTGACGATCCATTTGGTCGTTTTATGCAACAAACGCTGTCAGCAGAACAGGTCGACACGGCGTTTATGCGCGCTGACCCGTCGCAGCGCACCTCCACGGTGGTGGTGGCGCTGGACGATGACGGTGAACGTTCGTTTACCTTTATGGTACGCCCGAGCGCCGACCTGTTTCTTGCCGAAAGCGACCTGCCGGAATTCCAGTGCGGCGAATGGCTACACTGCTGCTCGATTGCGCTGGCGGCAGAACCATCGCGATCCACCACCTTCTCTGCCATGCAGCGGGTGCGCAGCGCGGGCGGCTTTGTCAGCTTCGATCCCAATATCCGCCAGGATCTCTGGTCGGACGCCACGCAGCTTCGCCAGTGCCTGAGCCAGGCGTTAACGCTGGCCGATGTGGTGAAACTGTCTGAAGAGGAGCTGGCGTTTTTTTCCGGTTCCACACAGCTTGAGGCCAGCATGCAAGCCATGGCAAGCCGTTATGCCATTAGCTTATTGCTGGTGACACAAGGAAAAGCGGGCGTCACCGCCTGGCACAGCGGCAAGATTTTCCACTACCCCACTTTACCGGTGGTGAGCATCGATACCACCGGTGCGGGCGACGCCTTTGTCGCCGGGCTGTTGTGGGGGCTCGCGGAGCACGGTCTGCCGGACTGCGAAGCGCAGTTGTCCGCGAGGCTTGCCAGCGCGCAGATCTGCGGCGCGCTGGCGACTACCGCCAAAGGTGCGATGACCGCCCTGCCGTATCACCACCAGCTTCTGGAACAATGCCGCTGATTTAGCGGGCCTGCCGTTTCGTTTTGCGAGCCGTCTCACAATCACTAAACCGGTTTAGCAAATTTCATTGCGTGGAGAAAATGGCCTTGATTATGATTCGAGGCCTAAACCGGTTTAGCAAAATAACTCTGTGATGATGGCTCTTCCTTAGGGATGCAAAAAGATGAAAAAAAGCACGCTCGCCGTAACCCTTGGTTTGATATTAAGCGCCGGGGCCGCTCACGCTGCCGACCCCAGCATGAGCAGCATTGAAGCGCGTCTCGCCGCACTGGAACAGCGCCTGCAAGCCGCAGAACAACGCGCTAACGCCGCCGAAAACCGTGCGCAGGCCGCCGAAAAACAGGCCCAGCAACTGGCTGCCGCCCAGCAAAAAAACCAGACCACCACCGCCCCGGTTGAGCAGCGTATCGCCAAACTGGAACAAAAAGCCGCTGACGAAGGCGGGTTTGAGTTCCACGGCTACGCCCGCTCCGGCTTGCTGATGAACAACTCGGCCGCCAAAACGCAGGGTGGCCCAACGGTGACACCTGCCGGAGAAACCGGCGGCCACGTTGGTCGTCTGGGGAATGAGCCGGACACCTATGTTGAGATGAACCTCGAGCATAAACAGACGCTGGCGAACGGTGCGACCACGCGCTTTAAAGTGATGCTCGCCGACGGGCAGAAAACCTATAACGACTGGACGGCGTCCTCAAGCGATCTCAACCTGCGCCAGGCATTTACCGAAATCGGCCATCTGCCAAGCTTCAGCGGCGCGTTTAAAGATTCCACCGTCTGGGCCGGTAAACGCTTTGACCGCGACAACTTCGACATTCACTGGATCGACTCCGATGTGGTGTTCCTCGCCGGGACCGGCGCGGGCGTCTACGACATGAAATGGGGCGACAACGCGCGCAGCAACGTCTCGATTTACGGGCGCACTTTCGGTGATATCGAAAACAGCAAAAACACCGCGCAGAACTACATTCTCTCGCTGAATAACTTCTACGGTCCGGTGCAGTTGATGGTGAGCGGGATGCGCGCCAAAGACAACGATGATCGCCTCGATCTCGACGGCAACAAAGTGAAGAGCGATGCGGCGAACACCGGCGTACATGCTCTGCTCGGCCTGCATAACGACAGCTTCTACGGCCTGCGCGAAGGGTCAGCGAAAACCGCGCTGCTGTATGGTCACGGCCTGGGTGCGGAAGTGAAGTCAATCGGTTCAGACGGCGCGCTGCTGCCGGAAGCCAACACCTGGCGTCTTGCCAGCTACGGTATTACGCCGCTCGGCGGCGGCTGGCATATTGCCCCGGCATTGCTGGCGCAGACCAGCAAAGATCGCTATGTCAAAGGCGACAGCTATCAATGGGCAACCGCTAACGTGCGCCTGATTCAGGGCTTTACCGAAAACTTCGAAATGCAGTATGAAGGCAGCTATCAGTACATGGATCTGCGCCCGGAAGGCTACAACAGCCGCAACGCGGTCAGCGGCAACTTCTACAAACTCACCGTCGCCCCAACGCTGAAAGCCAGCGATGTGGGTGAATTCCTTAAACGCCCGGAAATCCGCCTGTTCGCCACCTGGATGGACTGGGATCATCGTCTGGATAAATATGCGAGCTCCGATGCCTTTGGCAGCGACGGCTTCAAGGCCGGCGGTGAATGGAACTTCGGCGTACAAATGGAAACCTGGTTCTGATGAAACGGCTCCTTCGGGAGCCCTTTTTGCCGGTTAGTCCCACAAAAACGATAAAACAGAGGTTTTTATGGATTTTGCACAAATTTCCCGGTCGCTACTGCCGCTGCTGGGAGGCAAGGACAATATTGCCAGCGCCGCGCACTGCGCGACACGCCTGCGCCTGGTGCTGGTGGAAGACGCTAAAGCAGACACTGCCGCGATTGGCAAAGTCGACGGCGTAAAGGGGTGCTTTCGTAACGCTGGTCAGTTGCAGATTATCTTTGGCACAGGCGTAGTGAACAAAGTCTACGCCGCGTTTATTGCCGAAGCCGGGATCAGCGAAACCAGTAAATCGGAAGCGGCAGACATTGCCGCGCGTAAACTGAACCCGTTCCAGCGTATCGCCCGTTTACTCTCCAACATTTTCGTGCCGATTATTCCGGCGATTGTCGCCTCCGGTCTGCTGATGGGCCTGCTGGGGATGGTGAAAACCTACGGCTGGGTCAACGCTGACAACGCGCTCTATATCATGCTCGACATGTTCAGCTCGGCGGCGTTTATCATTCTGCCGATCCTGATTGGTTTTACTGCCGCGCGCGAATTTGGCGGTAACCCGTACCTTGGCGCAACGCTGGGCGGCATTCTGACTCACCCGGCGCTGACCAACGCCTGGGGCGTGGCGGCTGGCTTCCACACCATGAACTTCTTCGGCATCGAAGTGGCGATGATCGGCTACCAGGGGACTGTCTTCCCGGTGCTGCTGGCGGTGTGGTTTATGAGCCTGCTGGAAAAACAGCTCCGCCGGGTGATCCCGGATGCGCTGGATCTGATCCTCACGCCGTTCCTGACGGTGATTATCTCCGGCTTTGTCGCGATGTTGATTATCGGCCCGGCGGGTCGCGCGCTCGGCGACGGCATCTCGTTTGTGCTCAGCACCCTTATCACCCATGCCGGATGGCTGGCCGGTTTGCTGTTCGGCGGCTTGTATTCGGTGATTGTCATTACCGGTGTGCACCACAGCTTCCATGCCATTGAAGCCGGGCTGTTGGGGAATCCATCGATTGGCGTTAACTTCCTGCTGCCGATCTGGGCGATGGCAAATGTGGCGCAGGGCGGAGCGTGCCTGGCGGTATGGTTTAAAACCAAAGACGCGAAGATTAAAGCGATTACCCTGCCCTCGGCGTTCTCTGCTCTGCTCGGCATTACCGAGGCGGCTATTTTCGGTATCAACCTGCGCTTTGTAAAACCGTTTATCGCCGCACTGATTGGCGGCGCGGTTGGCGGCGCGTGGGTGGTGTCGGTGCATGTCTATATGACGGCGGTTGGCCTGACCGGCCTACCAGGGATGGCGATTGTGCAGGCCAGCTCGCTGCTGAATTATATTATCGGCATGGCTATCGCCTTTAGCGTCGCCTTTGTTATCTCTTACCTGCTGAAATACAAAACGGACTCTGAATAATGGCTTCACAACCGCTGCTACCCGCCATTTTACAGGCGGTGATGAAAGGTCTACCGAAGGCGCTGAATGACAGCCACTACCCCGGCTGGCACCTGGCGCCGGCCACCGGGCTGCTCAACGATCCAAACGGGTTTATCCACTTTGCCGGGCGCTACCACCTGTTCTACCAGTGGAATGCGCTGGGCTGCCAGCACCAGCACAAGTGCTGGGGGCACTGGAGTTCAGAGGACTTAGTGCACTGGCAGCATGAACCTGTCGCCTTGATGCCCGATGAAGAGTATGACCGCAGCGGTTGTTATTCCGGCAGCGCTGTTGATAACAATGGCGTCCTGACGCTTTGTTATACCGGCAATGTGAAATTTGATGATGGCACGCGCACCGCGTGGCAATGCCTGGCGGTGCAAAACAGCGCGGGCGGCTTCGACAAGCTCGGCCCGGCGCTCCCCCTGCCGCACGGCTACACCGGCCACGTTCGCGACCCGAAAGTGTGGCGCCACGGCGACTATTGGTACATGGTACTGGGCGCGCAGGACCTGCAATTGCAGGGCAAAGTTTTACTCCTGCGTTCCGAAAACCTGTGGAACTGGCAAAACCTTGGCGAAATCGCCGGTAGCGGGCTGGGTGGACTGGGTGACGCGGGCTATATGTGGGAGTGCCCGGACATGTTCACCCTTAACGGCAGTACGTTTTTAATCTGCTGTCCGCAGGGTATAGCGCGGGAAGAGAAGCGTTATCTCAACACTTACCCAAGCGCTTATTTAAGCGGTCAGCTCGACTACGCCAGTGCAAGCTACCAGCACGGCGACTTTCACGAACTGGACGCCGGGTTTGAGTTTTATGCTCCACAAACCACACTCACCGCCGACGGGCGCCGCCTGCTGGTAGGCTGGATGGGCGTGCCGGACGGCGAAGAGATGCGCCAGCCGACCGTTGCCAACGGTTGGATCCACCAGATGACCTGCCTGCGAGAGCTGTCCTCGCGCAACGGAAAACTCTATCAGCAACCGGTCAGGGAGTTGCAGGCACTGCGTGGTGATCAGCAACATTATCGCGGCACAGCGCACAAGATGCCCGCGCTGGATGCGCAGCGCCTGGAACTGGTGCTGGAAAGTGCGGGCGGCATAACGCTGGATTTCGCCGATACGCTGCGCCTCGAATGGCAGCACGATGAACTGCGTCTTTCACGTCGCAGTCTGGAGAACGGCGTGTGGCAGCACCGTTACTGGAACGGATGTGCGCATAAGTTGCAGATCCTTTGTGACCACTCCAGCGTCGAAATCTTTATCAACGATGGCGAAGGGGTGATGAGCAGCCGCTACTTCCCGGCCCATCCGGCGCAAATAACCCTGACGGGAGACGCAGAAGTGCAGGCCAGCTACTGGTCGTTACGTGCTTGCATGGTAGAATAAGTGCTTGTTTCCTTAACCGATGCACAACCGTGAGAAAAACAAAACGCGTTACCATCAGTGATATCGCCGCGCTGGCGGGGGTCTCAAAAGCCACCGCCAGCCTGGTGCTTAACGGCCGTGGTAAAGAGCTGCGCGTGGCGCAGGAGACGCGCGATCGCGTGCAGGCTATCGCCCAGCAGCATCATTACCAGCCCAGCATTCACGCCCGCCTGCTGCGTGAAAACCGCAGCCACACGCTGGGGCTGGTGGTGCCGGAAATCACCAACTACGGTTTCGCTGTTTTTTCTCACGAGCTGGAAAATCTCTGCCGCGAAGCCGGTTTGCAGCTACTTATCTCCTGTACCGATGAAAACGCCAGCCAGGAAACGGTGGTGGTCAATAACCTGGTTGCGCGCCAGGTCGACGGGCTGATTGTCGCCTCCAGCATGCAAAACGACGCCGACTATGTGAAGCTCAGCGAGCAGTTGCCGGTGGTGCTGTTTGACCGCCATATCAATGACACACAGTTGCCGTTGGTGATCACCGATTCGCTGACGCCGACCGCCGAACTGGTCGAACGGCTGGCGCGCGCCAACCCGGATGAAGTCTACTTTCTTGGCGGGCAACCGCGCCTGTCGCCCACCAAAGACCGCCTTGCCGGATTTATGCAAGGGCTGGAGCGCGCCGGTGTGACTCCGCGCCCGGAGTGGATTATTCACGGTAATTACCATCCGAGCAGCGGTTACGAAATGTTCTCCGCCCTGTGCGCGAAACTGGGCCGCCCGCCAAAAGCGCTGTTCACCGCCGCCTGCGGCCTGCTGGAAGGGGTGCTGCGTTATATGAGCCAGCACCATATGCTGGAGAGCGATATTCATATCGCCAGCTTCGACGATCACTATTTATATGATTCGCTGACGCTACCGATTGATACGGTGGAGCAGAATGTCCCGCGACTCGCGCAGGACTGCTTTGATATCATCACCCAGATGATAGAAGGCAATGAACCGGCTTCACCACAGCGGGTGCTGCCCGCAACGCTGCGCTTTCGCCACCCCGCTTCATAAGAATCATCCCTCTCCTGTTTGCTCTATTTTTAATCATGCAGCCTTACTGGCGGTATCACACAAACAGGAGAGAATAATGAGCACATCACTGTTCAGCAAAACCCCGTCGGTGTCGGTTATCGACAACCGTAGCTTGCCATGCCTGACACCGATTTCTCCCTTTTACTTGCTGTCTTTCAGGCGGAGAGTGTATCGCTGCATTTCTGGTCTGCCCGGTACGCTACCGGTTAAACGGCACGCCCTCTAATGGCTGCTGCAATTTCCCCGGGGCCTGTAACGAACCACAACTGTTGGACTGCGGGGCGTTTTCCATCACGCCGCGTACAAATTTCAGTTCGTCATCGAAAGCGACGTTAACCACACCGTTATGCGTAATGCCAGGGTAGGTCTTCCACTCCACCGCATTGCCACCCGCGCAGAGCGCAGCGATAGCGGCGTACTGGTGATGCGGTGACAACGTATGATCGGCAAGCCCGGTTGCGGTAAACAGCGGCGCAGGAAAGGTTTTCACCGGCATATCCGTTACCGCAAGCAAGGTTGACTCCACCTGTTTTGTGCCACCGATAAACACCGTGTCACCAGTCAGTTTTTCGTGCCGCTCATAGCGCCCCAGTTCCGGCATACAGGATGTTCTGGCGAGCGCCAGCATCTTCGCGCCTTGATCTGTTACCCATTTTTCCGCTGGCGGTGCGCCGTCCGGCAGCGAACCGCCAATGATGCGCAGCAGCGTAAAACGAGCAGGATCGCGCTGCCCTGGCCGCGCAGATCCCGGTTTGATCGGGCCATCCGGAAAAGTGGCGACCACACCGGTAGCAATGGTCGCGCGAAGCTGGAGTTCCGGCGCGTAATCCGGCGCGAGCAGGCTGGCGCCAAGCGATGCGCCGGAGCCTTGCGACTGACCGCTGATCACCAGGTTATTTGCCAGTTGCGGCGTGCTGCTGAGCACAGCGCGCACGCTGTCCAGCACCGAACGCCCTTCTGCTTCCCAGTTCATATATGGGTGCGGGCCTGGCCCGCCAAGGCCCTGGTAATCGGTGGCGACGACAGCAAAACCGTGCTTCAGCCACTGATTGATATAGTGCGCATCCCGCGGGGTCGGGTTAGTCCAGGAAGGCGCACAGCTATCGGCAACGCCCAGCGTACCGTGCGCCCAGGCGACAAGCGGCCAGCCGCCTTTTGGCGCGTGCCCTTTCGGCAACCACAGCGTACCGCTGACCGGCACGATGCCAGCATTCCAGCGT
This sequence comes from Kosakonia sp. PSU_27, assembly GCF_039409795.1. Lineage (NCBI taxonomy): Bacteria > Pseudomonadati > Pseudomonadota > Gammaproteobacteria > Enterobacterales > Enterobacteriaceae > Kosakonia > Kosakonia sp. PSU_27. The sequence continues at coordinate 16,388 of NZ_JBCIVK010000013.1, read as the reverse complement.
TTATCCTGCGAGGTATAAAGAATGCGCGCGATCTCGCTGGCATCGGTAATATCAGGCTGACCGGGAATCGGCTCTTCACGCAGCATCACGCCGGGTTTATCGGGTAACGCGCCATCCCAGATATAAAACGGCGAAAGCGTTTGATCACCTGCCGCAGGCCCAACCGGCAGCGCGTTGCTCCAGGCGTTCGCGCCGTTGACCCACATGGTAAGGGCGCAAATCGCACAGTTGAGATAGCGGCAAACTTTCACGTTTTTCTCCATAGATTGCGGGATGTTAGCCGTCAGTAAACGGAGTTGGCGGCCAGAATTCAAACCGAAAGTGTGAGTAATTTATTCATACAGGTTGCTTTCTTCACGCCACTTATTTTAGAGTTACCTAAATTTAGATAATGCTAAAATAAAATGACCAGTCCGGATATCACCTTACTGCAAGCGCAGGCAGAGAAAGCGTCTGCCCTGCTGAAAGCGATGAGTAACCCGCATCGTTTACTGATCCTCTGCATGTTGTGCGACGCGCCCGGCACATCCGCCGGGGAGCTAAGCGCGATTACAGGCCTTAGCCCTTCCGCCACGTCGCAGCATCTGGCACGGATGAAAGAGGAAGGGTTGATCGAAAGCCAGCGCCAGGCGCAGCGGGTGAACTACTTCATTAAAGCGCCTGCGATCCGCACGCTGGTTCATACGCTGAAAACCATTTATTGTCCGGAGATATAACCATGCGGTACACCCTCGTCAGCCCACAAGAAGCCAGCGTGCAGCAGCAAAACGGCGCGCTGATTGTTGATATTCGCCAGGCGGATGAATTTCGTCGTGAACATTTGCCGGACGCGTTTTCCCTGCCGCTGGACGACGTGCTTGCCGGGCAAACTGTTACGCCAGGTTCGCCGGACCAAACGGTTATTTTCCATTGTCAGTCCGGTATGCGCACGCAACAAAACGCCGACGCATTAGTACGCGCCGCAGCGCCAGCTAAGGTGATGATCCTCGACGGCGGGCTCAATAACTGGAAGCGCGAAAAGCTGCCAACGATGCAGGATAAACGTCAGCCGCGCCCGCTGATGCAGCAGGTGCAGATTGTGGCAGGCAGCCTGATCCTGCTCGGTGTGGTGCTTGGTTTTACGCTTCACCCTAATTTCTTTCTGCTGTCGGGTTTTGTCGGCGCGGGTTTGCTGTTTGCGGGTCTGAGCGGCTGGTGTGGCATGGCGCTGCTGCTGGCGAAAATGCCGTGGAACCGCAGTTAAGCAGGTTTGCGCTGCCAGAAGTGGGTAATTGCCCGCACAGAAAAGTCGCCAGATAATGGCGCTTTCAAACGGAGAGTCATTAATGGACAAAAAACAGAGTGAGATGAGTAAGTTTTTAAGCTACGTCTTACGCCATGAACCTCAGGCGATTGGGTTGACGCTGGACGCGGAAGGCTGGGCCAATATCGATGCGCTGATCGCCGGCGCAGCGCTGCAAGGTTATGCGTTTACCCATGAGCTGATCCACCAGATTGTCGAGACCAGCGATAAAAAGCGCTTCACCTTATCTGCCGATGGTGTATCAATCCGCGCCGCGCAGGGGCATTCCACCGCGCAGGTCAATATTTCCTATCAACCGAAAGTGCCGCCAGAAACGCTTTATCACGGCACGGCTACCCGTTTCCTTGACGACATTCTGACGCAGGGGCTTGAAGCAAAATCGCGCCAGTATGTGCATTTATCCGCCGATGAAGTCACAGCAACGGCAGTTGGCCAGCGCCATGGGAAACCGGTGGTCCTGCGGATTAACGCAGGCGAGATGCAGACGCAGGGCTTTGTTTTCTATCAAGCTGATAACGGCGTGTGGCTCACCGAATCAGTACCGCCTTCATTTATTGCGCAGTAAAAATCCCCGCACCTGCCGATTATCCTCTGGGTCAAATGAGTGATATATTTCAGGGCCTAACCCCAAGGAGACGTCATGGCAGAATTTGATTCACTTGCGCAGGATCTGCTGGCGCAGGCAGATACTGACCAGCAGCGACAGCAGGAACGGGACCGGGTACTACTGGATCAGGTGCTGGAAATCTACGGCCAGAAATATGTGGCGGAGCAGTTAAAAAAAGCGGGTAAAGCCGAGTGGAGCCGCGAATCGCTCAACCGCTGGATCAACGGCAAAGGCAATCCGAGAACGTTCACCGCCGCCGAAGAAGCGCAGCTTCGCAGCTTGCTGCCCTCCCCGCCCGCCCATCACCCGAACTATCGTTTTCGCTTTATCGATCTCTTCGCCGGTATCGGCGGTATTCGCAGCGGGTTTGAAGCCATTGGCGGGCAGTGCGTGTTTACCAGTGAATGGAATAAAAACGCGGTGCGCACCTATAAAGCCAACTGGTACAACGATCACGCCACGCATACCTTCAATCAGGATATTCGCGAAGTGACGCTGAGCGGCAACCCGAACGTTTCCGAAGCCGACGCTTACGCGCATATCGCCGCAACGATCCCTGACCACGATGTTCTGCTCGCCGGATTTCCCTGCCAGCCCTTTAGCCTCGCGGGCGTGAGTAAAAAGAACGCCATGGGTCGCGCGCACGGGTTTGAGTGCGAAGCGCAGGGCACGCTGTTTTTCGATGTGGCGCGCATTATCAAAGCCCGTCGCCCGGCGATCTTCGTGCTGGAAAACGTTAAAAACTTAAAGAGCCACGACAAAGGCAAAACCTTCAGCGTGATCATGAATACGCTGGATGAGCTGGGCTATGACGTCGCTGACGCCGCGCTAAACGGCAAAGATGACCCGAAAATCATCGATGGCAAACACTTTTTACCTCAGCACCGCGAGCGCATTGTGCTGGTGGGTTTTCGCCGCGATTTAGATCTCGCCGACGGCTTTACCCTGCGCGATATTGACCGTTTTTATCCGGCAAAGCGGCCCGCGTTCGGTGAGTTACTGGAGCCAACCGTCGACAGCAAATATGTGTTGTCGCATAAGCTGTGGGATTACCTCTATCGCTACGCGAAAAAACACGCCGCGAAAGGCAATGGTTTTGGTTTCGGGCTGGTTGATCCAACCCGCGCGGATAGCGTGGCGCGCACGCTTTCGGCGCGTTATCACAAAGATGGTTCAGAAATTCTTATCGATCGCGGCTGGGATAAAGCGCTCGGCGAGGCCGATTTTGCCAACGCGGAAAACCAGGCGCGTCGCCCGCGACGCCTGACGCCGCATGAGTGCGCGCGTTTGATGGGGTTTGAAAAAGTGGGCGAAAAACCGTTTCGCATTCCGGTTTCCGATACCCAAGCTTATCGCCAGTTTGGCAACTCGGTTGTCGTTCCCGTCTTCGCCGCCGTGGCAAAACTGCTGGAACCCCGTATTGCTCTCGCCGTAAAACGCCGCAAAAAAATCTAAAACATGTTCCCGGCGCGCAAGGCGCCGGCACTTATTTAAGTCTTATTTAAGTGTTTAAAAAGTGATCATAAAGTTAATGCTGGCCAGGTCGATATTAGTGGTGCAATCCCGACTCTCTCACGGACTATGGCCATGCTTAAAAATATACGGGTTATTACAGGCATCATTATTGCTCTTTCAGTATTTTGTCTTCTTCAACTGGTTACTGGGGGTCTTTTCTACTCTGCGGTCAATAACGACAGGGTCAACTTTCAGAACACTGGCGTTCTGAACGCGCAGCAAGAAAATCTTGGCGACAGCGTGAACACGCTTATCAAAACACGCGTTACCGTTACCCGCGTGGCAATCCGCTTTTTGAAAAACCAGCGCGATCCGGCGTCGCTGGCCAGCATTGAAAAACTGCTCACTACGGCGGCTGATTCTCTGGGTAAGTCAGAAGGCTATTTCAACAACTATAAAAGCACACCGCGCGTTGCCGGTCAGGACGCTGCATTAGCCGACGAAGTGGCGCAGAACATCACCAAAATGCATGATGTGTTGCAGCAGTCGATCGCTTTCCTGCGCGCCAATAACTATGAAGCCTATGGTAACCTCGACGCGCAGCAAGCGCAGGATGATATGGATGCCAGCTACGCCAAATGGCGGGCGGAAAACAACACCTTCCTGCAAGCCGCCGCCCAGCAAAACCAGAGCAGTTTTACCAGCATGCAGTGGACGCTCGGCGTGATTTTGTTGGTGGTAATTGCGGTGATGACCGTTATCTGGCTCGGTTTGCAGCACTTGCTTCTGCGCCCGCTGCACAGCGTGATGGGGCATATTCGCGCTATCGCCGGGGGCGATTTGACGATGAGCATTTCGGCCGAAGGGCGCAACGAAATGAGCCAGCTCGCCGCCGGCTTACATGAAATGCAAACATCGCTGGTGAAAACCGTCAGCGCGGTGCGTAACAGCTCGGATTCGATTTACACCGGCGCCAGCGAAATCTCCACCGGCAACAACGATCTCTCGTCGCGTACCGAGCAACAAGCCGCCTCGCTGGAAGAGACCGCCGCCAGCATGGAACAGTTAACAGCCACGGTGAAACAGAACACCGACAACGCCCGACAGGCATCGCATCTGGCGAAAAACGCCTCCGATACCGCCGCGCGCGGTGGCGAAGTGGTGAATAACGTGGTGCGCACGATGAGCGAAATTTCCGACAGCTCGCAGCAAATCGCCCATATCACCAGCGTGATTGACGGCATCGCCTTCCAGACCAATATTCTCGCGCTCAACGCTGCGGTAGAAGCGGCGCGTGCCGGTGAACAGGGCCGTGGTTTTGCGGTGGTGGCAGGCGAAGTCCGTACGCTGGCAAGCCGCAGTGCGCAGGCGGCTAAAGAGATCAAAACCCTGATCGATAACTCGGTGAACCGGGTAAACTCGGGTACCACGCAGGTTGCTGAAGCGGGCGATACGATGAAAGAGATCGTCAACGCTGTTACGCGCGTGACGGATATCATGGGTGAAATCGCTTCCGCCTCTGAAGAACAGAGCAAGGGAATTGAGCAAGTGAGCCTCGCGGTATCGCAGATGGACAGCGTAACTCAGCAGAACGCCGCGCTGGTACAGGAATCTGCTGCCGCTTCCGCCGCGCTGGAGCAGCAAGCCGAGCAGTTGCGTCAGGCGGTTGCCGTGTTCCGTGTTAACGGACACAACCCACTCCTGAGTGCAAAACCGGGCAAACCGCAAGCCACGCCACTGCGCCCGGTCGCTACCGCAGCGCCTTCAAGTAGTGACAACAACTGGGAAACGTTCTGACACCCGCAAAAAACCAGCGCGATATGCTTCGCGCTGGCTTTTCTTCCTTTCACGATGATGTTTTTAAGCCGGATGGCGCTGCAACGCAGTAGCGGTTACTGGCTACTGCTTGCCCGCCTCTTGTGCTGCATCGCTCTGTTTTGCGGTCTGCAAAAAGACCGCAAACTGCTGCCATTGCTGCTGTAGCGCGCTGATGTGGTTTTCCTCGATATCACGCATAAACGGCAGCGTTCCGCTACTGTCCACTGACTGATTAAACTGTGTAAACCAGCTATCGCTGTCAGTACCGCTGGCGGTGATACTCAGCATTTGATTGCGTACCGTCTGGGAGGCATGAGTGCCCGCACTCAGTTGATCAATCGCCTGCTGATGTTGCCTGGCTTGTGTTGTATTGCCCAGGCTTTGCGCCAGATTCGACGCCTGTGTCAGCACCACGCGGTTAATCTGATCGGCCTGATCGGCTTTATCAGCAATAAAACCAGCGACAAACGCGCTGGCCTGTTGCTGATAATCAGCAGAGATGTACTTTGACACCACCTCATTCAGCTTCGCCTGGGTCATCGACAGATCCATCGCGCTGGTAGTGTAATCACCGCTCGTTTGCGGTGAGACCAGCGCCTGATGCAGCGCGGCGGCCATGTCATCAGGGTTAACGGTTGAGTGCTGGAAAAAGTCGATAAATTTCACCGCGTCGCCCGCGCTTTGCGGATCGGAATAGAATTCGCTGGCGAGGCTTGGCCCACGGGCATAAGTAGCCATGTTGGCATTGCGAACCACCGCCATTGCCTGAGCCCTCTTTTCGGCTTCTTCTTTGGTTGGCGGCGTGTGCCCTTCCATGCCCTTCGCCAGCGCTTCTGCTGAAATGTTGACGGAAATCGAGCGCTCCGTGACGATCTCTTTTCCGGCAAACGTGATGGTTTTTGACTGACGTACTTCGGGCAACGTCTGTAACGCGACAGCCGAACCGACATCCTGAATGCTCATATCTTCTCCATAGAATTAACGTTCATCAGTCGGTTATCGTCTGCGTCGTATCGGTTCTTTACTTTTTTGCGCAAAATTCACGCAAAACCACCATAAATTGGGGTGTTATCAGGTGAGTTTTAATAATGGGCGGAGACCCGCCCGACAGGGGTTAATTGCGGGTTTGCACCCAAAACGCGTGGATAAGGCCAGGGAAATAGCCCAGCAGTGTAAGCAGGATGTTAATGATAAATGCCCATCCAAAGCCTTTGCCAAGCAGCACGCCCAGCGGCGGCAGAATAATGGTAAATACAACTCGCCAGAAACCCATATAAACCTCCTGTGCAACGTCATTCCAGCTGATTGAAAAAAAAGACAATCCCTTAAAGATTAGCCACTTTGACTGTACCTGCCACTTTCACTGGCCGTGTTTACCCTCTTTTACGCTGTACCCTGGCAGACGTTCAGGCTATGTTTATCTTCACAAACTCATTACAAAAGGAGCAAAGCATGTTTTCTGTCGGCGATATTGTGCAGCCACGCATTGGCGGGCCAAAATTGAAAGTTCTGGAAGTCCATCAGGATCAGATTGTCGCGGTTCCGGCCCACGACGAGCAGGCAGCAAAAATCACGCTGAAAGCGGAAGATGTCTCTTTGTATAAAGAAGACGGTGATTTTGGCGTCTGCTGATCGGCGGCGGTGGGCGTTCACCCACCGCTTAAAACTTCATTTCCATTCAAAAAAACCGCATAAACAAGCAACCTCATTTTCAGCACTAAACACTGCCATTCACGCTTAGTTAGCATAAAAAATGCTGCCTAATGTTTTATTTTCTTCCGCAAAGCATAGCGCTCTAAAACCCGCCCATTTTGTCACCAGCCGCTCAGTGCGCCACATCACACAAAACATACAAGCATTTGATAAATAAAATATTTTACAACCAACCCAACAAAAATAATGAAATGCGTAAAATTCACGCAAACACAGAGCACTTTATCCAATAAAGAAAAGAAAATAAAAATTTATAGCTAGTTGTTAGTTTCAATGCAGACAGATAATCTACACACATCAAACCAGCCGTTTCAAAACGCTAACACGACCGTTCATTAGCCTGTTTATTGATTATCAAGGAGCACCACCATGTTCTCTTCGCAGTCTCGCCTGCGTCACGCCGCTGCGGACACCTTTGCTATGGTTGTCTACTGTTCGGTAGTGAACATGTTGATTGAAATATTTCTCTCCGGAATGAGCTTTGAACAGTCACTTTCATCGCGGCTGGTGGCTATCCCGGTGAACATTATTATCGCCTGGCCTTATGGCATGTATCGCGATGCATTTATGCGTTACGCCCGCCGTATTAGCCCGTCTGGCTGGATGAAAAATCTCGCCGATGTGCTGGCTTATGTGACCTTCCAGTCACCGGTGTATGTCGCTATTTTGTGGGGAGTCGGTGCCGACTGGCACCAGATTGTCGCCGCAGTCAGCTCTAATATTGTGCTGTCGATGATGATGGGCGCAGTGTACGGTTACTTCCTCGATTATTGCCGCCGCCTGTTCCGGGTGAGCAACTACCATCAGGCCAAGGCCTGATGGCGGGCGGCAGGCTTCGGTCTGTCGCCTTTTAGTGCGCTTCGCCAAATAACCCCGTAATAAACTTTTCCAGCGCCACGCGCGAACTAAAGCCGTGCGGAATGCCGTAATGCTCCTGCGCATCGCCGCCGAAATAGAGCGGGAAATTCTGGTAGTGATCGCACAGTTTGATGTCCGAGGCGGGTTCCGCAAGCGACGAACTGCGTTCTTTCAATGTGGGGTGGATCACCAGCGCCGTGCGTCCCATACGCGCTTCGCGGTTAACATACACATAATTTTCGCCACGGCGATAACCATAGGTTTTCGGCGTGGCCACATCCATGGTAAATCCCACTTTTTCCAGCACGCGCGCCACTTCATCGGGTCTTAAATACATAGATTTTCCTCGTCATCTTTCCAAAGCCTCGCCACCTTACATGACTGAGCATGGACCGTGACTCAGAAAATTCCACAAACGAACCTGAAAGGCATGATTGCCGTCTGGCCTTGAAAATTATGGTCTAAACTAAAATTCACATCGAAAACGAGGGAGGATCCTATGTTTAACAGACCGAATCGCCGTGACGTAGATGAAGGTGTTGAGGATATTAACCACGATGTTAACCAGCTCGCTGACAGCCTCGAAGCCGTGCTGAAATCCTGGGGCAGCGACGCGAAAGACGAAGCGGAAAGCGCGCGCCGTAAAGCACAGGCCCTGCTGAAAGAGACCCGCGCACGCATGCATGGCCGCAGCCGTGTGCAACAAGCGGCGAGAGACGCCGTGGGTTGTGCCGATACGTTTGTGAAAGACAAACCCTGGTGCAGCGTTGGCGCTGCCGCTGCAGTCGGTATTTTTCTTGGCGCGCTGCTGAGCTTGCGCCGCTAACAGATTTCCACCCTGCTGACCCCTGCTGGTTTCAACGCCCGCAGGGGTTTTTATTTGTCTGCACATCGCCCTTTTCTGTACGAAACGCGTACACACCGCCCTTACCCATTGTTTCTATCCTCCGGGCAAAGCCTATGACAATTTCCTATATATTGTGTGGTTGCATCTTTAAATAACTACATCTAGTATTCAGATCAGTAACACAGACACTAACTGACGCGAACCTTCGCGCCGCCAATCCATTTTAGACGGAAATACGAATTATGCGCATTACCATTTACACTCGAAATGATTGTGTTCAGTGCCACGCCACCAAACGTGCGATGGAAAGCCGTGGCCTGGCGTTCGAAATGGTGAACGTTGACCACGTGCCGGAAGCGGCAGATGAGCTGCGTGCGATGGGCTTTCGTCAGTTACCGGTGGTTGTCGCCGGGGAAACAACATGGTCCGGTTTTCGCCCGGATATGATTAATCGCTTACATGCCGCGCCGAGCGTCGCCAGCGCATGAGCACTCTCGTCTACTTCTCCAGCAGCTCGGAAAACACGCAGCGTTTTATCGCGCGTCTCGGGCTGCCGGCGGTGCGCATTCCGCTTAATGAGCGTGAACGCATCCAGGTAGACGAACCCTATATCCTGGTGGTGCCCAGTTATGGCGGCGGCGGTACGGCAGGTGCGGTTCCGCGCCAGGTGATCCGTTTTTTAAACGATCCGCACAATCGCGCATTGATTCGCGGCGTGATCGCCTCCGGCAACCGTAATTTCGGTGAAGCCTTTGGCCGCGCAGGCGATGTGATATCGCAAAAATGCGCCGTGCCGTATCTGTATCGTTTTGAGTTGATGGGCACTCAACAGGACATCGACAACGTGCGTAAAGGAGTGAGCGAATTTTGGCTACGACAACCGCAGAGCGCGTGATGCAATCCGCGCCCGATTTCCACGCGCTGAATGCGATGCTGAATCTTTATGATAAAGACGGCCGCATTCAGTTTGATAAAGACCGCGAGGCGGTGGACGCCTTTATGGCAACCCATGTGCGCCCGAATACCGTGACGTTTAACAGCCAGGATGAACGTCTGAACTGGCTGGTGGCGGAAGGTTATTACGATGACAGCGTGCTGGCCCGTTACGACCGCGCGTTCGTCGTTGACCTGATTGCCGATGCGCACGCCAGCGGTTTTCGCTTCCAGACCTTTCTCGGCGCATGGAAGTTTTACACCAGCTACACGCTGAAAGCCTTTGATGGTAAACGCTATCTTGAACATTTCGAAGATCGCGCCTGCATGGTGGCGCTGACGCTGGCGCAGGGCGATAAAACGCTGGCGCGCCAGTTAACCACCGAGATCCTCTCAGGCCGTTTTCAGCCCGCGACGCCAACGTTCCTCAACTGCGGCAAACAGCAGCGCGGCGAGCTGGTCTCCTGTTTCCTGTTACGCATTGAAGACAATATGGAGTCGATTGGCCGCGCGGTGAATTCCGCGTTGCAGCTTTCCAAACGCGGCGGCGGCGTGGCATTTCTGCTCTCCAACCTGCGCGAAGCCGGCGCGCCGATCAAGCGCATTGAAAACCAGTCCTCCGGGGTGATCCCGGTGATGAAAATGCTGGAAGATGCCTTTTCCTATGCCAACCAGCTTGGCGCACGCCAGGGCGCAGGCGCGGTTTATCTGCACGCGCACCACCCGGATATTCTGCGTTTTCTCGATACCAAGCGCGAAAACGCCGACGAGAAAATCCGTATCAAAACCCTGTCGCTGGGCGTGGTGATCCCGGATATCACTTTCCGTCTGGCGAAAGCAAACGCTGAGATGGCGCTGTTCTCGCCCTATGATGTCGAACGTTTATATGGCAAACCGTTCGGCGACGTTGCTATTAGCGATATGTACGAGCAGTTGCTGGCCGACGATCGCGTGCGTAAAAGCTACATTAATGCCCGCGATTTCTTCCAGACGCTGGCGGAAATCCAGTTTGAATCCGGCTACCCGTACATCATGTTTGAAGATACGGTCAACCGCGCCAATCCGATTGCCGGGCGCATTAACATGAGCAACCTGTGCTCGGAAATTTTGCAGGTCAACAGCGCCTCGACCTTCGATGAGAATCTTGATTACGCCAATACCGGGCGCGATATCTCCTGCAATCTTGGCTCGCTGAACATTGCGCACACGATGGATTCCCCGGACTTTGGCCGCACGGTGGAAACCGCCATTCGCGGTTTAACCGCGGTGTCCGACATGAGCCATATCCGCTCGGTGCCCTCGGTGGAAAACGGCAATGCCGCCTCGCACGCCATCGGGCTTGGGCAGATGAACCTGCACGGTTATCTGGCGCGCGAAGGCATCGCCTATGGCAGCGAAGAGGGACTGGATTTCACCAATTTCTACTTTTACACCATCACCTGGCATGCGCTGCATACCTCAATGATGATCGCCCGCGAGCGCGGTCAGCATTTTGCCGGTTTCCCGGCCTCGCGCTACGCCAGCGGCGAGTATTTCAACCAGTACCTTGAGGGTGACTGGCAACCGAAAACGGAAAAAGTGCGGGCGCTGTTTGCACGTGCTGGCATCACCATCCCAACGCGTGAAATGTGGCAACAACTGCGTGACGATGTGATGCACTACGGGATCTACAACCAGAATCTACAGGCCGTGCCGCCCACCGGGTCGATCTCGTATATCAATCACGCGACATCAAGCATTCACCCGATTGTGTCGAAAATTGAGATCCGCAAAGAGGGCAAAACCGGGCGCGTTTACTACCCGGCGCCGTTTATGACCAACGACAACCTGGCGCTGTACGAAGACGCCTACGAAATCGGGCCGGAAAAGATCATTGATACCTACGCCGAGGCCACGCGCCATGTGGATCAGGGGCTCTCGCTAACGCTGTTCTTTAAAGACACCGCCACTACTCGCGATATCAACAAAGCGCAGATTTACGCCTGGAAAAAAGGCATTAAGTCGCTGTATTACATTCGCCTGCGCCAGCTTGCGCTGGAAGGCACCGAAATCCAGGGCTGCGTGTCCTGCGCGTTGTAAGGAGAAAAGGATGAGCCAACTATCACGCGTCAGCGCGGTGAACTGGAACAAAATCCAGGACGATAAAGACCTGGAAGTGTGGAATCGCCTGACCAGCAACTTCTGGTTGCCGGAAAAAGTGCCGCTGTCGAACGATATTCCTGCCTGGCAGACGTTAAGCCCGGCAGAACAGCAGCTTACTATTCGCGTTTTTACCGGTCTGACGTTACTCGACACCATTCAGAACACCGTCGGCGCGCCCGCGTTGATGGCGGACGCGCTAACCCCGCACGAGGAGGCGGTGTTGTCGAATGTCAGCTTTATGGAGGCGGTGCACGCCCGCTCTTACAGCTCTATTTTCTCTACGCTGTGCCAGAGCAGAGATGTCGACGCCGCTTACAGCTGGAGCGAAGAGAACCCCGCATTGCAGCGCAAAGCGCAGCTGATCCTGCACTATTACCGCGCCGATGAACCGCTGAAGAAGAAGATCGCCAGCGTGTTTCTGGAATCATTCCTCTTCTATTCCGGTTTCTGGCTGCCGATGTACTGGTCGAGCCGCGGTAAGCTCACTAACACCGCCGATTTGATTCGCCTGATCATCCGCGATGAAGCGGTGCACGGCTACTACATTGGTTATAAGTACCAGAAAGGGCTGGAAAAAGTGAGCGCGGAAAAACGCGAGGAGTTGAAAACGTTCGCGCTGGATCTGCTGATGGATCTCTACGAGAACGAACTCAGTTACACCGACGATCTGTACGCCGGGAGTGGCTGGGCCGAAGATGTGAAAGCGTTTCTCTGCTACAACGCCAACAAGGCGCTGATGAACCTCGGTTACGAGCCGTTATTCCCGCCGGAAATGGCCGACGTGAACCCGGCAATTTTGTCCGCGCTCTCGCCAAATGCCGATGAAAATCATGACTTCTTCTCCGGCTCCGGCTCGTCATACGTGATGGGCAAAGCCGTCGAAACCGAAGATGAAGACTGGAACTTCTAATCTTTCATTCCTCTCCTGAAAGGGAGAGGAATATTCCCGTTGATATTGCACTTAAAATAACCCGCCACGAAAAAAGGATATTATTATTTTAATAATGCCTTCGTGATTTCCCGGCACAATATCCCTTCAGCTTCTACACTGTAATTGTTTCGTCATTTTCATCTGAATCAGCACTATTCAGGTGCGATTCCCCGACGAATTTCAAAAAAATCTCATCCGCCGCCAGCCCTTATTTCATGGGAAATGGCGGCAATTATCGCTTAAGCAAATTCTTAAAGACGGGAAATTCAGGGTTGTCTCAGATTCTGAGTATGCTAGGGTATATCCAGTCAATTATTCTCACCAGGTACGATATCGACACAATAAATAACAGGAACTCTATTATTGCATGGCAATTAAATTAGAAGTTAAAAACCTTTATAAGATATTTGGCGAGCATCCGCAGCGGGCTTTCAAATATATTGAAAAAGGACTTTCGAAAGAACAAATTCTGGAAAAAACGGGTCTGTCGCTTGGCGTGAAAGACGCCAGTCTGGCCATTGAAGAAGGCGAGATATTTGTCATCATGGGGTTATCCGGATCGGGTAAATCCACTATGGTACGCCTTCTCAATCGCCTGATTGAACCCACCCGCGGACAGGTGCTGATTGACGGCGTGGATATCGCCAAAATATCGGACGCCGAATTACGCGAGGTGCGCAGGAAAAAGATTGCGATGGTCTTCCAGTCATTTGCGCTAATGCCCCATATGACGGTGCTGGATAATGCCGCCTTTGGCATGGAATTAGCCGGTATTGCGGCGCACGAACGCCAGGAAAAAGCGCTGGATGCGCTGCGTCAGGTTGGGCTGGAGAATTATGCGCACAGTTATCCGGATGAACTTTCTGGCGGTATGCGCCAGCGTGTTGGTCTGGCGCGCGCATTAGCCATCAACCCCGATATCTTATTAATGGATGAAGCCTTCTCCGCGCTCGATCCATTAATTCGCACCGAAATGCAGGATGAACTGGTAAAGCTTCAGGCTCGCCACCAGCGCACCATTGTATTTATTTCCCACGATCTGGATGAAGCCATGCGTATTGGCGACAGGATTGCCATTATGCAAAACGGTGAAGTGGTACAGGTCGGCACGCCGGATGAAATATTGAATAATCCGGCCAATGATTATGTGCGCACCTTCTTCCGTGGTGTGGATATTAGTCAGGTATTTAGCGCCAAAGATATTGCACGGCGTACTCCCGTTGGGCTGATTCGCAAAACGCCAGGCTTCGGCCCGCGTTCGGCGCTGAAAGTGTTGCAGGATGAAGATCGTGAATTCGGGTATGTAATTGAACGCGGCAATAAGTTTGTCGGCGTTGTTTCCATCGACTCCCTGAAAGAGGCGCTCGGTCAAAGCCAGGGGATCGAGGCGGCGTTAATCGACTCCCCGCTTGCGGTGGATGCCGAAACGCCGCTCAGCGAGTTGCTCTCCCACGTTGGACAAGCGCCCTGCGCCGTACCGGTGGTCGGTGAAGAGCAACAGTATGTGGGCATCATCTCTAAACGGATGCTGCTGCAGGCTTTAGATCGCGAGGGGGCAAACAATGGCTGATCAAAACAACCCGTGGGATAGTGCACCGGCAACCGACAACGCCGCGCAGTCTGCGGATGCCTGGGGCGGCGGTAGCGCACCAGCCGATGGCGGCAGCACTGACTGGCTGCACAGCGCGCCGGCACCCGCGCCGGAACACTTCAATATTATGGATCCGTTCCACAAGACGCTGATCCCGCTCGATAGCTGGGTAACGCAGGCGATCGACTGGGTGGTGATGCACTTCCGCCCGTTGTTTCAGGGCATTCGCGTACCGGTGGATTACATTCTCAGCGCGTTCCAGCAGATGCTGCTGGGCATGCCCGCGCCGGTGGCGATTATCCTTTTCTCGCTGATCGCCTGGCAGATGAGCAGCGCCGGAATGGGCGTTGCCACGCTGGTATCACTGATTGCTATTGGTGCTATCGGTGCCTGGTCGCAGGCGATGGTGACATTGGCGCTGGTACTGACCGCCCTGCTGTTCTGCGTGGTGATCGGTTTGCCAATGGGCATCTGGCTGGCACGTAGCCAGCGCGCGGCGAAAATCGTTCGCCCGCTGCTGGATGCGATGCAGACCACCCCTGCGTTTGTCTACCTGGTGCCGATTGTGATGCTGTTTGGTATTGGCAACGTGCCGGGCGTGGTAGTGACGATTATCTTCGCCCTGCCGCCGGTGGTACGTCTGACTATTCTCGGCATCAACCAGGTGCCGGCCGATTTGATCGAAGCCTCGCGCTCATTTGGCGCAAGCCCGCGCCAGATGTTGTTTAAAGTACAGTTACCGCTGGCCATGCCCACCATTATGGCGGGAATTAACCAGACGTTGATGCTTGCCCTCTCCATGGTAGTGATCGCCTCGATGATCGCCGTTGGCGGGCTTGGCCAGATGGTACTGCGCGGTATTGGCCGCCTTGATATGGGGCTTGCCACCGTTGGCGGCGTGGGGATTGTTATCCTCGCTATCATTCTCGACCGCCTGACGCAGGCTGTCGGTCGCGATTCCCGCAGCCGCGGTAATCGCCGCTGGTATCAAACCGGCCCGCTGGGTCTGCTGACCCGCCCTTTCGCTAAATAATCTGTCGCCCGGCAACTCGCCGGGCAGCAGTATCCCACCTGAACAATAAGGAACAACGATGCGACATAGCGTACTTTTTGCCACAGCGTTTGCCACCCTTGTCTCGACCAGTGCATTTGCTGCGGACGCAGAACTGCCAGGCAAAGGCATCACCGTGAAGCCTTTTCAAAGCACTATTGCCGAAGAGAGTTTCCAGACATTGCTGGTGAGCCGCGCCCTTGAAAAACTCGGTTACACCGTGAATACCCCGGACGAAGTGGATTACAACGTGGGTTACACCTCAATGGCGGCGGGCGATGTCACCTTTACCGCCGTCAACTGGCAACCGCTGCATGACGACATGTATGCCGCCGCCGGGGGCGACAAAAAATTCTACCGTGAAGGCACCTATGTGACCGGCGCGGCGCAGGGGTATTTGATCGATAAGAAAACCGCCGAGAAATATCACATCACCAACATTGAGCAGCTAAAAGATCCGAAAATCGCCAGGCTGTTTGACGGTAACGGAGACGGCAAAGCCGACATGATGGGTTGCTCACCGGGCTGGGGCTGCGAAGCGGTGATTAACCACCAGCATCAGGCTTATGGTCTGGAAAACACTGTCACCGTTAGCCACGGGAACTACTCGGCGATGATGGCGGATACCATTACCCGTTTCAAAGAGGGTAAACCGGTGCTCTATTACACCTGGACGCCGTACTGGGTCAGCGACGTGCTGAAACCGGGTAAAGATGTGGTCTGGCTGCAAGTGCCGTTCTCTTCCCTGCCGGGGGAACAGAAAGATATCGACACCAAACTGCCAAACGGCATGAACTACGGGTTCCCGGTGAATACCATGCATATTGTTGCCAACAAAGCCTGGGCCGAGAAAAACCCGGCGGCGGCGAAACTTTTCGCCGTGATGAAACTGCCGCTGGCCGATATCAATGCCGAAAACGCCATGATGCATGCAGGCAAATCCTCTGAAGCGGATATTCAGGGTCACGTTGATGGCTGGATCAAAGCGCACCAGCAGCAGTTCGACGGCTGGATCAAAGAGGCGCTTGCCGCACAGAAATAACCTGTCGCCGTCACCCCTTCAACAGCGCCATCGGTTTTTTGCCGGATGGCGCTTTTGCTTATTCAGGCAGTACCTGTTCGCCTGTTGCCTGTTCGCC
>NZ_JBCIVK010000012.1:0-77346 GCF_039409795.1 Kosakonia sp. PSU_27 | reverse complement strand
GTGAAGTCAACTGTTTATTTTCAGATTGCTTCACCTGACAGGCCGGTGTGTTTGCCGTTGTGCCGTGTCAGTGGAGGCGCATTATAGGGAGTTAATTCCCGCTGACAACCCCTAATTTGAAAAAAGTAACCGTCCGCTCACTTTTCAGGCGAATTACGCTGAGAAGTTAAATTCTTGCGTGGTTTTCAAACAAAAACGAGCCCGAAAGGGCTCGTTTTCTTCTTTTGTGACTTACTGCACTGCCACAATGCGCTCATCTTTCACTACGAGCTGCACCGGTTTGCCCGGAATCAGCTCACCCGAAAGAATCTGCTGCGCCAGCGGGTTTTCAATCTGCTGTTGAATAGCGCGTTTCAGTGGACGCGCGCCATACACCGGATCGTACCCGTTTGCGCTGAGCAGTTTCAGCGCGTCGTCGGAAATGCTTACAGCATAACCACGCTCTTCCAGGCGCTTATACAAACGCTGCAACTGGATCTGCGCAATAGACGCAATGTGTTTTTCACCCAACGGATGGAACACTACCACTTCATCAATACGGTTGATGAATTCCGGACGGAAATTCTGGCTCACCACACCTAACACCAGCTCTTTCATGTGGCTGTAATCCAGATCGCCAAAACGCTCCTGGATCAAATCAGACCCCAGGTTGGAAGTCATAATGACGACCGTATTACGGAAATCAACCGTTCTGCCTTGTCCGTCTGTCAGACGACCATCATCCAGTACCTGCAACAAAATGTTGAACACATCCGGATGCGCTTTCTCTACTTCATCCAGCAGAATAACGGAATAAGGGCGACGGCGAACCGCTTCTGTCAGATAACCGCCCTCTTCATAGCCAACATATCCCGGAGGCGCACCGACAAGACGCGAAACGGAGTGTTTCTCCATAAATTCCGACATGTCGATACGCACCATTGCATCGTCGCTGTCGAACATAAAGTTTGCCAGAGACTTACACAGTTCGGTTTTACCCACCCCAGTTGGGCCAAGGAACAGGAACGAACCGATCGGACGATTCGGATCCGACAGCCCTGCGCGGCTACGGCGAATAGCGTTAGAAACGGCTTCGACAGCTTCATCCTGACCGATTACACGATGATGGAGGTCATGCTCCATGCGCAGTAATTTTTCGCGCTCGCCTTCCATCATTCTCGCTACCGGGATGCCAGTCCAGCGCGCCAACACCTCTGCAATTTCTGCATCGGTCACGCGGTTACGCAGCAGGCGCATGGTTTTACCCTCGGCCTGAGTTGCGGCAGCCAGCTGTTTTTCAAGTTCCGGGATTTTCCCGTACTGAAGTTCCGACATGCGTCCCAAATCACCATTACGACGCGCTTGCTCCATGGCAATTTTGGCCTGCTCCAGTTCCGACTTGATGGTTTGGGTTCCGGAGAGGGAGGCTTTTTCCGCTTTCCACTCTTCTTCTAATGATGAGTACTGGCGCTCTTTATCTTCCAGCTCTTCATTCAGCATTTCGAGCCGCTTGAGACTGGCCTCATCGGACTCTTTCATCAGCGCCCGCTGCTCCAGCTTGAGCTGGATGATACGGCGATCGAGCCGGTCGAGTTCTTCCGGTTTTGAGTCAATCTGCATACGAATGCTGGACGCGGCTTCATCAATCAAGTCGATGGCTTTATCCGGCAGCTGACGATCGGCGATGTAGCGATGCGACAGCGTTGCCGCCGCAACAATTGCCGGGTCGGTAATTTGCACGTGATGATGCAGTTCATAACGCTCTTTCAGCCCACGCAGAATCGCAATGGTGTCTTCCACCGTCGGCTCGGCCACCAGCACTTTCTGGAAACGGCGTTCGAGAGCCGCATCTTTCTCTATATACTGGCGATACTCATCCAGCGTCGTAGCCCCCACACAGTGCAACTCACCGCGCGCTAGCGCAGGTTTCAGCATGTTGCCCGCATCCATTGCACCATCGGCTTTACCAGCACCGACCATCGTATGCAGCTCGTCAATAAACAGAATGACGTTGCCTTCCTGTTTCGCCAGGTCGTTCAGCACACCTTTTAAACGCTCTTCAAACTCACCGCGATATTTTGCACCGGCAACCAGCGCGCCCATATCCAGCGCCAGTACACGGCGGCCTTTCAGCCCTTCCGGCACTTCGCCGTTAACAATACGCTGCGCCAGCCCTTCGACAATCGCGGTTTTACCGACACCCGGTTCACCAATCAGCACCGGGTTATTTTTGGTACGCCGTTGCAGTACCTGGATCGTACGACGAATCTCTTCGTCACGACCGATAACCGGATCGAGCTTGCCTTGTTCGGCGCGCTCAGTCAGATCGATGGTAAATTTTTTCAAGGCCTGACGTTGGTCTTCGGCCCCCTGATCGTTCACGTTCTCTCCCCCACGCATTTGTTCAATCGCCTGGGTCACATTGGCCGTTGTCGCACCAGCAGCTTTAAGCAAATCCGTCAGCGTACCGCGTGATTCAAGCGCAGCCAGAACGAAAAGTTCCGACGAGATAAAGTTGTCACCTCGCTTTTGCGCCAGCTTGTCGCAAAGATTCAGTACACGTACCAGATCCTGAGAAGGCTGTACGTCGCCACCGGTGCCTTCCACCTGCGGTAAGCGGCTCAGCGCTTGTTCAATCGCTGTGCGTAACTGGCCGGCGTTCACGCCAGCAGAGGTTAATAAAGGATGAATCGAACCGCCTTCCTGATTGAGTAAGGCGCTCATTAAATGAAGAGGTTCGATAAACTGGTTGTCGTGCCCGAGTGCGAGCGACTGGGCATCGGCGAGAGCAAGCTGGAATTTATTAGTAAGACGATCCAGACGCATAACTCCTCCCATAACAGGTCAAAATTGCTACTGGAGATTAAATGAGGTCATCCCTCAATTATTCAAGGTGAATGACCTGAATTATGCGAAAGAAAACCTACGCGTACTGGATCGTCTTGATTCTTTAGGTTATATCAGCCAAATGAAACTTGCCATACGCCCGGTCGTCTTGTCCCGGCGGTATGAGAAAAAATTATCCTTATCGCTGAAGGTACAGCGATCGCCGCCGAACACATGCCGGACGCCTACGCTCGCCAGACGCTGGCGTGCGAGCTGATAAATATCAGCAAAATATTTTTCACCGTGAGGACGAAAAGCGCTGTCGGCCTGCGGATCATGCCCCATGAACGCTTCACGAACTTCTGCACCGACTTCAAACGCTTGCGGCCCAATTGCTGGCCCCAGCCACGCCAGCAGATTTTCCGGCTTATCGGTGAAACACGCAACTGTCTGTTCCAGCACACCTGCACATAAACCCCGCCAGCCGGCGTGAGCAGCAGCAACTTTGGTGCCCGCCTGGTTACAAAACAAGACCGGTAAACAGTCTGCGGTCATCACCGCACAGACTGTACCGGGTGTGTTGCTGTATGACGCATCCGCCCGTTTCGACGCGTAAGGACCACCGCTAAGTGTGAGCACGTCAGTACCATGAACCTGTTCAAGCCACTCCGGCTTCGAAGGCAAACCGCCCGCCGCGAATAAGCGCGCGCGATTCTCTTCCACATGCTCAGCATTGTCACCACAGTGTGCGCCAAGATTCAGCGAATCGTAAGGTGGCAGGCTTACACCACCGACGCGCGTCGAGCTACAAGCCGCGACACCTTTCGGCAGCGGCCAGTCCGGGAGGATCAGTTTGGTCATAACCAGGCAACATCGTCCTTATGGGTTTCAAAATCAGCGCGCATCGCATCAATCAAATCAACCATATCTTGCGGAATTGGCGCATGCCATTCCATTTCAATACCGCTGATAGGGTGGTAAAGGCGCAGCATGGTAGCGTGCAGCGCCTGGCGGTCAAACTTGCGCAGTGCATCGATAAATTCGTCCGATGCGCCTTTCGGCGGACGCGGGCGACCACCATAGAGCTGATCGCCAACCAGCGGGTGAGTGATATGCGCCATATGTACGCGAATCTGATGCGTACGGCCTGTTTCCAGGCGCAGACGCAGACGCGTATGCACACGGAAATGCTCCATAATGCGGTAATGTGTCACCGCCGGCTTGCCCATCGGGTGCACCGACATATGGGTACGCTTGGTCGGATGGCGGCTGATCGGTTCTTCCACCGTGCCGCCAGAAGTCATATGCCCAATCGCGACCGCTTCGTATTCACGCGTGATTTCTCGCAGTTGCAGCGACTCCACCAGCCGCGTCTGAGCGGGTACGGTTTTCGCCACTACCATCAAACCGGTGGTGTCTTTATCCAGGCGGTGGACGATGCCTGCACGCGGAACATCCACAATAGGCGGGTAATAATGCAGCAGAGCGTTAAGGACAGTGCCATCCGGGTTACCTGCGCCCGGGTGTACAACCAGGTCGCGCGGTTTGTTAATGACGATAATGTCATCGTCTTCATAGACGATGTTAAGTGGAATATCCTGCGGTTCAAAACGTGCTTCTTCTTCGATTTCCGCATTGATAGCAATGAGTTCGCCACCCAACACTTTCTCTTTCGGCTTGTCGCTGACAACGCCGTTGACCAGCACGCGCTGGTCGAGAATCCATTCTTTTATACGCGAACGTGAATAATCCGGGAACAATTCGGCCAAAGCTTGATCTAAGCGTTGACCGAGTTGGTTTTCGGATACCGTTGCGGTGAGTTGTACCAGTTGTGCCATATACAGCTTCTTCGTTAACGTTGGGTTTTACGGCTTCGCCGTTTAATATAGTGTGCTATTGTAGCTGGTCTTAGTCGGGAGCAGGAATAAAGAATCTCCCGCGTAAACATTCTGAGGAAAGTCTAAACGTCATGACGCGCTTGAAATATCTGGTGGCAGCCGCCACGTTGAGTCTGGCTTTGACAGGTTGCTCCGGTTCAAAGGAAGAAGTACCTGATAATCCGCCAAACGAAATCTACGCGACAGCTCAGCAAAAGCTGCAAGACGGTAACTGGAAGGCGGCAATAACGCAACTGGAAGCACTGGATAATCGTTATCCGTTTGGTCCTTACTCACAACAAGTGCAGTTGGATCTGATCTACGCGTACTACAAAAATGCCGATCTGCCGCTAGCGCAAGCCGCGATTGACCGTTTTATTCGACTGAACCCAACCCACCCGAACATTGATTATGTAATGTATATGCGTGGGCTGACCAACATGGCGCTGGATGACAGTGCTCTGCAAGGGTTCTTCGGCGTAGACCGGAGCGATCGCGATCCGGCGCATGCCCGTGACGCATTCAAAGACTTCTCCAAACTGGTGCGCGGCTACCCGAACAGCCAGTACGTCACCGACGCCACCAGGCGACTGGTGTTCCTGAAAGATCGTCTGTCGAAATACGAACTGTCGGTTGCGGAATACTACACCGATCGCGGTGCCTGGGTTGCAGTAACCAACCGCGTAGAAGGGATGCTGCGTGACTTCCCGGATACAAAAGCGACCCATGACGCGCTGCCGCTGATGGAAAAAGCCTATCGCGAGCTGCAACTCAACGCGCAGGCGGATAAAGTGGCGAAAATTATTGCGGCGAACAGCAATCGAACCTGATTGACCTGATCGCCTGAAATACAAAACGGCAGCCTTCCGGCTGCCGTTTTTTTATTCATTTTATCTATCACTAAAGCGGTTTAGCCGCAATTCATCCTATCAACTATGACTGCTAATGATGGCGTAGACAAGGTAAATTTGCCCTCTTCCTGCCCTGCCTCACAAAACCCCTTTATTGACAAAAAGTGACAAAATAATGTGATTTAAATCACACATTTTGACATTGTGGACGGTATGCTGAAATCACCAAGACGGAAAGACAAGAGGTAAAATTTATGACAATGAACATTACCAGTAAACAAATGGAAATTACTCCGGCAATCCGCCAGCATGTCACAGACCGTCTCGCCAAACTGGATAAATGGCAAACTCAACTGATTAATCCGCATATCATCCTGTCGAAAGAACCACAGGGCTTTATCGCCGATGCAACCATCAACACACCGAACGGACAACTGGTTGCCAGTGCGAAACATGAAGATATGTATACCGCCATCAACGATTTGATTAACAAGCTGGAACGGCAGCTGAATAAAGTGCAACACAAAGGTGAAGCACGTCGCGCCGCAACATCGGTGAAAGACACAAGCTTCGTTGAGGAAGAAGAAGAGTAGTCTCTACATTGAGCCCATCCCAACGCGCCCACGGGCGCGTTTTTTATTGACAGAGCGAAAACAGTACGGGTACTGTACTTCGGTCGCACAAAGGAAAACTCCATGAAACTTGTTCCGTTCTTCTTCGCATTCTTTTTTACCTTCCCCAATTAGGGAGGCGATTCGTTTTGTGATAAAGAATGCGAAGACGAACAATAAGGCCTCCCACACCGGGAGGCCTTTTTTATTGATAACAATTAAAGACGAAAGGCAACAACATGACGGCTGAAAACCCCTTACTGGATTTACGCGTAAAGATCAGCGCACTGGATGAACAGCTGCTGACGCTGCTGGCCGAACGCCGCCAGCTCTCTGTTGAAGTCGGCAAGGCCAAGCTGGATTCACACCGTCCGGTACGCGATATCGATCGCGAACGTGATTTACTCGAACGTTTGATAGAGCTCGGCAAAGCGCATCATCTGGATGCCCACTACATCACCCGCCTGTTTCAGTTGATCATCGAAGATTCCGTTCTCACCCAGCAAGCCCTGCTCCAGCAGCATCTGAATAAAATCAACCCGCACTCTGCCCGCATCGCCTTTTTGGGGCCAAAAGGATCCTATTCACACCTGGCCGCCCGTCAGTACGCGGCGCGCCATTTTGAGCAGTTCATTGAAAGCGGTTGCCTGAAATTTCACGATATCTTCAGCCAGGTGGAAACGGGTCAGGCCGATTACGCGGTGGTGCCGCTGGAGAACACCAGCTCCGGGGCGATTAACGACGTTTACGACCTGCTCCAGCACACCAGTTTGTCTATCGTTGGTGAACTGACGGTGCCTATCGACCATTGCATTCTGGTTTCCGGCTCCACTGATTTAGAACACATCACCACGGTTTACAGCCATCCGCAGCCTTTCCAGCAGTGCAGCCAGTTCATTAACCGCTATCCACAGTGGAAAATTGAGTATTGCGAAAGCACTTCCGCCGCGATGGAAAAGGTCGCGCAGGCGAATTCGCCGCAAGTTGCGGCACTGGGCAGCGAAGCCGGTGGCGCGCTGTATGGCTTGCAGGTACTGCAACGTAATCTGGCGAACCAGACGCAGAACATCACACGCTTTGTGGTGCTGGCGCGTAAAGCCATTGATGTATCCGATCAGGTTCCGGCAAAAACTACGCTGCTGATGGCAACCGGCCAGCAAGCAGGCTCGCTGGTTGAAGCCCTGCTGGTGCTGCGTAACCACAATTTGATCATGACCAAACTGGAATCGCGCCCGATCCACGGCAACCCGTGGGAAGAGATGTTCTACATCGATGTGCAGGCCAATTTGCAATCCGGGCAGATGCAAAAAGCGCTGCGCGAACTCACCGACACCGCGCGTTCGCTGAAAGTCCTCGGTTGCTACCCCAGTGAAAATGTGGTGCCGGTCGACCCGGCTTAAACCTCTTTAAACAGCGGTTTCTTCATTCCTGCCACCGCCACGGGCAGGGTGAAGATCGCTCCCGACAGCGGATATTGCGCCACTTCGTCCGCCGACATATTTTCCCGCGTGGTGGTGATAAACAGCGTTTTCATATCAGGCCCACCAAAACAGACCATCGTCGGGCAACGCACCGGCAAGCGATACTCTGCCAGTTGTTCACCCTGCGGCGAAAAACGCGCGATGCGCCAGCCATCAAACATTGCGCTCCAGTAACAACCTTCCACATCCATCGCCGCCCCGTCCGGAATACCTTCCCCGGCGTTAAAGCGGCGGAAAACCTCGCGTTTACCCGGCTCACCCTGCTCATCAAGCGGCGTGCGGTAAATCACCGCGTTCGGCGTGTCCGAGGTGAACATCCACTGCTTATCGTGGCTGAAGGCAAGACCATTGGCACCGTGAATGTCGCACTGCAACACTTTGGGCGTGAGGTCATGATTAATGCGCAACAGCAACGCGCCGTTATAATCGCCCGGCCCCCAGAATGTGCCCGCATAAAAACGGCCAAGATGATCGGTGCCGCCATCGTTAAAGCGCGCCAGTTGCGGGTTTGAAGGGTTATCACACACTTTTTGTCGCAGCAAACCGCGCGCATCCGTCAGCCAGATGCCATTACGCATCGCCACGATAAAGCCGCCTTTCTCACGTAGCGCAAAGCAGCCAACCTCTTCGGCAAACGACAGCACCGTATGTTCGCCAGACGATAAGTGATAACGGTGGATCTCACCTTCAATAATATCTGCCCAGTAGAGCGCCTGCTCCGCGTCGCTCCAGGTGGGGCATTCCGGCAAATGCCCGGTGTAATCAAACAGCGTGTGCAGCTCAGCCATTGCGCATCCCTTAAATGAAAAAAGCCAGCGGGTAACCACTGGCTTTTCAGTATAAACGGCTTTTTTATTTACGGGCGGCTGTCGTTGGCCTGGCGTAACAACACGCGGCTTTCGCTCTGGAAACGTTGCGCATAGTCACCAAACCAGTGTTCAACTTTGCGGAAGCTGTCGATAAACGCCTGCTTATCGCCCTGCTCCAGCAGGCCAATCGCTTCGCCAAAACGCTGGTAGTAGCGTTTAATCAGCGCCAGGTTACTGGATGACGACATAATAATGTCGGCGTACAACTGTGGATCCTGAGCAAACAAGCGCCCGACCATCGCCAGTTCCAGGCGATAAATCGGTGAGGAAAGCGCCAGCAACTGTTCGAGCTGAACATTCTCTTCCGCCAGATGCAAACCATACGCGAAGGTCGCGAAGTGGCGCAGCGCCTGAATAAAGGCCATATTCTGATCGTGTTCAACAGCGCTAATGCGGTGCAAACGCGCGCCCCATACCTGAATCTGCTCCAGGAACCACTGGTACGCTTCCGGCTGTCGGCCATCACACCAGACCACCACCTGTTTAGCCAGGCTGCCGCTGTCCGGGCCAAACATCGGATGCAGCCCGAGCACCGGCCCTTTATGCGCGCTCAGCATCGCCTGTAACGGGCCGCTTTTCACCGACGCCAGATCGACCAGAATACAGTCCTCCGGCAAGGTCGGCAGTTTGCCGATCACCTGCTCGGTAACGTGAATAGGCACGCTGACAATCACCATGCCCGCGTCAGCCAGCAGCATATCGGCCTGCGCCCAGTCCTCTTTTTCAAGGATGCGCACCTGGTAGCCAGAGAGCGTCAGCATTTTGGCAAACAGTTGCCCCATCTGCCCGCCGCCACCAACAATCACCACCGGGCGAAGCGTCGGACACAGGGTTTTAAACCCTTTGTCATTTTCACTGGAGTAGGATTCGCGCATGACGCGGCGCAACACATCTTCAATCAAATCCGGCGGCACACCCAGTGATTCAGCCTCTTTACGACGCGATGCCAGCATCGTCGCTTCGCGCTCCGGTACATAAATTGGCAAGCCATATTTACTTTTGACTTCGCCAACTTCCGCCACCAGCTCCAGGCGGCGCGCCAGCAAATCCAGCAACGCCTTGTCAACTTCATCAATTTGATCGCGCAGCGCGGTCAGTTCAGCAACCATAACACCCTCTTAAGCAAAACGCGCCGCCAGGCTGTTACGCAGATCGTTATTGATTTCACGCAGCAGCGCTTCGGTCGCTTCCCAACTGATGCACGCATCGGTCACGGAAACGCCATACTTCATCTCGCAGCGCGGCTGCTCAGAAGATTGATTGCCTTCATGAATATTGCTCTCAATCATCAGACCGGTAATCGAACGGTTGCCATCTTTGATCTGCGCCACCACCGATTCAGCAACGGCAGGCTGGCGACGGTAATCTTTATTGGAATTACCATGGCTGCAATCTACCATCAGCGACGGTCTCAGTCCCGCCTGTTCCATCTCTTTTTCACACTGCGCGACATCCGCCGGGCTGTAATTCGGCGCTTTACCGCCGCGCAGGATCACATGTCCATCCGGGTTGCCCTGGGTTTGCAGCAGGCAGACCTGGCCGGCCTGGTTGATCCCCACAAAGCGGTGCGGCATGGCTGCGGCGCGCATCGCATTGATAGCGGTCGCCAGGCTGCCATCGGTGCCGTTTTTGAAGCCAACCGGCATCGATAAACCTGAAGCCATTTCGCGGTGCGTCTGCGATTCAGTGGTTCGCGCACCAATCGCCGACCAGCTAAACAGGTCGCCAAGGAACTGCGGGCTATTCGGATCCAGCGCTTCAGTTGCCAGCGGCAGCCCCATACTGACCAGCTCAACCAGCAGACGACGCGCAATCTTCAGGCCAGCTTCCACATCAAACGAGCCATCCATGTGCGGATCGTTAATCAGCCCCTTCCAGCCAACGGTGGTCCGGGGTTTTTCAAAATAGACGCGCATCACCAGATAGAGGCTATCGCTGACCTCTGCGGCAAGGGCTTTAAATCGACGGGCATATTCAATCGCGGCTTCAGGATCGTGAATCGAGCAAGGACCGCAGACCACCAGCAGACGCGGATCGCGCCCGGCAATGATGTTGGAAATGGTCTGGCGGGACTGGGCGATTTGCGCTTCCTGCTCGGCAGTCAACGGGAAGGCCGCTTTCAACTGATCCGGGGTGATCAGCACCTGTTCATCGGTAATATGTACGTTATTCAGCGCGTCTTTTTGCATGATCAAAATCCTGTATGGCTCGTTTGCGATAGTTGTTCCTCGAGTGAGGATGACGTAACGATACCATAGCTGGTAAAGATTTCAATCCACATAACGTAACGATTACTTTACAATGGCAAATTAATTGCCATTTAATCACCACTAAGTGTAATTATTTTTTTACACCCAGTGGCATTTTACTACTACATCGTTACGGCAGAGCGCCTGGCATGGTGTTTCCAGCGCAAAGCATCAACGAGGATAAACAGCAGCAAGCTGGCACCCATGACGGGTAACGCCAGCCCCAGCAACAGCGCCAGTAATGCGCTTATTACCCGTCCTGACAGCGGTAAACCCAGCCAATTGTGCAGCAGCGTACTTGCCGGGTTGGCGTTGGCACTGGCCGGGCGGCGGATCCACCACAGCCGGTAACCAACCACAATCATCACGCACAGCGCACTGCCAAAGGCGATCAGCAGCAACTGGTTCGCCAGGCCAAACAGAATGCCCATATGGAAATCAACGCCCCAGCGCGTCAGCTTCGCCATCAGCGGAAAGTCCGTGAACCTTGTGCGATCCACCACCGTCATCGTGCTGCCATCAATCGCCACCGCATCCACACGCGTGGGCCAGCCGCGATCGATTTCGGTTACCGTCCAGGCTTTATCCGCACTGCGTGGCGGGCGGATCTCCAGCTTGCCGGCGGCGATCCCGGCCTGCCGCGCACTGTGCAACGCTTCATCGAACTGCACCCGGTCCAGCTGCATATCCGGCATAGCCATCCCCTCATGCATCATATGGTGTTCCGCATGCGGATCGTGTATCTCCTGCACACCATGCAGTTGCGTATTAACCTGCGGCGTCATCCAGCCAAGCGCTGCACGCAGACTGTCAACATTGCCGCCCGCCCACTGCGACCAGGTCAGACCGGTGGCGGAAAACAGCAGCATCCCGATAAGCAGGAGCCAGCCTAAAGAGACATGCAGGCGACGATGATTTTGCACAGCGTTATTAATGCGCCGTTTCGGGCGGGTAAAAAACCACAGCGCAATACCACCAAGCGCGGCAACCCACATCCAGGACGCCGCCAGTTCGCTATACAGACGCCCCACATCGCCCAGCAGTAGCGAGCGGTGGAAATAGTCAATCCACTGGCGCAGCGGCAAAATTCCACTGGTGCCGTAGACCGTCATATCCCCTTTCACTTGCAGCGTCACCGGATCGATAAATATCGCGCGGTTCTCCGATGCCCCCAGTTGTGGGTCAGCAAACATCACGCGGGTAGTGTCACTCCCGGTAAGGCCAGGGCGCACCGCATGCAGACGCAAATGACCGCCGGTTAGCTGTTCAGCAACGGCAATCTGTTCGGCGAGCGGCTGCCGTGCTCCCCCTTCCACACCGTAAAGCGCATCGTGATAGAGCCAGTTTTCCAGCTGTGGCGTCGCCACGTATAACGTGCCGCTCAGGGCGGCGACAAAAATAAACGGGCCGACAAACAGGCCAATGTAAAAATGCAGGCGTCGCAGCACGCTGAGCCACGCCGCACGCGGAGTGCAGGTTGTCATACTTTTCCTCAGAAATAGCAAAAGGTCGCCGTTTCGCACAGGCGAACGGACATTTTTTTAGGATCAGGAAAAGCAGACGCGCGGCGGGGCGCGGGTATCAGGACAAAGCCAGGGAAAGAAGTGCCAGTGCTGAACAGGCTGACGGGCAACGACCAGGCAGATGCGCAGCACACGACCGAGCAGGAGCAAAATAACGAGGAAGAGAAGACCGGGAACATGTGCCAGCAGTACGCAGTAGCCACAGGCCTCGGCGTGATCAAGCGGCATACTTTGCGGCGAAGGTTGATGGCGCGACATCGGCGGCGATGCGACATCGTGGTGTGCATGCATTGGCATGCTCATCTCGTTCGGCGGCGATGCAACATCGTGATGTGCATGCATCGGCATGCTCATCTCATTGGGCTGCGATGCGGCATCGTGATGTGCGTGCATCGGCATGCTCATCACGTTCGGCGGCGATGCAACATCGTGATGTGAGTGCATCGGCATGCTCATCTCATTCGGCTGCGATGCGACATCGTGATGTGCGTGCATCGGCATGCCCATCTCGTGGTGCATGCCGGGCATCGCACTCATAGGATCTTGCTGCAGCGAAACAGAAATCAGCGGCGCGACGAGGATCAGCAAGATCGCAAACAGCGCCAGCCCTGCGGCTGCGCGTTGTGCTGCGTATTGATGAAAAACGTTCCTCACCACTTCCCCTCCCGGTCGAAGCGGCATTGTAAATTAAACATCACCAGAAAGTTAATTTACTTGTCGTTTTTCTGCAGACTCAGCGCCAGCGGCTCAGACATGTTTCTCGAGCGTAAAGACCACCACGCCATACGGCACAATTTCCGCTACCGCACACTCAAAATCCACCGCACCGTTGGTAAGGCGCACTTTGCCGCCCGGCAGACGCACCACATCAAAAACATCCAGCGTATCGTCAATGCTGATAAACCAGCGGCCGTTGCCAATTTTTTGCGCACGGGTATCCACCAGCCAGCCCGCATTTAGCCCTTCAATAAAATTCAAACCGTCGGTAGACGCTGGCGCGAGACTGCGATCCAGCGACCAGACGCCCGCCTCTTTCAGCTCGCCAGACTCATGGCGAAATTTCGGGATGCTCAGCGCCGCGTCATTTTGCGCGGCGCCCGCGGTTGCAGCGGGATACATTTCGCCTTTGCCCGTCGCCAGCCAGCCTAAAGAGACGCCGGTATCCAGCGCACAAGTCACCACTACATCGCCAGGGAAAAACTCACGTCGCACCCAGGTGCTGATGGTACCGGAGGAGATATCCAGTAAATCTCCCAGCTCTTTTTGCATCTCGAACCCGTACGCATCAAGGATACGGCGCAGCACCGGACGCCCGCCGGTCGACAAAATTTCGTCGTACAGCGCTTTGCCCTTCGGCACCGGTTTATCCGTCAATTTCGCATTTGCAAATTCACCTGTCACCAGCCAGTGCAGGTCTGCGCCGGTGTCGAGTGCGCATTTGACCACCGCTTTATACGACACGCTATCGCGCTGGATCCAGCTGCTGATATTGTTCGCCGGCACATCCAGCGCCTCAGCGAGGGCTTTCTGGCTGGAGACGGAATAGGACGCGGCAATGCGCTCAATCACATCCTGAACACTCATCTTGTTTTCACTCATGGACACCAACATCGAAAAAGTGATTTACACAATCGCATTTGCGATTTATATTGCTGTACATCGACCAAAAAGCACAGCTTCGCAGTACATTTTAAACAACAGGAGATAATGCGATATGTCAGATGCAAAATCAACGCCGTCGCATCCGCAATCCGCTACTCAAATGCGATCCAAACGTGGCTGCCACAGCCGGGTGAACACTGAGATAACTGCCCGTTTTCCGGCATGCTACGCCGCGACTCGCATAACAAAGTCCGCGCCAGCAAACCAGAAAACATCCTCGGCAATCCATAGCCAGCGCGAATGTCAGAGAGATCAGCAATACGCTGAGCACATATCGCAGGGCCGACTTAACCGCCACAAGTCTGACCTTCACGACACCGCAACATGGCGCGATGCGCAGGTTAATGCCAGCGCTTTGCATTTTGCCTTTACGCAACAGGAAAAGTGCCGTCACGGCGTTAAACACCCTTTCGGCATGGTGTTACGCTGAATTTGCTTTTGCAAGCCAACACTATCGCAGGAGAGCTTATGGCTATCACATCCCCTGTCGTGCATGTTCCGCTTAGCACATCAGAGCGGCTAAGCGGGCTAAACCATATCGCCGAGCTTCGCGGCCGTTTATGGGGCGATAACTGGAGTGACGTAGCACGCTTTATCGACGATCTGCGCGACCCGCGTGACGAACACGCAGAAGAGAACAACCGGGCGCTGGCGGCCATTTTCTTTCTTGCCCGAGTGCCCGCCGCGCGCCAGGCGCTCAACCCGCACGCATTAACGCTTGATGAGAAGCGGGCGGTGATCGCCGCTATGAACCATTTCCGCGCGGTAGTCAGCCAGTTTCCGAAACGGCTCACCATGCCGCTGTAAACCCTAAATCCACAACCATGACGTCAACCCGTCGGGCATCCCCTTGCCCAAATTCAGGAGCAACACAATGAGAAAACACCCCTTCAATTCACCGAACCACAGCCCTGAAGCCCTCGCGCTCCAGCTTGCGCAAGCGCGCAACAATGAACGTCTGCGCTGCGCCGGCGTTATCTCCGCCCGTCTGGACGCCCTAGCCGCATTCATCAGTTCGCATCGCCTTGAATGGCATGATGCTGCTGAATTGTTGCGCCAGGAAGCCAGCCACATCGACAACCAGGCGCAGGAGCTGCACTAATGGCCGACGAAATGGATCTCGCCCAGCAACGCGAGATGGAAGAACGCGAGCGGCATATTCAGCATGCACGCAATCGCCTGCTGGCACCCTCAAGGCTGACCTGTGAAAGCTGCGATGCGCCTATCCCGCAAGCGCGGCGCATGGCGCTGCCCGGCGTCACCTGTTGCGTTTGTTGCCAGCAGATCGCCGAACTGAAAGACAAGCACTACAGGAGACGCTAATTGTCTGTCACCTGGGCTTATCCGTGGAATGCGCCGCGTTCAGCTATCTCCAGCCCCTTGCTCACTCACGCTGAGCTGCACCGCCGTAATCGCCATATTGCGGCGGTGTCGCAGGCGCGTCAGGCACTGGCGCTCCAGCCAGAGTGCGTGCGCGTTTCACTCACCCGAGCTGCGGATACGATAGAAAAAGAGCACGGTATGGCGCGGGCGGAGGCTTTTCTGTTGCATTTTTATCGCCGCACGCTGCCGCGGCTCAACGCGGTGGCGCAACGCTATCAACTGGATCATTTACAACCGCGCGTCTCCAGAGCGGTGTTCAACGGCCATTTTGATACGGTTATCCAGCAGGGGCTGGCGCACCGCTTAGTCTCGCTGTTTACCCGCTACAACCAGTTGCCGGATATGAACAAAGCTCCTGTCGACAGGCTGGCAGCGGACATCGCCAATTTTATTCGCGGTGAACTGGCAGAGCACGACGACACAAGCGCAACGGAGCTGAAAACGCTGCATCGCTGGTATCTGCACGCAGGCACCATCGCTTTGCAATTCAACGTCACTCCCCCGCACTGGCAGCGAGTGACGCAAAAAGTCGTCAGCGCGGAAGATCTCGCCCCGGCAATCATGCGCCTGTTCAGCGAGCAGTGGTGGCGCGGGCATCTGCGCAAAGCCGCCGCGCAGTGGCGCGAGCATTTGCATATCGCACTCGGCAATGTCAGCAAGAAAAAACAGCCCTACGCCAGCGTGCAGTGTGTAACCGCCTGGCGCGAGCAAAAACGGCGTAATCGCGAGTTTCTGAAAAGCATGGAGCTGGAAGATGAAGAGGGAAACCGCATCAGCCTTATTGATAAACACGACGGTTCGGTAGCCAACCCGGCAATCCGTCGCTGTGAGCTGATGACGCGCCTTCGCGGTTTCGAAACCATCTGCCAGAACCTTGGTTACGCAGGCGAGTTTTACACGTTAACCGCGCCCTCGGCCTGGCACGCAACAACGCGCGCGGGCTACCGTAACCGGAAATGGAACGGCGCCAGCCCGGCGCAAACCCAGGCGTATTTCACCACGTTGTGGGCGCGTATCCGCGCGAAGCTGCACCGCAACGGCCTGCGCGTTTTCGGTATTCGCGTGGCAGAGCCGCATCACGACGGCACTCCGCACTGGCACCTGCTGCTGTTTATGCAGCCGCAGGAGGTTGCCCGCGTGCGCGAGATCCTGGGAGATTTCGCCTGCCAGCAAGACCACCACGAGCTGTCCAGCGCGAAAGCGCAACGAGCACGCTTTCACGCCGAAACCATTGATGCACAAAAAGGCAGCGCGACCGGTTATCTGGCGAAATATATCGCGAAAAATATCGACGGCTATGCGCTGGACGGCGAAACCGACGTTGAGAGCGGCGCATTGCTGAAAGAGAGCGCCTGCGCGGTCTGCGCTTGGGCCGCACGCTGGCGCATCCGCCAGTTTCAGTTTATTGGTGGCGCGCCGGTCACCGTTTACCGCGAGCTACGCAAACTGGTCGATAACGATGCCGCGCGCGGATTGAGCGTGGAGTTTGCGCAGGTGCATGAAGCCGCCGATCGCGGCGACTGGGCGGGTTATGTCAACGCGCAAGGCGGGCCGTTCGTCAAACGCGATGCGGTGCAGGTGCGTACTCTTTATGAAGCAGACGGCGATTTTAATCAGTATGGCGAAGAGACGCTGCGCGTACGCGGCGTGTATGACAGCGTGGCTGGAAGCGGATCGCCGCTGCTGACGCGGCTGAAAAAGTGGAAGATCGTGCCAAAGCGCGCGCAGGAAAACGTGCCGGATACCGCCCTTCCTTGGAGTTCTGTCAATAACTGTACGCCCTTCGAGCCCGATCAGCGGTTAAACCGCCGCCAGCGTCGGCAACTTACCGCCTGGCTGCGCAGCGATATTCTGCAGGCGCGCAAACGTACGCCAAAAAGTGTGCGCTGTACTGGCAGGAGTAGCAGGGAAATAGCTGGAAACACCGGGTTTAAAGCGCGAGCAGAAAGCCATAATGGTTTTCTTTATCAGCAACATAGTGATGGGAACAAATAATTATCGCTTCCCATTAATAATCAGCCTATGATACTGTATAAACATACAGTACAAGAAATTCATGAGAGGGATTCATGGTCTCTGAGCGACTAAATCAGACTCAGCACAAGTGGGCATGCGTGCAATTCATTGCCGAGGTGTCTCTGCTGGCTAACTGCAAACCGTCCGATCTGAAACTGGCGCTGAGTCTGATTGCGGACCTGGCCAACAGCGAAAACGCTACCGATGAGGATGAAAACATTTTCTACAAGGCCGAATAGCGCCCCGCCACGACCCTTCCCGGCAGTTAACGCTGCCCTTCTCTCGATGCGCCAGCGGCACTGCTGCCTGGTGCATTCGTGCTGTGCTTTTCTCTCTGCGCCCACCTGTTGTGCCAGCGCTTAACCAGCCCCGAAAGATAGCGTCCATCGCCTGCGGTCAGGAAACTTAACCATGGGGAAAAACCTTCCTGATGGAAAGAGACGCGAACGATGAATGTGAAAACACAACAAGGCGATACCCTCGACCTGCTTTGCCTGCGTTATTACGGGCGCACCGCATCAGTGGTCGAAACAGTGCTCGCCGCCAACCCGGGGCTCGCCGATCTGGGCGTTATTTTGCCTTATGGCACCACGGTCAACCTGCCGGAAGTACAGACGCAAACCATTAAAGAGACGGTGAATCTATGGGGCTGACCATCGAAAAAGTCACCTCATCGCTGGCGTACTGGATAAGCGTGGCGCTGACCTTTTTCGGCGCCATGACCCCGCAAGACTTTGCCGCCTATTTTGGCGCGCTGGGTGTTGCCGTCACCGTGGCGGTGAACTGGTACTACCGCCGCAAAAGCTATCTGTTCCTCCAGTCCTGCGCGTCAACCCAGGAGGTGATGAATGGGATTACCCGTAAAACGCTGTAGCGCGGCGGCGGTGCTGGCGCTGGCGGTACTGCTGCCGGATTTCCGCTTACTGAAAACCTCACCGCAGGGGCTGGCACTGATTGCCGATCTTGAAGGTTGTCGCCTGCGCCCTTACCAGTGCAGCGCCGGGGTCTGGACATCCGGCATCGGTCATACCGCAGGCGTCATACCAACGCGCGATATCAGTGAAAAAGAGGCGGCGAGCAACCTTGTCGCCGATGTATTACAGGTTGAGCGCAGACTGGCGCAGTGCGCACCGGTGGCGATGCCGCCGCAGGTGTATGACGCGGTGGTCAGCTTCGCCTTCAACGTTGGCAGCGGCGCGGCTTGCCGCTCGACGCTGGTTTATTTCCTTAACCAAAAGCAGTGGCGCCAGGCCTGCGATCAGCTGCCGCGCTGGGTGTTTATCGACGGTGTACGTAACCAGGGGCTGGAAAACCGCCGCCAGCGCGAACGCGGCTGGTGCCTGCAGGGGGCGCAATGAATGCTCGTCTGATCGCCCTGTTGATCGCCTCGCTCGGCCTGCTGTGGCTGGTGCAGCAAAACCACTCGCTGAGCGCCTCGCTGACGCAATCCCGCCAGCTTACGCGTGAGCAAAACAGCGCCATCACGCAGCTGAAAGCGCAACTGAACGCCGCCGCCGCGTTGGCGGACAAAAACCAGCAGGCGCAGGTGGCACTGCGCCTGCAACTGGATGCCGCCAGCACGCAAGCGGTGCGGCGCGAACAATCGATAACGAGGTTACTCAATGAAAATGACGCGTTTCGCCGCTGGTACAGCGCTGAGTTGCCTGATGCTGTGCGCCGGGTGCACCAGCGCCCCGCCTGCCCTTCCGCCGGTCACTGTTTACAACAGTTGTCCGCTGGTCAGCCTGTGCCCGATGCCGGGAAGTAACCCACAAACTAACGGCGATTTGAGCGCCGATATCCGCCGACTGGAGCTTGCGCTGGCACAGTGTGCGCTCCAGGTCGAAACCCTTAAACATTGCCAGGATGAGATCAATGCTAAAACCCAATACGCTACGCACCGCGCTGACTGACGCCGTGCCGGCGCTGCGCGATAACCCCTCGATGCTGCGCCTGTGGGTGGATAAAGGCAGTAACACCGCCACCCTCGCCAGCTCACTCTCTTTTGAAAAACAGTTCAGCCTCAATGTCACCGTCAGCGGTTTTGCCGGTGATATCGATGCGCTGTTCGTACCGGTGATGGCGTGGCTGCGTGCTAACCAGCCCGACATCCTCACTACCGAAGCCGGCCGCAAAGGCAGCTTCAGCTGGTCGCTGGTGACAAACACCGACAACACCCAGGATTTGACGATGGTGCTGCAACTGACCGAGCGCACCAAAGTCACGGAAATCGACGGCGCGCTGCATGCCGAAACACTGCCGGAACCGCTGCCGCCCGCGTTCGTGACCCGCCCGACCGAGCTTTATATCAACGGTGAACTGGTGAGCCGCTGGCCGGCCTGAATCGCCCGGCGTTGTGCCAAAAATCGGACAGCCCTGTCCGTTTTTCAACGCCCGTCACGCATAGGATGATTTCCGTTATGAACAGACAACTCTCGCTTCAGGAACTGTCCCGCTTGCTGCGCAATATGATCCGCACCGGGATAATCGTTGATATCGATCTGAACAGCGGGCGCTGCCGGGTGCAGACCGGCGGCCTCGTAACACAATGGTTGCAGTGGTTAACCCACCGCGCCGGGCATTCACGTAGCTGGTGGGCACCTTCCATCGGCGAACAGGTGTTGCTGCTGGCGGTCGGCGGCGAGCTTGACACCGCGTTCGTGCTGCCGGGAATTTTTTCCGATGACAACCCGGCCCCTTCGGCATCCGCCGACGCCTTGCATGTCGCCTTTCCCGATGGCGCCGTCGTGGAATATGAACCGAAAACCAGCGCGTTAACGGTGAGCGGCATTAAAACCGCCACCATCAGCGCGTCGCAATCCCTTACCGCTACCGTACCCGACGTGCGGGTGACCGCCACGACCCGCATCACGCTGGATACGCCGGAAGTGGTCTGCACCAACAAGCTCATCACCGGCACGCTGGAGGTACAAAAAGGCGGCACGATGAGCGGCAACATTGAGCACAGCGGCGGATCGCTCACTTCCAACGGCAAAGTGTTGCATACCCATAAACACCCCGGCGACAGCGGCGGCACAACAGGAGCGCCTTTATGACAGTTCGTTACAGCGGGTTAAACCGCACCACCGGCAAGCGTCTTACCGACACCGAGCACATCCGCCAGAGCATCAGCGATATTTTGCGCACGCCGATAGGCTCCAGAGTGATGCGCCGCGATTACGGCTCATTGCTGTTTGAGATGATCGACCAGCCGCAGACCCCGGCGCTGACGCTGCAAATTCAGGCCGCCTGTTACATGGCGCTATTGAAATGGGAACCGCGCATTAGCGTAAGCGCGGTCACCACCGAGCGCCAGTTCGACGGCAAGTTGCTGGTCAACCTGACCGCGCAACTCGCCAGCACCGGCGAATCCCTTTCGTTAACCCTTCCAGTGAGTTAAAACCATGCCAATTATCGATCTGAGCCAACTGCCGGCGCCGGATGTGGTCGAGGAGCTTGATTATGAGGCTATCCTCAACGACCGCAAAGCGACGCTGATTTCCCTGTTTCCCGCAGATGAACAAGAAGCGCTGGCGCGCACGCTGGCGCTGGAGTCCGAACCGCTGACCAAATTTCTGCAAGAGAACGCCTACCGTGAAGTGATGTGGCGCAGCCGCGTTAACGAAGCGGCCCGCGCGGTGATGCTGGCCTACGCCGCCGGGAAGGATCTGGATGTGATGGCCGCCAACAGCAACACCGCGCGGCTGGTGGTTTCGCCCGCTGACGAGAGCACCATTCCGCCAACGCCGGCGGTGATGGAGTCTGACAAAGATCTGCGTCTGCGCGCGCAGCAGGCGTTTGAAGGGCTAAGCGTCGCCGGGCCGGAAGGCGCTTACGAATACCATGGTCGCAGTGCCGACGGGCGGGTTGCCGATATTTCGGTCATCAGCCCGAACCCGGCGTATATCACCATTTCCGTGCTCTCCCGCGAGGGGGACGGCCGCGCCAGCGATGAGCTGATCGCCATAGTGGATAAAGCCCTGAACGCCGAAGATGTGCGCCCGGTGGGCGACCGTGTGACGGTGCAAAGCGCGGAGATCGTGCCTTACCAGATTAACGCCACGCTCTACTTCTACCCCGGCCCGGAATCGGAACCGATTCGCCAGGCCGCTGAGCAGCAGTTAAAAGCCTATATCAACGCGCAACGGCGTTTAGGGCGCGATATCCGCCAGTCGGCGATTTATGCCGCGCTGCACGTTGAAGGCGTGCAGCGGGTGGAGCTGAGCGCGCCGCAAAGCGATCTGGTGCTGGCGAAAAATCAGGCCTCTTACTGCACCGCCTGGAGCATTAATGCCGGAGGCACCGATGAGTGACGACCGTTTGTTGCCTGTTGGCTCATCCGTTCTTGAGGTGGCAGCGGCAAAAGCGGCGGCAGATATTGAGCGCGTGCCGGTGCCGCTGCGCACGCTGTGGGACCCGCAAACGTGCCCGGCGGAGCTGCTGCCTTACCTGGCATGGGCGCTCTCCGTCGACCGCTGGGACTTTAACTGGCCGGAAGCGACCAAACGCAAAGTGATTGCCGCTTCATTCTTCGTTCATCAACACAAAGGCACGCGCAGCGCGCTACGCCGGGTGGTTGAGCCGCTCGGTTTTCTGATTGAGCTGCGCGAATGGTGGGAGGACAACGCCGAGCCGGGCACCTTTAAACTGGTGATTGGCGTGCAGGAGAATGGCATTACCGAGGAGATGTACCTTGAGCTGGAGCGGCTGATTAATGATGCCAAACCGGCGAGCCGCCACCTGACCGGGTTAAACATTAGCCTGAGCAGCAGCGGCGAGTTTTATGTCGGCGCCGGTTGCTATCTGGGTGAAGAGCTGACCGTTTACCCTTACATGCCGGAAGAGATTGTTGTTGGCGGTGCATATTATCCGGCTTCAGCGGTTCATCTGGTTGATGATGTCATCATCACTTAACCACGTAACATCACACCAAACGGGCTGCGGCCCGTTTTTTTTACCCGCCTCGTTGTGCCAGCGGGCAGCCAACCCCGCCTGATAGCGTTCGCCTGTCGCTGAACGGAAAATGTCTTCTGTACTGATTCATCACCCAACAACCTGAGAGTTAACGCATGACTGCAAAATTCTTTGCCATTCTGACCAATCAGGGGGCCGCGAAGCTGGCGAACGCCGCGTCGCTTGGCACAAAGCTTAACCTTACGCAGATGGCGCTCGGCGATGCCAACGGCGTACTGCCCACGCCCGATGCGGCGCAAACTCAACTGATTAATCAGAAGCGAATTGCCCCGCTGAACCGCCTGTCCGTTGATCCGAATAACACCAATCAGATCATTGCCGAACAGGTGATCCCGGAAAACGAAGGCGGTTTCTGGATCCGCGAAATTGGCCTTTACGACGATGACGGCGTGCTGATTGCCATCGCCAACTGCCCGGAAACCTACAAGCCGTTGTTGCAGGAAGGCAGCGGACGCACGCAGACGATTCGCATGGCGCTGATTGTTTCATCGACCGCAGCTGTAACGCTGAAGATTGACCCGTCGGTGGTGCTGGCAACACGTAAATACGTTGATGGTAAAGTTATCGAAGTAAAGGCCTATTCAGACGATCTGCTGAAACAGCATGTCGCCGCTGCTAACCCACATACACAATATGCACCGCTTGCCAGCCCGGTATTTAGCGGTGTGCCTACCGTCCCGGATACGCACATCGGCAACTATGGACAGCAAATCGCCAACACAAAGTTTGTTCATGATGTCCTGAATGATGACAACTATATCCTGCCCGTAGGGGGTGTTGTTGCCTGGCCGCAGGCGACGCCGCCATTAGGGTGGTTTGAATGTAATGGTGCGGCATTTGATAAAGCGCAGTTTCCAAAACTAGCAGCGGCGTACCCAGCAGGTGTTCTTCCCGATCTGCGCGGTGAGTTTATTCGAGGCTGGGATGCTGGGCGCGGGGTTGATGCCGGGCGAACGCTGCTTTCGGTGCAGGCCGATGAATTGAGAGCGCATAACCACCGGTTCATTAACGAATACGGTACACCGACTGTAAGAATTGTTGCTTACACAGATGAAAATAGTGAAAACGCAGATACTACCATCTATACCGGCAATCGGGCATGGACCTATATCTGGATGGAAAATACCGGTGGCGCAGAAACTCGTCCACGCAACATCGCATTTAACTACATCGTGAGGGCTGCATAATGACGCAAGCGACACTGAACCAGAACCTGATTGCCACCGTTGCCGGAGAGCAAACCGTCTATAACTTCGCAGCCGATACGCGCGAATATCGTTCGACCTCGGTGGAGTACCTGGCTGTCGGCGTTGGTATTCCGGCAAACGCGGCCATCGATGCGCCACCTGCGTTGAAAAACGGCTTTGCGGTTTGCCGTAAGGCAGATTCGAGTGGCTGGGAATACGTTGCCGATCACCGCGGCGAAACGGTTTATGACATCGCCAGCGGCAAGCAGACGCAACTGGATAAGCTGGGTGATTACCCGGCAGACGTTACACCACTTGCACCAGCGACCGCTTATGATAAATGGGACGGCAGCAAATGGGTGACCGATACAACCGCACAGCAGACAGCGCTTGTCAGCGGGGCGGAACAGAAAAAAACGCAGTTACTGAGTGAGGCCAAAAATACCATCAGCCTGTGGCAGACCGAGTTGCAGCTCGGCATCATCAGCGATGACGATAAAGCCCGGCTGATTGCCTGGTTGCAATACATCAGGCTGCTCCAGGCGGTGGATACCGCAACGGCACCGAATATCAACTGGCCGCAACAACCGCAATAACACCAGACGGGCTACGGCCCGTTTTTTTCATTCATAGTTGTCCTGCCCATAAACCAACCCCAACCGATAGCCCTGCCCGATGTGCTCACCGGAAAATAGTGCCCACGTTTCCGACAACTGAGAGTGAACGCATGACCGCGAAATATTATGCCATTCTGACCAATCAAGGTGCGGCGAAGCTGGCAGCAGCTACCGCGCTTGGCACGCAAATCCATATCACGCAAATGGCCGTCGGCGACGGTAATGGCAGCCTGCCCACGCCCGACGCCACACAAACCCAACTGCTTAACCAGAAGCGCATCGGTGCGGTGAACACGCTCACTGTCGATGCGGCCAACGCAAATCAGATCATTGCCGAACAGGTGATCCCGGAAAACGAAGGGGGCTACTGGATCCGCGAAATGGGGCTTTTTGATGACGATGGCGTGCTGATTGCCATTGCCAACTGCCCGGAAACGTACAAGCCGTTGTTACAGGAAGGCAGCGGCCGCACGCAGACGATTCGTATGGCGCTGATTGTTTCGTCAACGGCGGCGGTGACGCTGAAAATCGACCCGTCGGTGGTGCTGGCGACACGCAAATATGTCGACGATAAGGTTATCGAGGTAAAAGCCTATTCCGACGAGCTGATGAAACAGCATCTTTCATCAGCGAACCCTCATGATCAATACCTGATGATTGGTAACGCCTTAAAAGAACTACAATCGGCGGGGCTCGTTGCTGAGTCTCTCAGCAACCTTGGCTTAAAGGAAAGTGCTAGACGAGATGTTGGGACAAGTGCAAATCAGATCCCCGATATGTCGAGTTTTAGCACAGGAAATACAAATTCATTCAGACTCCCGACAGGCCATATTGTCCAGTTTGGTTCAGGAAAAACGATTAGTGGTGGGTTTACACAGTCCTATCCTGTTCCTTTTCCTACCTTATGCCAGTGTTTGATGGGGGTTGTATACAGTACTTTGGGTGTACGGACATTTGTTGCAACCAATGCCTCAGACCGAACAGCGGCAAACATGAACGTCGTAGACATCAATGGTAATGGTATTAACGTTACTGTCGGCTACATTGCAATAGGTTACTGATATGAAATCTGTTTACTCACCTTACGAACACGTAATTTATAACTCTGTTTTTTACGAAGATTATCAGCGAGCCGGGACATGGCCAACCGATGGGATCGAGATAAGTGACAAGGATGCCATTACGTTTAACGGTAGCAGGGAGCCTATAGGTAAAATGCTTGATTATCGCGAGGGGGCGCTTTGCTGGATTGATCGCCCTTCGCCAGAATTTACCAAAGAGCAGTTAATTACCTTAGCTGAACAAAAAAAATCGTCATTACGCGCTACTGCCGACGCAGAAACGTCATGGCGACAGGACGCCGTCGATGCAGGAATCGCAACGGAGGAGGAATCCGCCGCACTGATTGAATGGCAAAAATATCGGGTGATATTGATGAGAATAGACACATCAAAAGCGCCCGATATTGAATGGCCTGTCCTGCCAGGCGCTCAGGCCAGTTGATATCAGACGCAGTGGAGGTTACAACGTCCTTCACCGCTTTGATGCATTTTATCCAGGCAGTTACGGGGTGATTATTATCGGGGTGTATACATGCAAGAAAATATTCGGTGGTGAATAGGATATGCAGGATATCCCCCACCTTCTGCACCAATAACGAATATCCCCTGGCCGGAAAAACCGCAATAACAAATAACATCCAACGGGCTCCAGCCCGTTTTTTTTTGGCTACCGTGTTGTTTCATCCCCACGCCAACCCCGACAAATAGCGCGTTAGCGCTGCGGTCTGGAAAATAGCACTCACCCCAACACCACGGAGTTAATCGGATGAGTGACTACCATCATGGCGTTCAGGTCGTCGAAATCAACGACGGCACACGCGTCATTTCCACTGTCTCAACTGCTATCGTCGGCATGGTTTGTACGGCCAGCGACGCCGATGTGG
Source organism: Kosakonia sp. PSU_27 (assembly GCF_039409795.1). Classification (NCBI taxonomy): domain Bacteria; kingdom Pseudomonadati; phylum Pseudomonadota; class Gammaproteobacteria; order Enterobacterales; family Enterobacteriaceae; genus Kosakonia; species Kosakonia sp. PSU_27. The sequence goes on along the minus strand of NZ_JBCIVK010000012.1, from coordinate 51,296 downwards.
CAACCTTTCCACTGAATGAACCGGTGCTTATCACCAACGTGCAAAGCGCCATCGCCAAAGCGGGCACCAAAGGTACGCTGGCATCGTCTTTACAGGCGATTGCCGATCAGGCGAAACCGGTGATTGTTGTGGTGCGTGTCGCGGAAGGTAGCGGCGACGATGCCCAGGCGCAGACGATTTCCAATATCATCGGCACTACCGATGCAAACGGGAAATACACCGGTCTGAAAGCGCTGCTGACCGCTGAAGCGGTGACCGGCGTGAAACCGCGTATTCTTGGCGTGCCGGGTTACGACACCCTGGAAGTCGCAACCGCGCTGGCCCCCATCTGCCAGAAGCTGCGTGCCTTCGGTTACGTCAGCGCCTGGGGCTGCAAAACCATTTCGGAAGCTATTAAGTACCGCGAGAATTTCAGCCAGCGCGAGCTGATGGTGATTTGGCCGGACTTCCTCGCCTGGGATACCGTCGCTAACGCCAGCGCCACGGCGTACGACACGGCGCGCGCACTCGGCCTGCGCGCTTATATCGACCAGTCTGTTGGCTGGCACAAAACCCTGTCTAACGTCGGCGTTAACGGCGTGACCGGCATCAGCACCCCGGTGTTCTGGGATCTGCAGGAATCCGGCACCGATGCGGATCTGCTGAATCAGGCTGGCGTCACCACGCTGATTCGTAAAGATGGCTTCCGTTTCTGGGGCAACCGCACCTGCTCGGATGATCCGCTGTTCCTGTTTGAAAACTATACCCGTACCGCGCAGGTTATTGCCGACACCATGGCCGACGCGCATATGTGGGCGGTGGACAAACCGATTACCGCGACGCTTATCCGCGACATCATTGATGGCATTAACGCGAAATTCCGCGAGCTGAAAAGCAACGGTTACATCGTCGATGCGACCTGCTGGTTCGATGAATCCGCGAACGACGCCGAAACCCTGAAAGCCGGGAAACTGTATATCGATTATGACTATACGCCGGTCCCGCCACTGGAAAACCTGACCTTACGCCAGCGCATCACCGATAAGTACCTGGCGAACCTGGTCTCCTCGGTTAACAGCAATTAAGGAGCCTGATAAATGGCAATGCCGCGAAAACTGAAATACATGAACGTGTTCCTCAATGGCTACAGCTACCAGGGTGTCGCCAAATCCATCACGCTGCCAAAGCTGACCCGCAAGCTGGAAAACTACCGCGGTGCTGGCATGAATGGCGTCGCGCCGATTGATATGGGTCTCGATGAAGAGGCGATGTCAATGGAGTGGTCGCTGGGCGGCTTCCCGGATGAAGCTATCTGGGAACTGTATGGCGCCACCAGCGCCGACGCGGTGCCGATCCGCTTCGCCGGTTCTTATCAGCGTGATGACACCGGGGAAACGGTGGCAGTGGAAGTGGTGATGCGTGGTCGCCAGAAAGAGATCGACACTGGCGAAAACAAGCCGGGTGAAGATACGGAATCCAAAATCTCCGTGGTTTGCACCTACTTCAAACTGACCATTGATGGCAAGGAGCTGGTGGAGATCGACACCGTCAACATGGTTGAAAAAGTGAACGGCGTCGACCGTCTCGAACAGCACCGCCGCAATATCGGCCTGTAATGCCCCACCCGGTCAGCCTGGCTGGCCGGGTCTTCCCCCCGCAAAAGCAACGAGGATCGTATGAGCCACGAAACAGATAACGTCATTACCCTGCAAACCCCGATTAAACGCGGCGAGCAGTTGATCAATTCCCTTACGCTGATGAAACCGAACGCCGGTACGCTGCGCGGCCTGAGCCTGGCCGCGGTGGCAAACGCCGAAGTGGACGCGCTGATTAAAGTGCTGCCGCGCATCACCTCCCCTTCACTTACCGAGCAGGAAGTGGGCGCGCTGGATCTGGCCGATATGGTGGCGCTGGCGGGCAAGGTGGTCGGTTTTTTGTCACCAGCTTCGGGACAGTAAATTTTCCGGCCAGGCTGTCGGTTGACGATCTGATGGCGGATATCGCGGTGATCTTCCACTGGCCGCCATCAGAGCTCTACCCCCTGAGTCTGAGCGAACTCATCACCTGGCGCGAAAAAGCGCTGCAGCGAAGCGGAAACACATATGAGTAACAGCGTAAATATCGAGGCCCTGCTCGCTGCTGTTGATCAAGCGAAGCGGCCCTTTCAAACCCTGCAGACGGCGAATGTGTCGCTGTCTGACAGCATAAAAGCAACAGAGAAAAACCTGAGCGGGTTGTATGGTCAACTCGCTCAGGTGGATGGCTTAATGCGGGCGGGAAAAGCCCTTACCTCAGTCAATATGCGGCTGGAAACGATGCAGCAGCGTACGCAAAAACTGGCGGAACAAGGCCCACCGACGCGCAGCCACGCCAGTCTTTTGCAGTTCACACAACAGCGTGTCAGCCAGCTGCATCTGCAGCGCCTCAACCTGACGGCGAAAGTCGCCAGGCGGAAAAGCGTGGTTACCGAATCCGGCCTTGACGCTGCGGCGCCACTGGCGGAAAAGCTGCGGCTGAAAAGCCGCATCAGCGACAGTTCGGCGCAGTTGGTAACCCAACAGCAGAGCCTGAAACAGGAAAACCGGCAGCAGCGGCAGAAGAAAATCCAGGATGCGCAGCAGAGCATCACAGGGATGGGCGGAAAAGTCGCCAGCCTTGGGAAGGCCAGTATGTCGGTGGCAAACACCGGTTTTAGCCTTGGCAAAAAATTGCTGCAACCGGGTTATGAAGCATCACTGCAAGCGCGCCCTACCGTGCAGCCTGCGCCAGCGGGCACCGCTGTCGCCAGCCTCCAGCAGAGCGCCGGAAACCGGGCTCAGCCGATCGCCAACCAGCAACAAAGCGGCGGCGATGCAGCGGCCGCGACGCAAAACAATGCAGGTAACCTTGGCACGGATTTAGCGGCGCTGCAGGCGGCTTATCAATCCCTGAGCGTGGACATTTTCGCCACCCAGGAGTCGTCGCTACGCATGCTGGTACAGACTGCGACTGGTTATCTCGGGCAGCTTCAGCAGTGGGTGCAAAATAACCAGGGGCTGGTGCAAAGCTTTGGTCTGATAGCGACGGTGATCGTCGGCGTTGCAGGGGCAATCGGCACTGTCGCAAGCGTGATTGCGCCCGTCTTTACGGGGATCAGCACGCTTATCACCATTGCCACGACCTTCGGCAGCGTGTTTACCACCGTTTGTGGCGGGATCATGGCGGTTATCGGCGGACTCACCTGGCCAATTGTTGCCGTGGTGGCGGCCATCGCCGCTGGCGCTGCGCTGATTTATAAATACTGGGAGCCTATTAGCGCCTTTTTTAGCGGCGTGATTGAGGGGATCGTCGCGGCATTTGCCCCCATTGCAGAGATGTTTTCGCCATTACAGCCGGTTTTCGATGCCATCGGCGGTGCACTGCAAACGGTAAAAGAGACCTTTATCGCGCTGCTGACGCCAATCAAGGCCAGCGAGGAGACGCTCACACAATTCGGCAACGTCGGGCAGATTATCGGTAAAGTGCTGGTTACTGCATTCACCTGGCCACTAACCCTTTTCCGTTCACTGAGCGAGAGCGCGACGGGGTTGCTGGAGACGCTGGGCATTATCGATAAGAAACCCGCAATGGCGCTCAAACCATCGATCGAGCAACCCGCTACCGGAGGGGTATCCAGCTATATCCAGCCCACAAGTTCGCAGCCGGGGTATAACGCTTACCAGGTGGCGCGCCCGTCAACCGGCAGCTCTTACCTCGACCAAAGCCGTACGGAATATAACGTCACGCTGCAGGGCGATGTCACGCCGGGCAGCAGCAACGAACGTTACCTGCAGGATCTGTTCCGCCAGGATGCCGATAACCGGCGCAACAACGCGTTATCCCAATTCAACCCGTAAGGAGAGTTCGCATTATGATGCTGGCATTGGGGCTTTTTGTTTTTATGCGGCAGACGCTGCCATTTCAGAGTATGAGCCGTACCTCAGCGTTTAACTGGAAGAACAACGCGCGTGTGGGCAAGCGCGCGGCGTTTCAGTACATCGGTCCTGGGGAGGACACCATCGAAATTACGGGTGCACTCTACCCGGAACTCACTGGCGGTGTGCTGTCGCTTGCGGCGGTACGTCTGATGGCCGATCAGGGTCGCTCATGGCCGCTTATTGACGGAACCGGAATGATTTACGGCATGTATGTAATAAGCAGCGTCACCGAAAATGGTTCTGAGTATTACAGCAACGGTTCACCGCGCAAAATCACCTTCACGCTCAAACTTACGCGCGTTGATGAATCGCTGGAGGCCCTGGCGGGCGATCTTCAGGCCCAGGGGAAACAACTGTTCAGGGACCCGACGAAGATACTGGGGAACATGTGATGATTGACGTACTCACCCAGGATTTGGGGCGAACAAGCGTCCCCCTGTTTACGCTGAAGCTAAAGCAGAAACAGCATGATCCGCAGCAAGCGCAAAAACAGCAAGTAAAAGACATAACCTACGATATTGCGCCTCGCCTGATAGCGTTGACCGTCACCGATAATCGCGGGTTTGAGGCCGATACACTAACGCTAACGCTGGATGATGCCGACGGAAAAATCCAGATGCCGCAGCGCGGTAATGAGGTAAGTGTCGCCATTGGTCGACTGGGAGAACTGCTCACTAATATGGGCACGTTTACCATCGATCAGGTGACACACCGAGGTACGCCGGATCAGGTGGTTGTTACCGGCCGCAGCGTCGATTTTCGCGGCAATATGAATAGCCCAAAAGAGTGGTCATGGCATGACACAACGCTTGGCGAAGTTGTCAAAGATATCGCCTGGCGTAATTCACTGAGCGCCAGTGTCGCGCCAGCGCTGGCAAATATCAAAATCGCCCATATCGACCAGTCTAATGAGTCCGACATTGGCTTTCTTACCCGGCTGGCAACTCGCAACGGTGCTGAAATCGCCGTGAAATCAGGTACGCTGATTTTCCTTGTTCCGGGCATGTGCGTTCGGGGCGGCAAGGTTGTTCCTTCGGTGACGATTACCCGCAGCGATGGCGACTCACACGAGTTTACCCTTGCCGATCGCGTAGCTTACAGCGGTGTGGTTGCCCACTGGCAAGATACCAGAACGCCAAAAGCGCAGACGAAGCAGGTAAAACTGACGCGCAAAACCGCGACAACCAGCAATGAAAAACAGGAAGCGACCGATTACACCGCTGGATCAAAAGATAATATCTATACCCTGCCGACGACATACTCTTCTAAAGATGAAGCCATGCGGGCGGCAGAGGCACAGTGGCAAGATATCCAGCGCAACGCGGCGAAATTTACGCTCACTCTCGCTCAGGGGCGCACCGATATCTCAGCAGAAAGCCCTGTGTATGTTTCAGGCTTTAAAGATGCGATCAACAACACGCCCTGGGTAATCAAAAAAGTGACACATGGCATTGATAGCAATGGTTTTATTAGCAAACTGGAGCTGGAGGTTCGGGTTGATGGCGTTAAATATGAAGTGCAGGAATAGCGTCAAATGCATTCTTTAACTTGCATTTGCAAGTTAAAAGGATAATATAACTGGCATATACACGAGGGAGAAACCACCATGATGCATTGCCCGGTATGCCAACAAGCGGCGCACGCGCGCTCCAGCCGCTACCTCAGTTCTGAAACCAAAGAGCGCTATCACCAGTGCCAGAATATTCACTGTGGTTGTACGTTTGTCACCCATGAGTCGCTGGCGCGTTACATTGTCCGCCCGCCAGCACTGCAAGTGAGTGCGTCCCCCGCCGGGAAGTAATCCGGCGAAAATAATCAAAAGCCTGCGCCAGCAGGTTTTTTATTTCTGCATCGATAATAGGTAATGGAAAAAAATACGTGGGCAATGGGTGGTCACAGAGCTTAAAAACCACTGATACAGGAAACGTCCTGGGTTCAGCCTAAATTAAATATGCGTCTGCCTGCCCGAAGAGATGTCGATCCAGATAAGGATGCGAAACCAGAATTTGTTAGTGTGCGGATCTACAGGATGCTTTTTTTAGCTCGCCATCAAACCATTAATAAAGCTCGCTGCCTGCTGTGAACGATTTAAATCCCAAAGCAATAAGCCAAAACCTGGCGCTGAACACGTCTAAAGAAGGTGGTTTTCAGATGGGTATAAAAAAGGGGCTGGCATTACGCCAACCCCTTGTTTCATAACACGCTTTGGATGTAGCGTGTGCGCTATCTTAGTTAAGACGCTCTTTGATACGAGCAGACTTACCAGTACGCTCACGCAGGTAGTACAGTTTAGCTTTACGAACGGCACCACGACGTTTGACAGAGATGCTGTCAACTACCGGAGAGTGAGTCTGGAAGACACGCTCAACGCCTTCGCCGTTGGAAATTTTACGAACAGTGAATGCAGAGTGCAGACCGCGGTTACGAATAGCGATAACCACGCCCTCGAATGCCTGCAGACGTTTTTTGGAACCTTCAACAACCCATACTTTCACTTCCACGGTGTCACCCGGACGGAAGGAAGGTACGTCCTGCTTCATCTGCTCTTGTTCAAGTTGCTTAATAATGTTGCTCATAATTTAATCTCTTATCCTGGGTAAACTGATATTCGGGTGGCTTAAGCCATCCCATCATGTTTCTGTTGCTGTTGCGCGTGTTCCCGTTGGAACTCTGCCAGCAACCTTGCTTGCTCTTCAGTCAGAGCCAGGTTTTCCAGAAGTTCAGGTCTTCTAAGCCAGGTGCGGCCCAGCGACTGCTTCAAACGCCAGCGACGTATCTCGGCATGGTTCCCCGACAGTAACACCGCCGGTACTTCCATCCCTTCTAACACTTCAGGTCGGGTATAGTGTGGGCAGTCCAACAACCCATCGGCAAAAGAATCTTCCGTTGCCGAAGCTTCATGCCCCAGTACCCCCGGAATAAACCGGGAAACCGAGTCAATCAGCGTCATCGCTGGTAACTCACCACCGCTGAGAACGTAATCGCCGATAGACCATTCTTCGTCAATCTCGGTTTGAATTACGCGCTCATCTATCCCTTCGTAGCGACCGCACACCAGAATCAGTTTCTGATTCGTTGCCAGTTCGCTGACGCCCGCTTGATCAAGCTTGCGCCCCTGAGGCGACAGATAAATCACTTTGGCGCCTTCGCCCGCCGCGGCTTTTGCTGCATGAATGGCGTCCCGTAGGGGGTTCACCATCATTAACATCCCCGGTCCGCCGCCGTAAGGACGATCGTCCACGGTACGGTGCCGGTCGTGAGCGAAATCACGCGGACTCCAGCTCTGGATGCTCAGCAGGCCATTTTTTACTGCCCGGCCAGTTACCCCGTAGTCGGTAATCGCGCGGAACATTTCAGGAAACAGGCTAATTATGCCAATCCACATAGCGCCGTCTTTTACCGTATATCCGGAGGTTTAAAAACCAGGATCCCAATCTACTTCAATGGTTTGAGTAGTGAGATCGACTTTCTTGATAACCTGCCCATCGAGGAACGGAACCAGCCGCTCCTTGATACCAAATGCATCTTTCAGGTTTGCCTTGATGACGAGAACGTCATTCGACCCGGTTTCCATCATATCGACGACTTTACCGAGGCTGTAACCTTCAGTAGTCACTACCTGGCAGCCCATCAGGTCTTTCCAGTAGTAGTCACCCTCTTCCAGTTCCGGCAACTGCGCGGAATCAACGACAATTTCACAATTGGTCAGCAGATTCGCGGCATCTCTGTCATCAACACCTTTCAGTTTGATGACGATGTCCTGATTGTGGTAGCGCCAGCTTTCCAGCTCAATGCTCTGCCACTGACCCGCCTTCTGGATAAACCAGGGCTGATAGTCAAAAATGCTTTCGGCGTCTTCGGTGGAGGAAAACACTCTGAGCCAACCACGAATTCCGTAAGAAGACCCCAGCTTGCCGACGATAATTGGCTCAACAGGGATCGGTGCGGCTTGTTGCTTGCTCATCATGACCACCGTGACAGATTAAGCTGCTTTCTGTGCTGCTTTGATCAGCGCGGAAACGCGATCGGAAACGGTAGCGCCCTGGCCAACCCAGTGCTGAATACGATCCAGATCCAGGCGGGTGCCTTCTTCTTTCTCGGAAGCGATCGGGTTGAAGAAGCCAACGCGCTCAATGAAGCGACCGTTGCGTGCATTGCGGCTGTCAGTAACAACAACCTGGTAGAACGGACGCTTTTTAGCGCCGTGACGTGCTAAACGAATAGTTACCATAACATCCTCTTGTGTGAATAAAACACCAGGCCCCATCGAGGAACGGAGCCCGGTGTCATATTAAAAGCCCGAAAATTTTACTGATTTTGGGGGAAATTGCAATCAGGATAAAGTAAACAAGGGATATAAGGCGTATATCGGTGCAGCCAGTTTAGTTCCGGCGTGCGCACAGAAAGCGGAGCGTACACGGAGTACGTGAGCATTTCGAGCACACCCCGGGGCTAAAATGGCAAACAAGATAGCCTTATGCCCTTGTTTTAGCGCCCCGGGAAACCAGGCGGCATCATCCCCTTCATCCCGCGCATCATCTTCGCCATCCCGCCCTTCTTCATCTTCTTCATCATGCGTTGCATGTCGTCGAATTGTTTGAGCAGACGGTTCACATCCTGCACCTGCATACCGCAGCCGGCGGCGATACGGCGCTTACGCGAACCTTTGATGATGTCCGGGTTGGCGCGCTCTTTCAACGTCATGGAGTTAATGATCGCTTCCATACGCACCAGCACTTTGTCGTCCATTTGCGCTTTAACGTTGTCCGGGATTTGCCCCATGCCCGGCAGCTTGCCCATCAGGCTCGCCATGCCGCCCATGTTTTTCATCTGGCGCAACTGCTCAAGGAAGTCGGTCAGATCGAAGCCGTCGCCCTTCTTCAGTTTATTCGCCAGCTTTTCAGCCTGCGCGCGGTCAACTTTGCTTTCGATATCTTCGATAAGCGACAACACGTCGCCCATGCCAAGGATTCGTGAGGCGATACGATCCGGGTGGAACGGCTCCAGCGCTTCCGTTTTCTCGCCGACACCGAGGAATTTAATCGGCTTGCCGGTGATATGGCGAATGGAGAGCGCCGCACCGCCGCGCGCATCACCGTCCACTTTCGTCAGCACCACGCCGGTCAGCGGCAGCGCTTCATTAAAGGCTTTCGCGGTATTCGCGGCGTCCTGACCGGTCATGGCGTCGACGACAAACAGGGTTTCTACCGGCTTAATCGCCGCGTGAACCTGTTTGATCTCATCCATCATCGCTTCGTCGACATGCAGACGACCGGCGGTATCCACCAGCAGCACGTCGTAGAATTTCAGCTTCGCCTCTTTCAGCGCGGCGTTAACGATGTCGACCGGCTTTTGCGCGACGTCAGAAGGGAAGAAATCGACGTCAACCTGCTGCGCCAGCGTTTCCAGCTGTTTGATCGCCGCCGGACGGTAAACGTCGGCAGAAACGACCATCACTTTCTTCTTGTGCTTCTCGCGCAGGAACTTACCAAGTTTACCGACGCTGGTGGTTTTACCCGCCCCCTGCAGACCTGCCATCAGCACTACCGCTGGCGGCTGCGCGGCAAGGTTCAGGCTCTGGTTCTCTTCGCCCATCGCCGCAACCAGTTCGTTGCGCACGATTTTGACGAACTCCTGGCCCGGCGTCAGGCTCTTGTTCACTTCATGGCCAACCGCTTTCTCTTTTACGCGGTTGATAAAATCACGCACCACTGGCAGCGCAACGTCCGCTTCCAGCAGCGCCATACGCACTTCGCGCAGGGTATCTTTGATGTTGTCTTCAGTGAGGCGTCCACGGCCACTGATATTGCGCAGGGTGCGCGACAAACGATCGGTTAAATTATCAAACATTGTCTCTCGCCTGAGGTGATACGATGGCCGCCAGCGCGACGCATAACAGAAATTTCCCGGAGTATAACATGAAGACATTGCTCCTGTATGTGATGCAACTGTTGGAGCCAACGTCACGTAACGTTATACTGCTTTTCTTTCTTCTTCAGTCAACTGCCGACATCCTATGCCCGTTTTTGCCCTGATCGCTCTTGTCGCCTACTCAATCAGCATTGCGCTGATCGTTCCCAGCCTGCTGCAAAAAAACAGCGGCTGGCGCAGAATGGCTATCCTTTCGGCGGTAATCGCACTTATTTGCCACGGTTTCGGCTTGAAAGAACGCCTGTTCCCGGATGATGGCGGGCAAAACCTGAGCCTGCTGAATGTCGGTTCGCTGGTCAGCCTGATGATCTGTACGGTAATGACCATTGTGGCGTCGAAAAATCGCGGCTGGCTGCTGCTGCCGATTGTCTATACCTTCGCGTTAATCAACCTCGCTTTCGCCGTTTTTGTACCCAATGAGTACATTACCCACCTGGAAGCCACGCCGGGCATGATGGTGCACATTGGCCTGTCGCTTTTCGCCTATGCCACACTGATTATTGCGGCTATGTACGCGCTGCAACTGGCCTGGATTGACTATCAGTTGAAGAATAAACGGCTGGCGTTCAGTAACGAAATGCCGCCGCTGATGGTGATTGAGCGCAAAATGTTCCACATTACTCAGGTTGGCGTTGTGCTGCTGACGCTGACGCTATGCACCGGCCTGTTCTTTATGCAGAACCTGTTCAGCATGGAAAATATCGACAAAGCGGTGCTCTCAATCATCGCCTGGTTTGTCTACATTGTTCTGCTGTGGGGCCATTACCATGAGGGCTGGCGCGGCCGCAGGGTCGTCTGGTTCAACGTTGCAGGCGCGGGGATTTTAACGCTGGCCTATTTTGGCAGCCGCATTCTGCAGCAGTTCGCGAGCTAATCACAAAGGAGTTCCCCCTGGAACACATTTCCACCACGACGCTGATTATTACGCTAATCATCATGGTCGTGGTTTCGGCCTACTTTTCCGGTTCCGAAACCGGAATGATGACACTCAACCGTTACCGCTTGCGCCACTTAGCCAAGCAGGGCAACCGCGCGGCAAAACGCGTAGAAAAGCTGTTGCGTAAACCCGACCGCCTGATAAGCCTGGTGCTGATTGGTAACAACCTCGTCAATATTCTGGCGTCGGCAATTGGCACCATTGTTGGCATGCGCCTGTATGGCAATGCTGGCGTCGCTATCGCCACCGGTGTGCTGACCTTTGTGGTGCTGGTGTTCGCCGAAGTGTTGCCAAAAACCATCGCCGCGCTCTACCCGGAAAAAGTGGCCTTCCCCAGTAGCTTCCTGCTCGCGCCGCTGCAAGTCATCATGATGCCGCTGGTGTGGTTGCTGAACGGCGTGACGCGCGTGCTGATGCGCATGGTGGGTATTAAAGCGGATGTGGTGGTCAGCGGCGCGCTCAGCAAAGATGAGCTGCGCACCATTGTGAACGAATCGCGCTCGCAAATTTCCCGCCGCAACCAGGACATGTTGCTGTCGATTCTCGATCTGGAAAAAGTCAGCGTTAACGACATCATGGTGCCGCGCAACGAAATTGTCGGCATTGATATCAACGACGACTGGAAAGCCATTGTTCGCCAGCTCACCCACTCGCCGCACGGCCGCATTGTGCTCTACCGTGATTCGCTGGACGACGCCATCAGCATGCTGCGCGTGCGTGAAGCCTACCGGTTAATGACGGAAAAAAACGAGTTCACCAAAGAAGTGATGCTGCGCGCCGCCGACGAAATCTACTATGTCCCGGAAGGTACGCCGCTGAGCGTGCAACTGGTGAAATTCCAGCGCAATAAAAAGAAAGTCGGCCTGGTGGTCGATGAGTATGGCGATATTCAGGGGCTGGTGACGGTCGAAGATATTCTGGAAGAGATTGTCGGCGACTTTACCACCTCCATGTCACCTGCGCTGGCGGATGAAGCCACGCCGCAAAATGACGGCTCGGTGATCATCGACGGCAGCGCCAACGTGCGCGAGCTGAATAAAGCCTTTAACTGGCGCTTACCGGAAGACGAAGCCCGCACCATTAACGGCATGCTGCTGGAGGCGCTGGAAGAGATCCCGGCGGTGGGTACGCGTGTCCGTATCGAGCAGTACGACATCGATATTCTCGACGTGCAGGACAATATGATTAAGCAGGTTCAGGTGATCCCGGTGAAAGCACTGCGGGAAAGCGTCGCCGAATAAGCGAAAAAAAACCCTCTCCGGACGGAGAGGGTTTATCTAAAAAAAGTTACGCCTTCGCTTTAGCAACGGTCACCATCGCTGCGCGAATAGTGCGGCCGTTTAAGGTGTAACCTTTTTGCATCACGCCCAGCACTTTACCAGCGGCAATCTCTTCAGATTCCACCATGGCAATCGCCTGATGCACGTTTGGATCCAGCGGAACGTCGGTTTCAGCAATCACTTCCACGCCGAACTTCTTCACCACATCCAGCATGTTTTTCAGCGTCAGTTCAATGCCTTCAACCATCGGTGCCATCTCGGCGTTGTTTTTGTCCGCCACTTCCAGTGCGCGATCCAGGCTATCGATAACCGGCAGCAGTTCATTGACGAACTTCTCCAGCGCGAATTTATGCGCTTTCTCGATATCCTGTTCGGTACGGCGACGCAGGTTTTCCATTTCCGCTTTAACGCGTAAAACAGTTTCGCGCTCGCGGCTTTCCGCTTCAGCTAACTGCGCTTCAAGGTTCGCAATTTTCTCATCGCGCGGATCCACCTGCCCAGCAGAATCGTCAGACTCAACAACTGCCTCAACTTCGTCGTGCTGTTCCATGATAATTTCTTCCGGGGCTTGCCCGTCAGGCGTTTTCTGTTCTTTACTACTCATGAATTTCTCCGCGTTTTTTTGCATTCATCTCGCTAACCTGCATTATTATGGGGATCAGTTTCCGGGATTCAAGGGAACGTGACAGATTGTCATCATTTCATTCGCCACAAGGACCTCCAGAAAATGACCCATCATTTCAAGTGTATTGGTATTGTCGGGCATCCACGGCACCCTACCGCACTGACCACACATGAAATGTTATATCGCTGGTTAAGCGCCAAAGGTTATGACGTCATTGTCGAACAACAGATTGCCCAGGAATTGCAGCTCAATAATGTGAAAACCGGCACGCTGGCAGAAATCGGTCAACAAGCCGATCTCGCGGTGGTTGTCGGCGGCGACGGTAATATGCTGGGCGCGGCGCGCACGCTGGCGCGCTATGATATCAAGGTTATTGGGATTAACCGCGGCAACCTCGGTTTTCTCACCGATCTCGATCCCGACAACGCGCAGCAACAGCTGGCCGACGTGCTGGAAGGTCATTATATCGCTGAAAAACGTTTTTTGCTGGAAGTGCAGGTCTGCCAGCAAGAGTGCCAGAAACGTATCAGCACCGCGATCAACGAAGTGGTACTCCACCCGGGCAAAGTTGCCCATATGATTGAATTTGAAGTCTATATCGACGAAGTTTTCGCCTTTTCCCAGCGTTCGGATGGGCTGATTATCTCAACCCCTACCGGTTCCACCGCCTATTCACTCTCCGCCGGCGGGCCGATTCTGACGCCATCGCTGGATGCCATCACGCTGGTACCGATGTTTCCGCACACGTTGTCTGCGCGCCCGCTGGTGATAAACAGCAGCAGCACTATTCGCCTGCGCTTTTCCCATCGTCGCAGCGATCTGGAGGTGAGTTGCGACAGCCAAATCGCACTGCCGATTCAGGAAGGCGAAGATGTACTTATCCGCCGCTGCGACTATCACCTCAATCTTATTCACCCTAAAGATTACAGTTATTTCAATACGTTAAGCTCTAAGCTCGGCTGGTCGAAAAAATTGTTCTGAAAATCATCGCACAACACTTTACTGTATATAAAACCAGATTATACTGTACGAAAACACAGTTATGGTTTTTCATACAGGAAAGCAACCATGTTGGCACAACTGACCATCAGTAATTTTGCTATCGTTCGTGAGCTCGAGATTGATTTTCACAGCGGGATGACAGCTATTACCGGCGAAACCGGGGCGGGTAAATCGATTGCCATTGATGCGCTCGGGCTATGCCTGGGCGGCCGTGCGGAAGCCGACATGGTACGCGCAGGCGCGCCGCGCGCCGACCTGTGCGCCCGCTTCGCACTAAAAGATACTCCCGCCGCCCAACGCTGGCTCGAAGAGAACCAGTTAGAAGATGGGCGTGAGTGTTTACTTCGCCGTGTGATCAGCAGCGACGGGCGCTCCCGTGGTTTTATCAACGGCACGGCGGTGCCGCTTTCCCAGTTGCGCGAGCTGGGCCAGTTACTCATTCAGATCCATGGTCAGCACGCGCATCAGCTTCTTATTAAGCCCGAGCAGCAGAAAAACCTGCTCGATGGCTACGCCGGTGAGTATGCGCTAACTCAGCAAATGAACGAACACTACCGTGCCTGGCATCAAAGCTGCCGCGAGCTGGCCCAGCATCAACAGCAAAGCCAGGAGCGCGCCGCCCGCGCAGAGCTTTTGCACTACCAATTGAAAGAGCTAAATGAATTTAACCCGCAGCCAGGCGAGTTCGAGCAGATTGATGAAGAGTACAAACGCCTCGCCAATAGCGGTCAGTTACTGTCTACCAGCCAGCATGCACTGAACGTGCTGGCAGACGGTGAAGAGGCCAATCTGCAAAGCCAGCTCTATACCGCCCGCCAACTGCTTGGCGAACTGGCAGGTATGGACGCACGTCTTTCCGGCGTGCTGGATATGCTCGAAGAAGCTGCTATTCAGATTAGCGAAGCCAGCGATGAGCTGCGCCACTACTGCGACCGCTTAGATCTCGATCCAAACCGTCTGTACGAACTGGAACAGCGTATCTCACGACAGATTTCGCTGGCGCGCAAACATCACATCAGCCCGGAAGAGCTACCTCAGTTTCACCAGTCATTGCTTGATGAACAGCAACTGCTCGACGATCAGGCTGATTCCCAGGAAACCCTGGCGCTGGCTGTCACACATCATCACCAGCTTGCGCTGGTGACCGCCCAGCAGTTGCATGAGCAGCGCGTGAAATATGCGCAGGAACTCGGCGAATTAATTACTGAAAGCATGCATGCGCTCTCCATGCCGCACGGCGTCTTTACCATTGATGTGGCGTTTGATGCCCATTCGCTGACAGCTGAAGGTGCCGATCGCATCGAATTTCGTGTGACAACCAACCCCGGCCAGCCGCTGCAATCAATCGCCAAAGTCGCCTCCGGTGGTGAACTGTCGCGCATTGCGCTGGCTATCCAGGTGATCGCCGCACGGAAAATGGAAACCCCGGCGCTGATTTTCGATGAAGTCGACGTTGGCATCAGCGGCCCGACAGCCGTGGGTGTAGGTAAGCTGTTGCGCCAGTTGGGTGAATCCACGCAGGTAATGTGCGTAACGCACCTGCCGCAGGTTGCCGGTTGTGGCCATCATCACTTCTTTGTCAGCAAAGAAACGGATGGCGCAATGACCGAAACGCATATGCAGCCGCTGGATAAACGTGCCCGTTTGCAGGAGCTGGCGCGCCTCCTTGGCGGTAGTGAAGTGACCCGCAACGCGCTGGCGAACGCCAAAGAGCTGCTGGCAGCGTAAACTTTTTTGTAATATGACGGTCAGAGTTCTCGACAAAATCGACAACAGACCCGCCGGCAAAGGTTTTAAACTGGCGAAAGGTCTATTATCATCGGCATATTACATATGAGCCACGTATTGTTCGGGCCGAAAAGGAATCAAATCACTATGCGCTGTAAAATGCTGACTGCTGCCGCAGCGGTTCTTCTGATGTTGACCGCAGGTTGCTCTACCGTAGAACGCGTGGTTTACCGTCCTGATATCAATCAGGGGAACTACCTGACGCCAAATGATGTTTCTAAAATCCGCGTAGGTATGACGCAACAGCAGGTTGCTTATGCACTGGGTACGCCGATGATGACCGACCCATTTGGCAGTAACACCTGGTTCTACGTGTTCCGCCAGCAGCCGGGTCATGAAGACGTTTCCCAGCAAACCCTAACGCTGACTTTCAGCAGCAATGGCGTATTGACCAATATGGATAACAAACCTGCGCTGACCAAAGGCTAAGGTTGCAGAAATGTAAAAAGGTGCTCAATGAGCACCTTTTTTGTTTGAGTTTGTATGAGCCATTTATGTCGGCTCTTTTCCCGTCGTGTTCGGATTCTTACTTACCGGCGCCGGTAACAAAACCCATGCTATCAGCTTACGCTTTCTTAGCCGACTTCTCAGCGCGCTGGCGGCGCAGCTCTTTCGGATCGGCAATCAGCGGGCGGTAAATCTCTACGCGATCGCCGTCGTGCACGGCATCGTGCAATTTCACCGGGCGGCTATAAATCCCTACTTTATTCACCTTCAGGTCAATATCATCACGCAGCTCGAGCAAACCTGAAGCGCGTATCGCCTGCTCAACGGTTGCGCCCTCTTCAAGCGTAACCCGTTGAAGATACTGTTTCTCCGGCAGTGCGTAAGCCACTTCTACCGCGATATTACCCGGCACGGTAAACCTCTTTCGCCCGGTGGGTAAACGCCTGCACCATGTTTGCCGCCAGTTCTTTAAAGATGCGGCCAAACGCCAGTTCAATCAGCTTATTGGTAAATTCAAAATCAAGTTGAAATTCTACCCGGCAGGCATCAGCACTTAGCGGCGTGAATTTCCACCCACCGATCAACGACTTGAATGGGCCATCGACCAGATGCATCAAAATGCTTTGATTAGTGTCCAGCGTATTACGCGTGGTAAACGTTTTGCTGATCCCGGCTTTGGAAACATCCACCGCCGCGGTCATTTGCGTCGGCCCGGATTCCAGCACCCGGCTGCCAGTACAGCCAGGCAAAAACTGCGGGTAGGATTTTACATCATTCACTAACTTGTACATTTGTTCCGCGCTGTAAGGCACCAGCGCAGTACGGCTAATCTGAGGCATATCGTTTTCCGCGTTCACACAATCGTCAAATAATACCATTTCCCCAGGATGAAAGGAAAACGCAATGCCCGAACTCATGCTAAGATAACCGGCTAAACCTCACAGGACGCAATGAGGTCAGTTTCAGATATCAGATTACCGGATGGCTTCACGACACTATGACGAAGAAAAAAGCATACAAACCAGGTTCAGCCACCATTGCGCTGAATAAGCGCGCCCGCCATGAATACTTTATCGAAGAGGAATTTGAGGCCGGGCTGGCACTGCAAGGCTGGGAAGTAAAATCCTTACGCGCCGGTAAAGCAAACATCGGTGACAGCTACGTTATTCTGAAAGACGGCGAAGCCTTTCTGTTTGGCGCAAACTTTACGCCACTGACCGTAGCCTCCAGCCACTATGTTTGCGATCCGACTCGAACACGTAAACTGCTGCTTAATCAGCGCGAACTCGATTCACTGTATGGACGTATCAACCGCGAAGGTTACACCGTGGTGGCGCTGTCGTTGTACTGGAAAAATGCCTGGTGCAAAGTGAAAATCGGCGTGGCGAAAGGTAAGAAACAGCACGACAAGCGCACCGATTTGAAAGAGCGCGAATGGCAGCTGGATAAAGCTCGCATTATGAAAAACGCCGGGCGTTAATTGCGCCCGCATCGCCCTCTCACGCCGGGAGAGGGCATCGAACATTTATCAACCCTCACTCAGCGCCTCATTCAGTTTGCTCGATGTTTTATAGATAATCCAGCACCGCTTTGATCCCCAGATTGGCAATTATCTCCGGCAGACCAGGAAAGATTTTCCTGTACGGTTGGTCAGTTCAGCGCTTCTTGTACGCGCGTAAACCACTCCTCTGGAATGCTCAAAAACAGGCGATCGGGTCAATTCCATACGCTCAACTACGTTAGCCATCTGGCGTGAACGCTTTGTTTTGCATACAGCAATAAAAAATACGGCATGATCGTATGCCGCAGTTGCTGTTACGCGTGGACACATACTAACCGCATTTCCCTCGACAAAAGTCATTGTGATATGGACTGGAATGGCACGTCATAAATCTGTTATACTCAGCGTCACACTTTTGGGGCTGATTCTGGATTCGACGGGATTCGCGAAACCCAAGGTGCATGCCGAGGGGCGGTTGGCCTCGTAAAAAGCCGCAAAAAAATAGTCGCAAACGACGAAAACTACGCTTTAGCAGCTTAATAACCTGCTTAGAGCCCTCTCTCCCTAGCCTCCGCTCTTAGGACGGGGATCAAGAGAGGTCAAACCCAAAAGAGATCGCGTGGATGCCCTGCCTGGGGTTGAAGCGTTAAAACTAATCAGGCTAGTTTGTTAGTGGCGTGTCCGTCCGCAGCCGGCAAGCGAAATTAAAGACTGGACTAAGCATGTAGTACCGAGGATGTAGGAATTTCGGACGCGGGTTCAACTCCCGCCAGCTCCACCAAATAAAACAAAGGGTTACGTGAAAACGTAGCCCTTTTTTTTTACCAATGTCCACTTTACGTCCATCCACTTAAAGGATTGAATTAAATGACCACAAAATATCAAACCGAACTGGCACTAAAAGCTCTGCTTACAGAGTTGCACCGCTCTGGCCAAGACCTATACACCATCGCTGATGAAGCCATTAGGCGAATGCATTAAAAAACTTTAGTTAAATAAAATAATAGGTTAGGACGATATACCTACACCTCAATAGTTTTCTGGACAGACTGTGCCAATTCCAGTTTTAATGCCCCCTCAATTTTCCCAGCGGCACTGAAACATTTTGTTGTAAAAGCAGTCAACTCGCCAAATTTTCGAGCAATCGTATAGATTTGGCTCGATGTGTACCTATACATCTCGGTCTTAAATTGGCCTCCACTCTCTCCAATTGAGCTATTGATATAGGGTGAGTTACGTCCTGAGTTATATGAAGCCGGAAAAAGAAAATTACCCTTAATCTCATTGTTTATCATAACGTTATATACTACTCCATGAGCAATTTCATTACGTCTATCACTTGCTTTTTTATGTGATTCAAATAAAAGCCTATAGGGTTTTGCAATTCCATTTGGGTAGTTATGATCTCCGAAATAGACACTCGCAGCCTCAGCTAATGCCTTTCTGCGACCATCACTACTTTCGATTGTTCCAAAGGCACGCCTTAACGCATTGATAGTTGCGGGATTATCCGATTCACAAAAAATCAGATATAGATTAAACATTTCATTTTCCAGAGTTTCCCATTGAGACAATGCCATACCTACCGCGTGAAAAATTTGGTCTGGGTTATCATCGCCAATAGTGACTGTTTCCAGCAGATCTCTTCCCCAATAGCCCTTTTCTATAGCTGGAGATGTCAAATTTATATTTACCGCTTCGTACTTAACAAAATGCTCAAATTCACTCATATTGTTTAACACCTTCACCTCGGAATGTTTAACTAGGCATACTTTCATGCGAAACAGATAGCCCAACTAGCAAGCCCCAAAATTAGTGAGCCAAATTCTGTTTAATGATAAAAATACTCATCTTATGAATGTAAGCGAAACTATTTATGAATGTCTCAATGTAAAAATTTCAGTACAACATTTCAGCCTCGTCACCTTGTAGGCTTTGTCAAATCAGCTTGTACATGCCCACCCCCAACTTTTTCCAATTACTGACATCCCTTACAACCTCACCCCAAAAAAATTTATCTCATATTTTTCAATTAGTTAAAACAACCCAAACAACTAACCAGATCCATAACACTGAAAAATACTGAAATTCTTTTCAATCTTTTCAGTTTCAATTCTCCGCAAAGCCGCCAGCACTGGCGCGGGCTGGCGATATGTTTTGAAGAAAAACCCCACTGAAAAATTTTTACGATCCAAAAACCGCAGGCGGGTGCGGTGTAGCGCCGTTTTCGTCATGGAAAGATTTATTTTGTGACGTTCAGGCGCAGCCAGCACAGCACTGTGCACATGATCTATTTCAGGTGTCCCGGTGGGTTGTTTTAGCTTGTGAGTGCGGCAGGTTGCGTTCTGTGGGCTGTATGGCGGGCATAAAAAAACCCGCATTACGCGGGCTTTCGTTTAGTGCTTTGGACTACTGGCCAATGACTGGCGAATACTTGCCGTTAAGCTGTTCAGCCTCCTGACTGGCTGCACGTATGGCGCTGGCGTTCTCCGGCGCGCCTGTATTGCTGTGGGTATGGCTGGCCGTTTGTTCTGCCAGCTGCGCCACGACATCCAGAGTATCAAGCATCAGCTGGGCGATGTTCACACTGCCGGAACCAATCCAGACCACAGGCGCAATAATCTGCTGCTCCACTGCCGCCACGCTTTTGCGAATCGCCCCAATCTGCTCTGTCAGACTGCCGGCAACATTCACAACCTGATCGCCAGCAATCTTCATTTCAGCATTGCCGCTGACATTGGCCAGCCAGTTACCCTTCACCGCCTGGCTGTAATTGCCGGTACTGATTTGCACAATAGCGCCAGCCATCAACGCGGCCGCGCCCAGAACCGTGGTGTTGTCCGTCGCCTTAATTGTGGTGTCACGGCTTACCAGCTCGCGCGATTCTGTATCGGCTTTGATATTCCTGGCCAGTGAAGTTTCACTGATCGCCTGGTCAGTCTGCCGAACCCAATCACCCGCCTGCGTGACGCGCTGCGATACTTCCGCACGCTGCTGCTGCAGCTGCTCCCCCGGTTTCACATCCGGCAGGCTGTTCCCTTCCGGCATGGTCTGGCGAATAAACGGCTTATCTGCCCGGCCTCCGGTAAATCCCACTTCAACCAGCGTCCCTTCTGGCGGGAACTGATACATACCCGAATCATTACCGGCCATAGGCACAGGCAACGGCACAGCATTATAAACCGGTGTCTGCTTATCCGGATTTCCGTCTGCATCGAGCAGCTGCACGTTCACCGCGTAACGCGGGCGGAACGGATCGGCAAAATTACCACTGCTTACCGCTTCCGTTGGTGCCAGCACCCTGGCGAATTTCGGCAGGTGCAGACCTGCAGCCAGCTCCGGATACTGACTTTCAACCTGGCGCTGCAGCGGGCTTTTTTGCAGCGGTTCCCCCGTGGCTTTGTTGCGCGGCGTCCAGGTAACATCCATCGTGTCGTTATTCAGCTGGATACGCGTCACGCGCTCGCCGTTCATTTCCACGCCCGGCCGCAGACTCTGAACAACCGGCAGTGTCATGGTATTACCTCCGGCCGCGCCCTGGCTGAACTCTGCCGGGATATCCACGGCTTTACCGGCGAATAATGACAACTCCGCGCCGCCAACATACAAACCGCCATCCGGCAGCTGATACCAGATGTAATCCGTGATACCAAAGGCGTTGCCCAGATTGCTCAAAAGCTGGTAGCCGCTGCCGCTGTGGGTGAAATGGGGGATCGGTTTATCTGCATATTCAGCATCTGGCACGCTCACCGTAATGCCGCTATTTTCTTCCAGCCAGCTGGCCACCCTGCGCAAAGTTGGATGCTGAAACGAGCATGGCCACGACTTTTCAAACACGCCGACCAGCTCACGCACAAACAGACGCTGAAAACCGTTTTCTGCCGGTTGCGAGCGCTCAACATAGCCGGTAAACCAGCGCAGGATCAGATCGGTGTAACCCACATCGAGGCGCACCAGCTTGCCGGTATAGTCCTGGGTGGTCTGTGCCGTGATAAACCCGCGGCCGCAGTTGTTCAGCTCCAGCACCAGTTTTGCATCGGCAATACCCTCCCAAGGAATAACGCCGTTTTCGTCCTCACGGATCACCAGCTCTTCCACCATTGGCACGGTCAGCACGATAGTGGCCGTTTCTTCGTCCTCCACCGTGACATCCCACTGCGGATCGGTTTCCGTTATCCCGACATCATCAAACAGGTCACGATCGGCCTCGTTCAGCCACACGGCCATCAGCGCCATCAGCAACTGCGGCGCGCACAGCCGATACGGGAAACGCTCCCAACTCAGCACCGCGTCATAACGAATGACCGCGAGGCGGTACTGTTCCAGCCCCAAATCCTTGGCGGCCGGTATGAACTCCATTTCATCCAGCACACTGTCAAAGCGCTGCATAGCGCGCACTGGCACGTTCTGCCGAAAAAACGCGGTCAGGCTTTCAAGCTGCGTTTGTGTCTCGCTCATACCTTTTTCACCGTTGCCCGTTTAAGCCCTTTCATGCGACGGATCACCACCGAGGATTCCGCCAGCAGCCCGGCGCGTGTTTCCTGGCTTTCCTGCCCAGGATGGCTGTCACGCCGCCCCACGGTGGCAAATTCGCCCATTAAATCCGCTTTTCCCCTGGCAAAAACCGCTTTGGTATACTGCGCGCACAGGCCATTCATCCCGGCCATTGTTACCCCTGGCACATCTGCCGCCAGGGTGTACCCCTTCGCGCGCCAGCTGGCTTCCACGTTCTCCAGCTCCGCATTCACCTCCACAGCGGCAGCAAGTAGTGCCTGTGCGACCGTGGCGGCATCAATATCAACCGGCAGCGCCCGCTGCGCCTGAAAATCCTTTAGATTCAGGTCTGGCCAAAAGCCGTTATTCGTCAGCGGTTCATCCTGGTAATCCAGCGGCTTGCCACTAAACATAAATCCCCCGAAAAAGGCGGGCTGGCCGGTTTCCACGGCGCAGATGCACGGTCTGTGCGCTGCCCTCCACCGCGCCCACCTGGCTTGCGGTAGTCGTTAACCCTGCGTCAATTTGCGCAGACGTGCGGCAATGGTCTGCCGGGCGGTTTTCACGCTAATTTTGAAATAATGCTTTTCAGCAATAGCCAGCAGTTGATCGGCTTTTTCCAGCGTTTCCACATCGTCCACCCCAGCAGCCGTTTTCCGCCCATCTTCCCCGCGCAGCAGCTCCAGCCCGGCGAATTTGAACCACTTAGCGGTGATCTGCTCATGCAGCCGCCAGGTGTTTGCCACGCGGTCAAAGGTGCGCGAGAAATACGGCTCAATACTTTCCCCGCGTCCGGCAGATTCCTCCGCCCAGGCCAGCATCGTATCGGCCACAAACGTAGGAAAATTGCTGCGCAGCCGCTCCGGCGTGGCCTGCTGCTGGCTGATTGCGATATCAGCCCAATCCAGCGCCTTTTCCAGCTCGCCTACGTCAAACAGCCAGATCACGCACCAGGCCAGTATCGGGTTGGCGTAGTTTTGCCCGCTGGCCAGATAGGCTTCCACGGTAGGCATCCAGCGCGGCAGCAGCACATCACGCTTAAAAGCAACGCGATCAGGAATAAACTGAATGCTGCGGGCCTGCGCCACATCCTTTTCCAGGGCATTGATCAGCACATGCATGCTTTCACTGCTGTCCACCGCCTGGCTTTGTTTCAGACGCTGTTCCGTGGCGATGCGCTGGCTATGCCGTTGCGCGGGTGAAAGTGCCATTTATCAGCCCTCCGGTTGCTCTGTGACGGTGCCGATTGTTACCGCGCTTTCATCAATCGCGGCGTACAGCTCCGGCTCTTCAACCGCATAGCCTTCGTTACGCAGGTATTTGTTTTCGTACTGCTTACGGTCTTCAACAAATTCCGCTTTACGCTGGCGCGTGTTGCGCTGGGTGTAGATGTGCAGGTTGCTAAGCGGTGTAATCGTACATGATTAACCTTTCCGTTATTGATAGCTTGAATAGATGTTCACGAAACGAGACAACTACTTGCCTTCATTCCAGGCATACCAATCAACGAAAACATGCTCTTTCGGCTTATCTTTAGGTTTTATTCTCAATTTCCCGGACTGAACCCAATAGCGTCCGGTACGAAGTTTTATATCTACACGTTCACAGAAGATTTTAAGAGGAACCCAACGACTTTCAGTATATGTTGCGATCGATGTTTTCATAAGGCAAAATCCTGTTTTCATTTGTCACCAGTGGCAACTAGTGACAATTAATGTTAACAAACTACATACGACAATATGAATTGTCTACATACGAAACAATGCGAAGACTATTCGTGATTTTGTCGTTTGTCAACTATTGCGAACTACAAACATGACAACCTACAACATCAAAACTGGCGCTCGTGAAGCCGTCGAACGAATTTGCGAAGCCTACGGGTACACATCGCGACTACAACTCGCAAACTATCTCGGCATGTCTGCCAGTGCCCTTAGCACAAGGATCATGAGAGATAATTTCCCTGCCGATTTGGTTTTGCTTTGCGCCTTAGAAACAGGAGCATCTATTCACTGGCTAACAACAGGGGAAGGAGTCAGATTCGAACAAGCCAGTGATTTGAGCAGAATTCCAGCCTACAAGATCGAAGGCGCAGAGCTGTTACGCCGCTCGTCATTCATGTATGACAAAGCGCTCTTGCCAGACCACAAAGGAGAGCTACAAATAATTACTGACGGAAAAGTAAGCTACTTTGTTGATGTAGCTGCTTACCAGGCAACAGATGGAGATTTTTTGATTGAGTATTCAGGAGCAAAGAGCATAAAAGGGATAACACTATTACCTGGAAATAAACTCCGTATTGATTGGGGGAAGTACCCTATTGATTGTGAAGTATCGGATGTATTGATTATTGGAAAAGTCGTTGCAAAGTATATGGTTGAATAAAAATGGCCGTCAGAAAGACAGATGATTGAGAATGGATTTGTGATCTACGCCCGAACGGCGTAAAGGGAAAACGAATCCGCAAAAAATTTAAAACGAAAGGTGAAGCACTAGCCTACGAAAAATACATTTCAAACGAAATGGAAGATAAACCGTGGATTGGTGAAAAACAAGATAACAGAAGATTATCTGAAATAATCGACCAATGGCACGATCTTTATGGCAGGACATTGACTGATTCCAAAAGAATGATGTCTAAATTACAAGCCATTTGTGCGGGCATGGGAAATCCTATTGCATCACAGATCACTGCAGCTGACTTTAGTCGATACCGTGAAGGGAGACTAAAAGGAGAGATTCCAGACATTAAAGGACGGTGCATGGTTGTAAAACCTAGGACGGTAAACCATGAGCAACGTAATCTTTCAGCAGTTTTCGGAATGCTGAAAAAATTAGGTCATTGGTCTTATCAAAATCCTTTAGCAGGCATTCCCACATTTAAAATAGATGAAAGCATGGTTTCATTTCTTTATCCAAACGAAATAAAAATCTTGCTAGATTCCCTAAGCCAATCTAATAGTACCAGTGTGTTAACAATAGCAAAGATATGCCTAGCAACTGGGGCACGGTGGAGTGAGGCAGAGAACCTTGAAGGATCTCAGATTACACCATTTCGCATAACCTATAAAAATACTAAAAACAAGAAGGTCAGGTCTGTTCCCATAGCAAAGGAATTATACGATGAAATTCCCAAGAAACGTGGAAAGATATTCACACCATGTAGAAAAACGTTCGAGAGAGTAGTTAACAAAGCGGGCATTATTTTACCTGATGGCCAATGCACACACGTCTTAAGACATACATTTGCAAGTCATTTTATGATGAACGGTGGAAATATACTTGTTTTAAAAGAAATCCTTGGCCACGCCGATATAAAAATGACGATGATCTATGCTCACTTTGCCCCGAAGCATCTGGAAGATGCCGTGACAAAGAACCCTCTTACACAAATAACATCTTGACTGGAAATAATCATGGATAATTTTCAACTAACCATTTTAACAATATACTTTATATATATTGCATGGCATTTAAATCATCTCCGTATCAAAAATGCGTTAAGAATGAATTCAGAACCACTAACGCACCAACCGTTATTTATTGCTGCTATAACTATACCTCTTTTCTCTTTTATTGCCTTTGGTTTGATAATATGGGTAAATTACTCCTTTCAATTGAATGAAGATGGATTCAATACCTTTTTAAATATTAGCAAACTGCCCCTTGCCTTACTTTCACTATCAATTCCTTTTGGAGTAGTAGTAAACAACATTCATCGAACAATACAGACTGACAAACAAATTAAAGAAGCTGAAAAAAAGAACAGAATAGATGGTTTTTATAACCATAGAAAAAACACTATCGATGTTTTTCAGAATGTACCATTCATGTCGTTGAAAGTGGCGGATCAAACTCAAGAAAAATTAGAATTCGAGAATAGTTATAAAATATATGGTTTGTTTTTTCCAAACTCGTCAATATTTAGTGACATTCATATTCCATCAAGACTCTTATTAGAAGAATCAGAAAAAAAATTTCTAAAAATTAACAAATTGTTAACAGACTTTCCCAACCCCTCACCAATAGGACAATTAAGAAAGCATAACATTATTGAAAAACACCTAGAAGGAATTCATAAAATATATCATCTGTCCGCCCTTAAAGAGAAAAGGAGAGTAGAGTACTCATGGCACTATAAAGATTATCTCATAAGTATTATAACAAAGTTTCCTAGCCATTCTGAATTACAACAAGCAATGCACGTTTACTTTTCATGTTATGTTGAAATTCATAACGCAGTAGGGCTACCGGTCAGAGATGAATTCATTAAGAAGATTAAAGAGTTTAACGATTTTATAATAAACAAAAATAACATCCCATCAGTATGGACAAGAGTTCCAAGCGGATATTACGTTATATCCGCTCCAAAAGTGAAAGTTGGTCCTGGTTCCCTTGGCAGGAATGATCCACATTTGGTCCACATACCTTCTTAACCATTGTTCTTCTTTGCTAACCATTTGCATTTAACATTATGATTTTCATGTTAAGTAGTTGAGTTAATTGAGCAAATAAAAGAGTGTAGGAATTTCGGACGCGGGTTCAACTCCCGCCAGCTCGGTGATTACCAGAGTCATCCGATGAAGTCCTAAGAGCCCGCACGGCGCAAGCCCTGCGGGCTTTTTTGTGCCTTGAATTTGTCCCGCGAAGTCAGAAGCCAACTAATTAAATCCGAACCTTGCAGGCACCCCATAAAATATTCCTGTTTTGATTAATAGCGAGAATAAAAAACTTTGGAATCAAGGGGTAGCCAGCTGCGCCGCTTCAGCTTGCCGGGAAATGTCGTACAACAGCAAATGTTGGCATAGCGTGGTGATCAGACACTATCCGGTAAACAGAAAAGCAATATGATCAATGACTTTGGTGAGTCTGCATCTCAGCCATGTATCCCCCGCCCCTTAAAGAATAAAGGGGCGAGGGAACAATAACGCTCATAACAGCTCAGGCAGCGTTAGAGGGCCTTAGTGCACATGGTTGGGCTTAGCGTCCCACCAGAACCCTCGTAAAGGTTGCCACCCCACTTGTCCAGCGAGTAGTGATAATTGGGATCGCTTGGCGTTGCATCTGCCAGCCAGTAAGCATCGTCGGGGAACGCAGAGGTGCCGCCTAAAGATCCCCACTCGTTCCACAATGCCCCCAGCGTACGAACCCCGGTGGGGACGAAACCAGAGTTTTGCGACACCTGGGCTGCGGTCGACTGACTGTACCCCTGCGCACTGCAATAGGGGCCAGCATCTACCCATAACACTTGTTGTCTATCAGTAATAAACCAATTGCGCAGCGTGAAACTGTAGGTGATATCTGGCCCGATGCCGCTTTTTGGTGTACCAGTAATGGTGACTTTGCGCCCATCGCCTGTCCCCTTGAAGCTCACCACAGCATTGATGTCAACATCGACCCAAGTGGCATCCGACGACCAGTTGAAATCTAAGGGAGCGCCATTGCCGATATTTAAAGTGAATGTCGCGCCGGTAAAGCCCGTCGTCGGGAAGCCGTCTCCTTTCTGGAATGTCGCCCCATTAACAGAGATATTCTGCAAGAACGGAATCGGGTTAATCGCATAGCCTGCCGACTCGATAGCCTGGCTCCACCCGCTCAGTTGCAACGTCGCCTTGTTTCCCGAGCTAACAGCCCCTGCCGTGTAGGTCGCCGTGTAAGTTCCGTCCTGGTTATCACTCCAGTTCCCATTTAAGCTGGCATTCGGAACCTGAACATTCTGCGCGGTTAGCAACCCGGTCGCACCCGTTATCACGTTCTGGTAGCTATCTTGCAGTGCGACCGTCACCCGGATTGTCATACTGGACATGTAGCGTGTCATATCCGTTGCAATGGCCGACCGTATCGGGTTCGGACTGCCCGGTGTCAGTGTTACCGTTGCGCGCAGGCTACTGAGACTGGTGTTGTCATACGCCGGGATAATGGTGTAAACACCCGCCTTCGTTCCCGACAGTCTTGCCGTATAGGTACCCGGCGTCGCGCTTTCAGTCAGCGAAGTAAGAGTGACCTGCGTTGCAGACGGCGTGTTACCGTTGCTGTCTTTTACCAACAGTGACAGGTTACCCTGAATACCGCTCATCACCTTGCCTTGCAGATCTTTCGCCGCCAGCGTGAATGTCGACACCTCAGTGTTATCCGCCTTGATGGTATTTGGATTCACAGTAAACAGTGACTGCTGGGCATCAAGCAGTGTGGCATTGAATGCAACCGTCGCGGAAGGCAGTGAAATGCCTTTTGCTGTCGGCTCTAACGTGACCGTTTCCGTATCTTTCCCCGCTTTCACGGTGACGAGATATACGCCCGCCTGCTTGCGGGTTAACGCAGAAACAGTGGCGCTTTTCAGCGTGTTATGGTTGAGCACAATATCCCGTGGATCGAGATCAACAAGCTGGTTGGTGTCATCCTTCAATGTCAGCGTCAATACCTGTTCGCTGACGCCGTCTGCCGCCAGCGAGCTATTTGCAGGCGTGAAGGTGCTCGTTTTGTTATTCACCACAGAGGCAAGTACCGTCACCTGCGTCTCCTGGCGATCGGAACGGTTCCCCTTCGTGTCCACAGCAACGCCACTCACGGTATAGGTATTTACCGCCTGCGCGGAATATTGATAGCGCGGTAGTACGACCATGTAATCTGCGCCGTTTTGCGCTATTTTTCCGCCAGCGGCAGTAAGTGTCGACGCATCCCATTCAATATGCGAAAGCCCATGCGTGCTTTTCACTGAAACACCGAGCGATTTTTGCTCACCGCCATTCCCTGTAACCCGTTCTGCAAGATGCAGCCTGATAATCTCTTTTTTCCGGTATTCAAGAACAATATTGTTGTTACGCTCAACAAAATCATACCGGCTTCCCTGCAGGCTGCGCATCGCGGCGACAGCTTCCGGGTTCAGCTGTTTTTGCCACGGCACACCAAGCTGATAGTTCACATTCAGGCTGAATCGGGTGTCGCTTTCCCCCGATGTCCCCTGCCGTTGCTCAGCCCCTAACGTCACGAGAGGAACCGGCGTATAAGTGATGCCGGCGGTAATCGCATGCGGGTCGCGCTGGCGATGGTTCACCCCGAACAGGGCAACCTCCTGGCCATAATATTGCTCATAGGTCAGCTTTCCGCCCAGTTGCGGCAGAGAAGGCAACCAGGCCTGGGCACGCACATCCCAGCCATTCGCCGGACGCTCCTGGTAATCGGCCAGATCTTTGGAATCTTTCCATCCGGTCAGCCGCATATACCCATTGGCGCTCAGCTTCATAAAGTCACGCCAGTATTCAGCGCCCACGCCCATACGCGCATGTTCGCGGGAAAGATCGTAGTCACCGAAGACGTTTGCGCCCAGCATATACCCCGGCGCGAAATAACGAAGCCCCGCCCCCAGGTTAGCCTGGAGACGATCATCAGTACGGTGCACACTGCCCTGGGTGAAGACCATTTTGTCACCCCGGTCATACAGCGGCACAAGCAATTCAAACTGTGAGTTCTTTAAGGAAAAGTTCTTATCCGTGTCGAGTTGTACACGGGCGGTACCGAATTGGTTCAGCCAACGCTGAACTTCTCCGCCCGCTGCAGAGGTCGCCATACCACGCGCCATTGACGTCGCGGCCTCGCTATTCGAACCGTTGGCAAAGAAGCGTCCAACCTGGGAGGAATAACCCGCCATTTTCAGCGCGGCGTCATTCGCGTCGTTACCGGAAACTGTCGCACGCTGGGACGCGAAAGCGCGTGGTTTAGCCCCGCCCTTCACCGCCACGGCCGGAACCTCCAGTTCATCTCCCGGCTGCACATTGTTCAGGCCTCGCGCAAACGTGTGGAACTGGTTGAGCTGGCGAAGCTCCTCCAGGGTGAGGTTATATTTCTTAGCAACAGAGCGGGCCGTTTCTCCTGCACCCAGTGTGTAGGTCTGGGTCTTGATAGACGAAACGGTTTGAGATTGCAATTCAGCCCCGGCAATTACCGGCGTAAATGCAACCGCGAGCGGAAAAGTTATCTGAATCGCAATATTAAGCCATGCCAACAGACTCAGCCCAGGAGAAAAGCCGATATTCGCAACAAAATATCGCGATTTAAATTTCGAAATCATGCATTCAACCAGACAAGAAAATTAAGCAACAAAAAGAAAATTCCGAAACCATTCTAAAATGGCAAAAGTTATTCCTCAATAGAGAATATATAAACAAAAAAGAAAGAAGCACTGCAATAAGATTAATTATCTCCCTACCTACTCAAACCGCAACCCTTTAACCCTTTGTTTTCACTATCTAATTCCAAGGCCCATCTGTGTTCTTACGATAATAAAATAATAATGTATTACGACCTCCTGCTTTACTTTAATTTACATACTTAATGAGGCCTCAGTCAATTCTCAATTTCAATCCCTTTAAATGCAGACAGAACTGCGCGCTTTTCGCGTTATTAATTAACGAGAGGCTAAAAAGGTGTTTATCATTAATTCTTTTCTGTGTAATAAAATTAGTTTTCCTCTCGTTGCCATCCATTTATTAATGGTAATGAGAAGGGCAGCAGCAACCTCATCCGTTTCTTAATGATGCGAATCATTCGTTTTATTGACATTAACATTACCGCTTCTGCCCCTCCTCTTACGCCCCCCCGAAACGCAAACTTTCGGCACAAGATATCCCGGGCACGACTTTTACCCTTCCTGCTACCCGGACGGTCGTAGAGGGTAGCCTGTGCAACACGCCCATGCGCGAGGCAGCGTTTGTGGCAGCCCCGTCTATATACCTGCATAAGGAAAAACTTATACAGCGCAAATCTATTTGCATCGACTTTGTTCAACTCTTTAAATAAGCGTTGTGATTTTTCCTATATGTGACATTTACCGGCTTGCTTGTTAAAATGATGTAATAAATTAACGTTAGAAAAAAACCATTATCATTTACGCACACCGGTATTATTTATAGATAAAATTCAAGAAGATAAAGCATGACTGAAAAGGATAATTTTTCGCAAAGGGTTTTTACGCATTTTGTAATTAAAGTTATCGATTTTTTTAAAAATTATCTAACCGACTGTAATTGCTAAAGTTAAATTAGTAACAAAAACACAACTTTACAAACCGCCTATTTTTTCCGCATTATTTCCATTGTTCGCATGAATCCTTTTGTGTAAACTTATTTCCGTTGTCAGGAAAAGTCCTGGAAACAAAGATTTAAGCAGGAACATAATACAATCACCTGCACAATTATATTAAAGCTGTTAAAAGATTTACCTTTTAGTATTTTTAATTAATATCGAAATAAAGTGGTTGCTCGCATATTTAATTTTTAAATAACAGCGAAAGACAGCGCATCGCCTGTTTTTTGCGGGAGCAACTTTATGAACGAACAAAACTTTGACGAACAAATGCAATCTATCCAGGATCTGAACCTGTCCTATTTATTACTGGCACAGCGTCTGATCCGTGAAGATAAAATTGCAGCCGGTTTCCGCCTCGGTTTAAACGAAACCACGATGGAAACCTTACGCAGCTTGTCACTGCCGCAACTGATTAAACTGTCCTCTTCAGGCCAGCTGATTAGCCGGTTGCGTATTGATGATGATGTGATGATCAACTGCCTGACCAAAGACTCGCGTATTGATGCGCTTCAGCGTTTGCATACCGGCATTATTTTGTCGAGCAATCTGCTTAACACGCTCAATCATGATGACAGCGAGGCGGCGTAATGGAAGACTCAATGTTGCACGAAAAAAGCATTATGTCGGAAATTAAAGATACGCATATTGCCATGCAGTTGATTAATTTCGGCGCCAGAATGCAGGTGCTGGAGAGTGAAACCAGCCTTAGCCGCAGGAAACTGTTAAAGCTCTATAAAGAGCTGAAAGGGGATTCCCCGGCGAAAGGGATGCTGCCTTTTTCCGCCGACTGGTATATGGCGTGGGAGCAGAATATTCACTCATCCATTTTTTATAATATTTATCTTTACCTGCAGAAGGTCGAACCTGGCCGCTCTGTTGAAGTGATGCTGAAAGCCTACCGTCTCTATATGGAACACGGTTTGGCTGAAGAAAATGAAGAACCGGTGCTGGGGTTAACCCGCGCATGGACGCTGTTGCGCTTTATCGACGGCGGCATGCTCAAGCAGACACAGTGCGATTGTTGTGGCGGCAGTTTTATCACCACGCCGGAGCACATGTTCAACGGTTTTACCTGCAGCCTTTGCGTGCCACCGTCACGCGCGCTGAAGCGTAGCCCGCTGCTCAACTTCGCGGCTGGTGCACCCACCACATTGCAGTAATGGCATGATTTTGCCCCGACAGCGGGCAAAATCATCTTCACACCGCCAATAGCAGCCTCGCCTGCTCAGCATAACGTTGAGCTGGCGAGGCTGTTGCCTTTCTGTTATTTACGCCCGTTATGACAAGCGGCCGGAAAAAACACCACGATAATAATTCGGGCTAATGTTAAGCCGCATCAGAATATCGCGCCGGTGTACGTAGGCGGTTTTCAGGCTGATCCCAAGCTCAGCAGAAACATCCTGCGCGCTGGCACCGGAGGCCAGCAGACAAAGCACCTCGCGCTGGCGCTGTGTTAACAGCGGTAGCGCAGAATATTGCGGCGATGCCGCCCCTTTGCGTGACAGCAAACGGCTGATTGACTCATAAATGTGGCGGATAGGCGTATTCAGACACAGCGTCGGAACATCCGGCATCAGGGCGGGCAAAACAGGGTCCAGAGCGTCGCTCAGCACCAGGCACGGCAAATCCGGCTTCGCGTCGCGCAAATACTGCATGGTGTTCATCAACGACATCAGATTGGTGGCCTGCGTGGCCACCGCAACCACAAAACGCACTTTATTGCTGTTTGCTGCATACGCCTCTTGTGGGCTTGCGATATGGCTGATGCGCAAGCTCGGGCGATAGAACTTAATCAGCGTGGTTAATCCCTGCGCCGAAAATATATCTTCGCTGTAAATCAGAACGTTAGCGATACTAACTACATTTTTTTCACTCATAGTCCTTTACCTACTCAGCGTCACATCCCGTGACGAATCACGATGATTAAAAACGACTCTTCTGGCGTTATTTGAATCCCGTCAGGATCACAAACAGATGGTCAAAAATGCCCGCCATCATGTTTTCAAAGAAGGGTGCAAGCGTGTACATCACCAGCGACATGGCTACCATGCCGACAGTTAAAGAAAGCGGAAAACCGACCACAAAAATCGAAAGCTGCGGTGTCAGGCGGTTGAGCAACCCCATTGTCAGGTTGAGGCACAGCAATAAGGTGATAACCGGCAGGCCAAGCATTAAGCCGTAGCGAAAGATCAGGCTGCCTGCTTTGACCATCGCCATAAACCCTTCATGACCGAGCGGCGCGGCGCTAATCGGGAAAGCCTGAAAGCTATTCGCCACCACTTCGAGCATATAAAGATGGCCATTGAAGGTCAGAAACAGCAGCGTGACAAAAAGGTTCAGCAGCCGCGAAACGACCGGCATACTCGGGCCGCCGCTGGGGTCATAAACCATGGCGAAGGAGAGGCCCATCTGCATACCGATAATCTCACCGGCGTGGCGCACCGCTACGAAAATCAGCTGTACCGCAAGCCCGATGGCAATGCCAATAATCAGCTGCTGGCAGCAGGCCCAGAAACCGTCGAGCGAGGCGATCGCGATGTTGCTCTGCGGCAGTTGCGGAGCGACAAGAAAAGCAGTGATCAACGCCAGCGCGACTTTCAACCGCGCGCTTAGCTGTTTTTCACTGAAGATCGGTGCCGCGCCGAACAGGGCGAGCATGCGCAGGCACGGCCAGAAATACTGGTTCACCTGGTCATAAAGCGTAACCAGCGAGAGCGTAAGCATCGTTAACGAATGATATAGGGCAGGCTACTGTACAGACCGCGCATATAGTCAACCAGCGTTGACAACATCCACGGCCCGCAGGCGATCAGCACCACCACGATGGTGAGGATCTTCGGAATGAATGAGAGGGTCATTTCGTTGATCTGCGTCGATGCCTGCAAAATACTGACAATCAAACCCGCGGCCAGCGCGGCTAACAATAACGGTGTGGCAATAAACAGCCCGACTTTCGTCGCCTGGAAGCCAAGCGACATGACACTTTCAGGGGTCATCTTCTTCTCTCTAACTAAAAAAGCTCTGCGCCAGGGAGCCGATAACCAGCTGCCAGCCATCCACCAGTACAAACAGCATCAGCTTAAAAGGCAGGGAAATCGTTGCCGGAGGCACCATCATCATCCCCAGCGCCATCAGCACACTTGCCACTACCAGGTCGATAATCAAAAAAGGAATAAACATCGTAAAGCCGATCTGGAAACCGGTTTTCAGTTCGCTGGTCACAAACGCAGGAACCAGAATGCTCATCGGCACATCGTCGGCCGTATTAAACTGCTCCGCTTTGGCGATACGGGAAAAGAGCGCCAGATCCCCTTCGCGGGTCTGTTTAAGCATGAAGGCGCGCAAGGGTTGCGACCCTTTTTGCAACGCGACTTCCATAGAAATCTTGTCCTGCGAGAGCGGCACCCACGCTTCGTCGTAAACCCGGTTCAACACCGGTGACATCACGAAAAAAGTGAGAAACAGCGCCAGTCCCAGCAGCACCTGGTTAGGTGGTGTACTGGCGGTGCCAAGGGCGTTTCGCAGCAGCCCGAGCACAATCACAATGCGGGTAAAACCCGTCATCATCAGCAATATCGCGGGCAAAAACGTCAGCGATGTCATCAAAACCAGCGTTTGTACCGGCAGTG
This sequence comes from Kosakonia sp. PSU_27, assembly GCF_039409795.1. NCBI lineage: Bacteria > Pseudomonadati > Pseudomonadota > Gammaproteobacteria > Enterobacterales > Enterobacteriaceae > Kosakonia > Kosakonia sp. PSU_27. The sequence goes on along the minus strand of NZ_JBCIVK010000012.1, from coordinate 16,643 downwards.
ACCAGCTCTCGCCATTCGCCGAATGGCTAAGCATGATGTCGGTACTGGCCGCCCAGCTCAGACCGGCGGGGAAGAAAATCCCGGCAAGCGTGATCCCAAAGCCAAACAGTCCCGGCAGCAGGCGCGTGTTGCGTTTCATTTTTTGCCCTCACCTTTATGCCGGGTAATGCAATTCACTAACGCCGCCTGAAAACTGGCAGCAAACGGCGCGACCTGAACCGGCTCAGCGTCCGCTTTTTTCTCCATCGTCATCAGGTTAGTAATGTTTTCCTGCGTAACGCCCAGCAGCAGCCACTTGTCATCCACTTCGACAACCACCAGACGCTGTCTCGCGCCGAGGGACTGGGTGTGTTTTACCGACAGAATGTTATTTCCCTTTACCATTCGTGAAGCGACGCCAGTGCGACGGCAGATCCAGGCCACCGCCACAATCAGCAACAGCACCAGCGCTAGCGCGCCGACGACATTGCCAATAGAGACCGGAGCCACGGCAGGCCCGCCAGCAACGGGCTGAACAGTATTAAGCGTTGGGGTATTCATTATCTGCTCAGGCGGTGCATACGCTCTGAAGGCGTAATAATATCGGTAATACGAATGCCGAATTTATCCGAAACGACCACCACTTCACCCTGGGCGATTAAGTAACCGTTAATTAAAATATCCAGCGGCTCACCGGCTAATCCGTCCAGAGAAACAATGGCACCTGGGCTAAGTCTTAATAACTCTTTGATCGTCATTTTTGTGCGCCCCAGTTCGACGGTCATTTTGACCGGAATATCGAGCACCAAATTTAAATCTTCAGAAAAATTAACCATCACATCGTCTTTCGCCGCCGCATGCAACTCGGCGTTATTGTCGTTCAATTGTTCGCTCATCGCGTCGCCCCAAAGGTCGTTAAGCGAGGATTTATTTGACCCCGATTCAAGTTCCATATCACTCATTCGTTGGTCACTCCTTCTTTAAGGCTAATAATGTAGAATTCATCAAATTTTCCACCTGAATGGCATACTGATTATTGGCGCAGCCATATTTACCCGACATCACTGGCACATCGTTAACAAACCCGCCAATCTCTTCAGGTTTTTCCAATGGAATAATATCGTCAGGTTTCAGGCTCATAATTCTGGACAAGCGGGTAGAAATCTCAGCGAATTTCACCACCAGTTCCAGTTCCGTATCCCGCATTTGCGAAGCGAGCGCGCTGCGCCACTGGTTATTTTCGTGCTGCGAGTTTTCCAGCGGCGGGTTAGTCAACAACTCGCGAACCGGTTCGATAATGCTGAACGGAATACAAATTTGTAATTCACCGCTATGCGAACCAATATCCACCTGAAACGGTGTGGTCACCACAATATCATTCGGTGACGACGTGATATTGGTAAACTTCACCTGCAATTCAGAACGGACAAATTCTGTTTTGATCTTATAAATAGATGTCCAGGCATAATCATATGCTTCGCGCGCCATCGACAACATCCGCTGGATAATGCGCTGTTCTGTAGGCGTAAATTCGCGTCCATCGGCTTTTGTCGGGAAACGCCCGTCACCGCCAAAAAGGTTATCCACCGCGGTAAACACCAGGTTGGGCGAAAAGACGAACAGCGCCGTGCCGCGCAGCGGATGCATGTTAATCAGATTCAGACTCGTCATCACCGGCAGGTTGCGGGCAAACTCATGGTACGGCTGAATTTTAATGTTTCCGGCGGTGACGTCCGGGCTACGACGCAAAATGTTAAACAAGCCGATACGAAACTGTCGCGCAAAACGTTCATTAATAATCTCCAGAGAATATAAACGTTCGCGAATAACCCGACGCTGGGTATTAGGATCATAAGGTTTAATATTATCTTCTGCTGACGACGGCGCCGTTTCCGCACTAATTTTCTCTTCGCCGCCGGAGCCGCCATTCAAAAGATTATCGATCTCGTCCTGTGATAAAATGCTGTCCGACATAATAGTTACCGTAAAATGAATGCATTAAACAGGACGTTTGTCACCATCGGTTGAGGCTGGCCAGCAAGCGATGCGTTAACCGCGTCTTTTGTTTTTAATGCCAACGTTTCTTTCGCCTTATCGTCGACTAATTCAGCCGCTGTTTGTTGGGAAAAAAGCACTAACAAATTACTGCGAACTTCAGGAAGATGTTTTTCCAGCATCGCTTTCGCTGCGGTATCTTTAACTTTTAACGTCAGGCCAATATACAGAATGCGATCGTTTTCCTGAGCATCTGGTTTCAGACTGACAGTAAAGGTATCCAGATCCAAATAAACCGGCTCTGCCTGCTCAACTTCTTCGGCAGGTTTTTTACCATCGCTCCCATTAGCAACTTGCGTTTTAAGTTTGTTAATTTCCATATAGGCATAAGCGCCACCAGCGCACATACCAACAAGAATTAACAAAATGAGTAACGCCAACAGCGGGCTTTTTTTCCCACTCTGGGCGGCTTGTTTCTTCTTCGGCATTTGATGAATAACTCTGTAATTAAAAATAAATCAGGAATCATACTTAAGGCAGATAACCTGCTGGATGCGATTATTTTAATACAGCACCCATGCAGGACAATTCCTTGATAAACTGAAATTACTGTCAGCACCTTGCCATTTAGCGTATTCGTATTAAGCGAACGTATTGATTCCACGGGAATAGTGCATGACCCGGGAGAGGACAGGACGTTCTTCTTCTCGCGAAATTGCCGCTTCACCTTGTTCTGGATCAGACTTTCCTTGCCCGGAAGCATTGCCCGATGTCATCTCCCCCGCCGAGGAGGAGGTTTCTGCACCCACGCTGCTCTGTCCGAGCGAAATGCCGGACTCTTCCAGCATGGTGCGCAGGTTCGGTATCGCCGATTCCAGCGCTGAACGCACCTGATGGCTCTCAGAGACGAAATGAACCTGGGCCTGATCGTTATTCACGCGCAGGCTGATTTGCAACGCGCCTAAGTCCTCAGGATGCAGGCGCAGTTCCGCATGGTGAACGCCATTACGGGTGAACACCGCAATTTGCTGCCCCAGCGATTGCTGCCACGCAGGCGTGCCAACCTCCGCCTGTAAGGTGCCGGTCGCCATCGCCGGAGAGGCTAATGCTGCCGTTGTTGACGGTGCGCTAACGGGTGCGGCGTGAGAAATCACGCTCAGTTGCGGTAGCGGTTCACCCGCTTTCACCGCATGCAACGCCGTGGCGAAACTTTCGCTGGCCGGTGCGGCCTGGGTTTGCCCATTGCCGCTAAGCTGCGCGGTGTCCGTTGCTGGCAAAGAGGAGTCGCTGCCTTCAACGTTTTTCTGCGCAAGCGGTGTCGCCGTGTGAAGCGCCGCCGTTATCCCCTGCCCTTTGCCGGTCGCGGGTGCGCGCTCCGGGGCGGCGGTCACTGGCGTCTGCACGTTCTCAGCGGGAGCGGCGGCGAAAGTCGCCTGCGCTAACGGATCTGCGGGCTGAACCTCAGTCGCCACTTCGCCCGGTGTAAGGGCGTTTACCGGGGTTGCGGTTGCAGCAACTGCAGGTTCAGTCGCGTTCTGCGGTAACGTCGCCAGATCCGCCAGTGCCGGTTGCGCGGTCTGTTCGCCCTGGGCAAGCAGCGCATCCGCGGTGGTCACCTCCGCTGGCAACGCGATTGTCTGCGCCACTTGCGCCAGCGGATCGATAGCCAGCGTCGCAGGCTGCGCCGGACGGGTGTCGCCTGACGGCTCCTCTTTTTTATCCGCAGGCTTTTTAGTGCCTTCCTGCGCAGGCGCTGTTTTGTCGGTTTTTGCGGGTTGTTCTGCCGCCAGCTTTTTTTTCAGCGCGGAAGAAAACTCGCCCTCTTCCTGCGCGGATGAGGTGGATGCCGTCTGGCGTCCGCTATCGCTCGCGGGAGTAGGGGTAGAAGGTCTGATAATCATCTTATATGTTCCTTTGGCTGGCGCGACGGGCAAACTCATCCATCAGCTTTTGTTCCAGCCGGTTCTCTTTTAACAATCGCTGGGCTTCAGCACGGTTTTTCAGCGCTTCAAAAGCATTCAGCCGCTGCTTATCTTTTTTCCAGGCGTCCTGCACGTTATCCACGGCAAACTGGCTGGCGGAAACCCGCCTGACCTGTTGCTCAACCCCCCCTTCCAGAGAGGTTAAAAATCGCTGCTGTGTCTGTAGCGCCATAATTGAAACGCGGCTTTGCGTCAGCGTTGTTTGCATTTGCTGGCGGTATTCTTGCGAGTACGTGCGCAACTGCTCCAGCCGGGAAGTCTCCTGGACATGCGCCTGACGAGCGCTACCGAGCCGTACCGTCGTGTCATTGAGCTTCTTTTCCGCCAGTTCACGCAGTACATCCATTGGGTTATGGCTGGCCATTACGCACTATCCGCATCAGTTCGCACCGGCATCCGGAAACAGCGCGGAAAGCTCCGCGCAGGAGGTCGGATAATCACAGGATTCATGAATTCCCTGGTGGAGATAACGCTCCATGCTGGGGTACAGGCTAATCGCCTGATCCAGCAACGGATCGCTGCCCGCCGCATACGCGCCTACGCTCACCAGATCGCGGTTACGCTGGTAAGAGGAGAGCATCTGTTTAAAACGCTGCACTTTTTTGTAATGCGCCGGTTCGATAAGCTCGGTCATCGCACGGCTTATCGAGGCTTCGATATCAATCGCCGGGTAGTGTCCCGATTCCGCCAGCCTGCGCGAGAGCACAATATGACCGTCGAGGATCGCACGCGCCGAGTCGGCAATCGGATCCTGCTGATCATCCCCTTCCGTCAACACGGTATAAAACGCGGTGATCGAACCGCCGCCTTTGATGCCGTTACCGGCACGTTCCACCAGCGCAGGCAGCTTGGCGAAAACCGAAGGCGGATAGCCTTTGGTCGCGGGCGGTTCACCGATGGCGAGCGCAATTTCACGCTGCGCCATCGCGTAACGGGTTAAGGAGTCCATAATCAGCAGCACATCGAGGCCGCGATCGCGAAAATCTTCGGCGATACGCGTGCAGTAGACCGCGCCCTGCATACGCAGAATCGGCGATACATCCGCCGGTGCGGCGATAACGACTGAACGTTTAAGCCCCTCTTTACCGAGAATGTTCTCGATAAAATCCTTCACCTCACGGCCACGCTCACCAATCAACCCGACGACGATGACATCCGCTTTGGTGAAACGTGCCATCATGCCCAGCAGTACGCTTTTACCGACGCCGGAACCGGCGAACAGCCCCATACGCTGGCCGCGGCCAACGGTCAGTAAGCCATTGATCGCGCGAACACCCACGTCGAGCACGTTTTTGATGGGATCGCGCTGCAGCGGGTTAAACGGCGCGGTAAACAGCGGCCCGCGATCGGTCGACCCCGGCGGCGGCAGGCCATCGAGCGGACGCGCGCTGGCATCCAGCACGCGCCCCAGCAATTCCGGTCCCAGCGGCAGCAGTTTGCCTTTAACGTTGTTACCAAAGGCATACACTCTGGCGCCAGGCAGTACGCCTTCGACGTTTTCCAGCGGCATCAAATAGAGGGTTTCGGCATTGAACCCCACCACTTCGCTCTCTACGCGCTGAATGCCCGTTTCGGTCTCGCGTTCGACAATGCACAGCGTGCCGATCGGCAATTTCAGACCGACCGCTTCCATCACCAGACCGGTCGCGCGCGTCAGCCGACCATAGCGGCGAAACGGCGGCAGTTCCGCCATTTTGTGCTCGCGCAGGTCAATGCCATCAAGCCACTTTTTTAGCCGGGTGGTCATAGCGCGAAGCCCTCACGACTCAGATTACACAGCTCGTTCCAGCGGGTTTCCGTGGTCGCGTCCAGCTCGCCGCCGTCGGTGGTTAACCGACAACCGCCCGGCAGCATTTGCGCATCGGTACGCAATTCCCAGCCACGGGCTTCCAGCACCGAGCCCAGCATCTCCTGCACAGCGGCAGACTCTTCGGCGCTGACCCACAGCTGCACATTGCCTTGCTGCAACGTGTCTTCATGCAGCAGTTGCTGAATGCGCGTCATCAGCCAGGCGTTGGTCGAGGTTGACACCACGCTTTCGCCCAACAAACTGCGCGCCGCCATCAGGGCGACCTGCACCAGACGCGCAGGCATCACGCTGTCGAGGCTATCGAGCGTTATCCTGACGTTATCAAACAGTTGGGCGAACTCATCGGTCTGCTTCTGCTGTTGCTGGCGGTATTCCGCCGCGCCCTGCGCTGCGCCCTCTTCCCGGCCTTGCGCAAAACCCTCTTCGTAGCCCTGTTTTTTTCCTGCTTCCAGCCCTTGCGCCTGCCCCTGGGCAAAGCCTTTTTGTTCGGCCTGTTTGCGCAGACGCGACAACTCTACCTGCATCGCCGCTTCCGTCGCCGGATCGCCTGCCGGTACAGCCTCGCGCAACTCGCTCTCCTGACCGAATGACTCCTGAAGGAGATTTTCTGGCTGCCAGGACTTCCACTGGTGCTTAGACGTAGACATCGTCGCCTCCACCCAACACGATTTCGCCAGTTTCCGCCAGACGACGGACAATCAACAGGATCGCTTTTTGTTCGTTTTCGACTTGCGACATACGAACCGGGCCACGGGAATTCAGATCGTCACGCATAATATCGGCCTGACGTTTGGACATATTGCGGAAGAACTTATCGCGCAACGCGTCGTCCACGCCTTTGAGTGCCACCAGCAGCGATTCGTTATCCACTTCCTGCAAAATACGCTGGATGCTGCGGTCTTCCATTTCGACAAGGTTTTCGAACAGGAACATCTCGTCGATGATCTTCTGCGCCAGCTCCTGGTCGTATTCGCGCACCGCTTCGATAGCCGCGTCTTCCTGGTGAGATTTCATCATGTTGAGGATCTCCGCCGCCGGACGTACACCGCCCATCTTGTTGCGCTTGATGTTCTGACCGTGCAGCAAGTTGTTCAGCACTTCGGTCAGTTCCTGCAACGCCACCGGCTGCACGCCGCCGAAGGTGGCGATACGCAGCATGATGTCGTTACGTTCGCGCTCATCGAATTTCGCCAGCAGATCGGCTGCCTGGCTGCGTTTCAGATGCACAAGGATGGTAGCGATAATCTGCGGATGCTCATCGCGGATGAGGTCAAAGACCATCTGCGGTTCCATAAAGTTGAGCGTCTCAATACCGTTACGCTCATCGTTGGCATCCAGCAGATCTTCCAGCAGCGAATTCGCCCGCTCTTCACCCAACGCTTTCACCAGCGCGCTGCGCAGGTATTCGTTGGTATTCACATCCAGCACGGCAAACTCACCCGAATCACGGCGGAACTCTTTCATCACCGTGCCCAGCTGATCGTGGGTATAACTACCGATGTGGACCATGGCGCTACTGATTAACGTAACTTCATGGGTATTCAAGTGCTTAAACACTTCGGCTGCACGCTCGTCACCGAGCGTCAGCATGACTATGGCGCTTTTCTGGGCGGCGTTCATGACGACTTCTGTTCCTTATTCAACCATTGACGAAGAACCAGCGCGATAACCTGCGGCTCCTGATCGGCCATTTCACGCAGCTGCTGCGCGCCTTGTTCCGCCTCAACGCGCTGCTGTGCTTTCGCCATTTCCGCGCTCTGACGCTTACGGATTTGCTCTTCCAGCTCGGCCTGGCGGGCCTCTTTTTCCATTTCCATACGCTGTAACAGCATCTCCTGATGGCGCGTCCAGAACGGCTGTACCGCTTTACGCCACAGGATCCAGGCGATCAACACTACAAACAGATAACGGGCACCAGACATCATCAGTTTGATGACTTCAGGCTGTTTCCACAGCGGAACCGGCGGTTCGTCGGCCTCAGTGCTGAACGGGGTGTTCACGACATTCAGCGTATCGCCGCGTTTGTCGGAGTAGCCCATCACCTCTTTCACCAGCGCGTTGATCTGGTCGAGCTTATCTTTGCTGAGCGCGGCGGTTTTACCGTCTGCGCCAGCCACATAGTTCACCACCACCGCAACAGAGAGGCGTTCCACCGTACCGGTGCTGCGCTTGATATGCGTGAGCGTTTTGTCCACTTCATAGTTGGTGGTTTCATCGCTCTGCTTGTTGTATGGCGTCGCCGGTGTGGCAGGCGTCGCGGTTGCGTTCGTATTGGCGTTGGCGTTGGCATTGGTTGCGCCTTGCCCATTGGCTTGCTGCGCTGCCGGTTGCTCAATCGGCGCCGAAACCGGTGCAGGCGGCTGGTTGCTTAACGCACCAGGTACGCCACCTACCGCACTCTTACCGCCCTGCTCGGCATTGCTGCTCTGGCGGCTGCGGATCGCCATATCTTCCGGGCGGCTGTTGGGCTGGTACTGCTCGGCCGTTTGTTCGTGCTGCGTGAAGTCAACCTGCGCGGTCACCTGCGTTCTGACGTTTTGCGCGCCGACAATCGGTGCCAGGATGGCCTGAATGCGATTCTGGTATTCCGCTTCAATTTTGCGCGTGTATTTCAGCTGCGTGGTCTGCGTCGCCTGCTCGCCGCTCTGCGTCATCAGGTGTCCGCTTTGATCGACAATCGTCACGCGATCGGCGCTCAGACCCGGCACGGCGCTGGAGATCATGTAAGAAATCGCACTCACCTGCCCGGCATCCAGCGTTCTGCCACTGATCAACGTCAGCGTCACCGACGCGGAAGGTTGTTTCTGATCTTGCAAAAACAGGGACGGCTTCGGCATTGCCAAATGCACACGCGCCGCGCTGACCGGACCAAGCGTTTCGATGGTGCGCGAAAGCTCGCCCTCCAGCGCACGCTGGAAGTTCACTTGTTCGTTAAACTGGCTGATGCCAAATTTTTCCTGATCAAGCAGTTCAAAGCCCACTGCGCCACCTTTCGGCAGCCCCTGCTGGGCCAGCTTGAGACGCACTTCATACACCTGCTCAGCGGGTATCTGAATAGAACCGTCGATCTCCGCAAAGCGGTACGGTATCTGCATCTGTTTCAGTTGCGTGACGATCGCCCCGCCATCCTGCTCGCTAATATTGCTGTACAGAACGCGGTAGTCAGGTTCTTTAGCCCAGAACAGCAGTGCAATTACAATGGAAATAGCAGCTGCGGCGGCAATGAAAAATATCATCCGGGGATTAAGCCGGATATTATCAAGCAGTGCCTTAATATCGACAATGCCTTTCTTGTTACTGCTTTGGGTCGTGGCAGTCATGCCAATATCCTGTAAAAGTGATCGCCGCAATAAAAATTAAAAAGCATTACGGCTCGCCTCATTTGGTATGAAATAAGTAAATGCAAAGTATTTCCCAGGGGAATTCCTGGTTACGTATTATCTACAAAACAGGCCATTTTCTAAGTGGTAAAAAGGTGAAATTTGTGTCAGCTATTCAGGTTATGTCGTTTTTCGAGCCACATGATAAGCTTACGGCTAATTACTACTAAGGTTGTTTTCTATGTCTATGAATGCAATAGGCGGGGTACTGGATCAGATTCAGTCCCAGGCCAGAAAAGTCTCAGACGCATCCGCGCTGAACCCCTTTACTTCGAACCGTAATGTCGAGAATAAGTCACAATTCTCTGATATTTTATTTAACAGTATTAACAATATTAGCCAAATGCAGACCACCGCTAAAACCCAGTCACAGGCTTATCTGGCCGGTGTCGAAGGTATTGGCTTAAACGATGTGATGGTTTCAATGCAAAAATCATCGCTGGCATTAAATCTTGGTATTCAGGTACGCAACAAATTAGTAAATGCATATCAAGATATTATGAATATGCCGGTATAACCGCTAAGTATTATCTTAATGCCGATTACCCCGGAAATATGGTTGCTATTTTTCACACCCGAATCATCCTGGATATTTCTTATTAAGATTTAACAGCACACACGTATTTATCGGGTGATGAGTGACTCATCATTTGCGAATACGTGTGTGCGCAATAAACCAGTGAATTACCGTCAACATTATTATTGATTGTCAGAAAAATATGCGTTCCATGACTCCGCACGCTCCACAAGCACCCATCGTGCTGACCGAGAGTGAAATAGAAAAAATCAGCAAATTGATATACCAGCGCGCCGGTATTGTCCTTACCGCGCAAAAACGCGACATGGTTTATAACCGCCTCTCCCGTCGTCTGCGGGAGCTGAATTTAAAAAGTTTTGAGGATTACACCGATCGGCTGGTGGCGAATCCAGGCAGTGACGAGTGGCAGGTATTTGTGAATGCCCTGACCACCAACCTGACCTCTTTTTTCCGCGAGGCGTATCACTTCCCGACGCTGGCCCGGCATGCCCAGTCCAGAAACGGCAGCTACAACGTCTGGTGCGCGGCGGCTTCGACCGGCGAAGAGCCGTGGTCAATCGCCATGACGCTGGAAGAGACGCTGGGGCGCAGCATTACCGGCCCGCGCGTGCTGGCCACCGATATTGATACCGATGTACTGGAGAAAGCCAGCCTCGGGGTTTACCGGTTAAGTGATATCGACAACCTGACCGAACAGCAAAAACGCACCTGGTTTTTGCGCGGGACGGGCGAGCATCAAAACAGAGTGAAAATCAAAAGCGAACTTCGCAGCACCGTACAGTTTCGCCAGCTCAATCTGATTGATGCGCAGTGGGATATTCCCGCGCCTTTCGATGCCATTTTTTGCCGTAACGTGATGATTTATTTCGATCAGAACACCCAGGAGAAGCTGCTGCAGCGCTTCGCGAAAATACTGAAACCCGGCGGGCTGCTGTTTGTTGGCCACTCGGAACATTTTCAAAATTTAACCAGCCCGTTTCGTCTGCTCGGGCAGTCTGTCTATCGCCTTGGAGATTAATGTAAATGAGAAAAATCAAGGTGTTATGCATTGATGATTCGTCACTGATCCGCAAAATCATGACGCACATCGTTAACGAGCAGCCGGATATGGAAATGGTCGCCACGGCGCTGGACCCGATTGTCGCGCGCGATCTGATTAAACAACACAACCCGGATGTGCTGACGCTGGACGTGGAAATGCCGCGTATGGACGGGCTGGAGTTTCTGGAAAGGCTGATGCGCCTGCGCCCGATGCCGGTGGTGATGTTGTCATCTCTCACCAGCAAAGGCTCCGATATTACGCTCAGCGCGCTGGAGCTTGGCGCGGTGGACTTTATCACCAAACCGCAGATGGGCTTAAAAGAAGGCATGGCGCAATACAGCGACATGATTGCCGACAAAATCCGCATGGCGGCGAAAGCGCGTATCCGGCGCAGCGAAACGAAAGTGGCACCACCCCGCGTGATGAGAGCGCCGCTGGTGGGCAGCGAAAAGATTATCGCCATTGGCTCTTCCACGGGTGGCACCGAAGCGCTGCGCCACTTGTTGCAACCGCTGCCGGCGACAAGCCCGGCCATTGTTATCGCCCAGCATATGCCGCCTGGTTTTACCCGCTCCTTTGCCAACCGGCTGGACCATCTGTGCCAGATGTCGGTGAAAGAGGCGGAACACGGCGAGCGCGTACTGCCTGGTCACGTCTACATTGCGCCCGGTGCTTTTCATATGGAGCTGACGCGCAGCGGGGCGAACTATCACGTCGCGCTGAGTGATGATTTGCCGGTTAACCGCCACCGCCCCTCGGTGGACGCGCTGTTCCATTCCGTCGCGCGAAGCGCCGGGAAAAACGCCATCGGCGTCATTTTGACAGGGATGGGCAGCGACGGTGCCGCCGGGCTGCTGGCCATGCGCCAGGCAGGAGCGTGGACCATCGCGCAGAGTGAACGCACTTGCGTGGTCTTCGGCATGCCGCGCGAAGCGATTGCGCACAACGCCGCCTGTGAAACCGTCGATCTGGAACAAATTGGTCAGCACATCCTTCAGCGTTCTGCCGGTCAGGCGCGCAGGATTTAATTTTTCACCTACTTCGTTCTCTCTTATTCAGGAAAAAAAGAATGGCAGACAAAAACTTACGCTTTCTCGTTGTTGACGATTTCGCCACCATGCGCCGCATCGTTCGCAATCTGTTGAAAGACCTTGGCTTTAACCGTGTTGAAGAAGCCGAAGATGGCCTGGACGCGCTGAACAAACTGCGTGCAGACGCGTTCGATTTCGTTATCAGCGACTGGAACATGCCGAACATGGATGGCTTACAGCTGCTGACGGAAATCCGCGCCGACGCGAATTTAAACAAAATGCCCGTGCTGATGGTTACCGCAGAGGCCAAGAAAGAGAACATCATCGCGGCCGCGCAGGCGGGTGCCAGCGGTTATGTGGTGAAACCTTTCACCGCCGCAACGCTGGAAGAAAAGCTCAACAAAATCTTTGAAAAAATCGGGTGGTAACCGATGAGCGGCTTAGAAAATACGCAGCCAGAAGACGACTTTAAAAGCATCTTCTCCCGTGTCGGACAACTGACACGACTGCTGCGCGACAGCCTGGTCGACTTAGGACTGGACCGCACCATTGTTGAAGCGGCAGAGGCGATCCCCGATACGCGTGAACGCCTGAACTACGTGGTAGCGAAAACGGCGCAGGCGGCTGAACGCGTTCTGACCTGTGTGGAAGAAGCGCGCCCGCAGCAGGAGGCAATTAGCGCGCAGGCGGAAGATCTCTCCGCCCGCTGGGATGCCTGGTTCGCCGATCCGGTGGAATTGCCGGTCGCCAAAGAGCTGGTCACGGATACCCGCCAGTTCCTCGTTCAGGCGCCGATGATGTCCCGCCAGACCAACGAGCATCTGATGGAAATCATGATGGCACAGGATTTTCAGGATCTTACCGGCCAGGTGATCCGCCGCATGATGCTACTTATCGAAATGGTCGAGAAAGAGCTGATTCAGGTGCTGCTGGCTTACGTGCCGGAATCACTCCAGCAGGAGAAAGAGGCGGAAGCGGAAGCAAAAACAGCCGCCATGCTGGTCAATGGCCCGCAAATTGACAGCAGCAAAGCGGGTGTTGTGGCGTCGCAAGATCAGGTCGACGACCTGCTCGACAGTCTGGGGTTCTAACGGTGCGCGGTTCGCCGCGCCGCTGAGCAAATCATGTCAGAAGAGAGTGATGTAGAAAAAACAGAAGAACCCACACCCCAGCGAAAACAGAAAGCGCGTGAAGAGGGGCAGATCCCCCGCTCGAAAGAGCTGAGTTCGCTGCTGATGTTGCTGGCCGGGTGGGCGTTTATGCTCTCTGGCGGTTCGCAGTTTGCCCGGCAACTGCTGGAGTTATTGCGAACCGGCCTGGTACTCAACCGGCTGTCGGTAATGGATGAACAGTCGATGTTTCATCAGACCCGCTATTTGCTGGAGATGATGAGCAACGCGCTGCTGCCCATTTTGCTGGGATTGTTTGTCACCGGGATCGTATCGCCGATGTTGCTGGGCGGCGTCAACCTGAGCGGTAAATCGCTGAAGCTCGATCTGAAGCGGATCTCGCCGCTTTCGGGGTTCAAACGTCTGTTTTCCGCCCAGGTGTTATCAGAAATGCTCAAAGGGTGCCTGAAGGTCGTGCTGGTCGCGTGCGCCTTCGCACTCTACATCTACAAAAATAAAGCGCATTTCATTCAGTTAGTTAACGAAGCACTGCCGATGGCCATCGCGCATGCCATGAGCATGACGCTGGATTGCCTGATGATGGTGATTTTTTTCCTGTTACCGGTAGTGGGTTATGACGTTTTTTATCAGATAACCAGCAACCTGAAAAAGCTGCGGATGAGCCGTCAGGAGATCCGCGACGAATTTAAACAGAGTGAAGGCGATCCGCACATTAAGAGCCGCATTAAACAGATGCAGCGTGCGGCGGCGCAAAACCGAATGATGAGCGATATCCCGCAAGCGGATGTCATCGTCAACAACCCGACGCACTACTCTGTCGCCCTCTCTTATAAAGAAGGCGGGATGAGCGCGCCGGTCGTGCTGGCCAAAGGTGCCGGCGATATTGCCTTAAAAATTCGCGAGCTGGGGGCGCAACACCGCATCCCGATGCTCGAAGCACCACCGCTTGCCCGTGCGCTCTATCGCCATTGTGAGATTGGCGAACAGATCCCAGGCGAGCTTTATAGCGCCGTCGCAGAAGTGTTGGCCTGGGTTTATGGCCTGCGTCGGTGGCGCAACAACGGCGGCGTTCCGCCGAAGCAGCCCAGGGATCTCGCGGTTCCTGAGTCGATGGATTTTGTACATGAGAGTTCAAACTGATGGCTAATATCGCCAGCAAATTACGCTTACCCGCGTTTAAAGAGACACAGTGGCAAATCATGGCAGGCCCGGTGCTGATCATGCTGATTCTGGCAATGATGGTACTGCCGCTGCCGGCATTTCTGCTGGATACCCTGTTCACCTTTAATATCGTGCTGTCGCTGATGATATTGATGGTGGCGATGTTTACGCAGAAAACCCTTGAGTTTTCCGCGTTCCCGACGGTGTTGCTGTTTTCGACCCTGCTGCGCCTCGCGCTGAACATTGCCTCCACGCGTATCATTCTGATGGAAGGCCACACCGGTGCCGCCGCAGCGGGCCGGGTGGTTGAAGCCTTCGGCCACTTCCTGGTCGGCGGCAACTTCGCTATCGGTATCGTGGTGTTCGCCATTCTTATCATCATCAACTTTATGGTTATCACCAAAGGTGCCGGACGTATCGCCGAAGTGGGCGCGCGTTTTGTGCTGGACGGGATGCCAGGTAAGCAGATGGCGATTGATGCCGATCTTAACGCCGGGCTGATTGGTGAAGCGGAGGCAAAACGCCGCCGTAGCGAAGTGACCCAGGAGTCTGATTTTTACGGCTCGATGGACGGTGCCAGTAAATTCGTGCGTGGTGACGCCATCGCCGGGTTGCTGATCATGGCGATTAACGTCGTCGGCGGTTTGATCATCGGTGTAATGCAGCACGGCTTAAGCGTGGCGGAAGCGGGCGAAACCTACACCCTGCTGACCATCGGTGATGGTCTTGTCGCGCAGATCCCGGCGCTGATCATCTCCACCGCCGCCGGTGTGATTGTGACCCGTGTTTCCAATGATGAAGACATCGGGGAACAGATGGTCGGCCAGCTGTTCAACAACCCGCGCGTGATGCTGCTTTCCGGCGGGGTAATTGGTCTGCTGGGGCTGATCCCGGGGATGCCGAACCTGGTATTCCTGATGTTCACTGCCATCCTGCTGGGGCTTGCCTGGTGGCTGCGCGGTCGCGAAATGAAAAACCCGGGCCGTCGCAGCGCCGTGACCGAAGATAAAGACAGCGCCAGCGCGCTGGCCGCCAACGAGCAGGCCTCGGCGGAAGCCTCATGGGCAGATGTTGAAATGGAAGATGTGCTGGGTCTGGAAGTGGGCTATCGCCTGATCCCGCTGGTTGATAGTGACCAGGACGGGCAACTGCTGGTGCGCGTGCGCGGTATCCGTAAGAAATTCGCGCAGGAGATGGGCTTTTTGCCACCGGCGATCCATATTCGCGACAACCTCGATCTGGCGCCTGGTGACTACCGCATTCTGCTTAAAGGCGTGGAAATCGGCAGCGGCACCATGGAGCCGGAACGCTGGATGGCCATCAACCCGGGTTATGCCGAAGGTGAGCTGCCCGGTACGCCGTGTGTCGATCCGGCCTTTGGCCTGCCCGCCTGCTGGATTGATGAAGTATTACGTGAACAGGCGCAAATCCAGGGCTTTACCGTGGTTGACCCAAGCTCGGTTATCGCCACACACCTGAACCACTTGATCACGCTGTATACGGATGAATTGTTCAGCCGCCAGGAGACCCAGCAGTTGCTCGACCGCATCACCAAAGAGATGCCGAAGCTGGTGGAAGATTTAATTCCTGGGGTGATTTCGGTGACGCTGTTCCACAAAGTGTTGCAGAACCTGCTCTCTGAACGCGTTTCTATCCGCGATATGCGAACCATCATCGATACGCTGGCGGAATATGCGCCGGTGCAAAACGATCCGGATGAGCTGACCTCGCAGGTGCGTATTCGCCTGGGCCGCGCGATCACCGCGCAGTGGTTCCGCAATGACGATGACATCAAAGTGATCGGTCTGGATACGTCGCTGGAAAAACTGCTGATCCAGTCCCTGCAAAGCGGTAGCGCGATTGAGCCGGGTATTGCCGAAAACCTGATGCGTCAGGCCGACCGCGCCATTACCGAACAGCAGTCGCTCGGCGTTTCGCCGGTGCTGCTGGTTAACCCGGCGCTGCGCACCATGGTGTCACGTTTCCTGCGTCGTGCGTTCCCGCAGCTGGCGGTATTGTCGACGCTGGAAATCAGCAATAACAAGACCGTGCAAATGACGGCGGTCATTGGCACCCATTAATGAAATCCCGGGTATGACTTCTTCCGGCGCTGCAGGTATCCCCTGCGGCGTCCGCACAAACGACGGCTGCAACTGGCAAAAACTAATGAAATCAGTGGTATTACTTCTTCTGGCGCTGCAGGCATCCCCTGCGGCGTCCGCCCAAACAACAGGCGCCTGGAGCGCCTCATCCGCTGGCGGCAGCGTCACTACCGGTAAGCAGTTACTGCGTGGACGCCCGCTGTTCTCCCCCGAATCCCTTTCTCCTTCGGCGCAAGCGGTGCGTATTTCATGGCGTATTACGCTGCTCTCCCCTCCCCCGCCGGGGCTGGTCATTAAACTTTGCCGCATCGATAAATGCATTCCGCTGCCTGCCCTGAGCGGCGAGCGGCGCATTGATGTGCCGCTGGCGGCGAACGGAGAGTTCCGCTTTATCTACTCCGTCAACAGCCCCGGCCAGCTAAGGCCGGCGCTCAACGTTGTACGTAATCAGTTAACCGTAAATTATCGCTAATCAGAAAAAACGAAAGGCTAT
>NZ_JBCIVK010000011.1:0-83072 GCF_039409795.1 Kosakonia sp. PSU_27 | reverse complement strand
CAGTGTAGTCAATAACAGGCAAAAAAAAAGACATCTTACGATGTCTTTTTTCCGGAATATTGGTACCGAGGACGGGACTTGAACCCGTAAGCCCAATCGGGCACTACCACCTCAAGGTAGCGTGTCTACCAATTCCACCACCTCGGCACGACTTACTTCTTAGTGCGGGATATCGCTGGTCGGCTGCGCCGGAGCTGCAGGCTGAGTTTGTTCACTCTTAGCCGGTGCACTCAGATTATCCCACTCGCTTCCTTTATTGGTTTTATTGCTGTTAATGTTGCCCAGCACAAGGCTAATAATAAAGAACAGTGTTGCCAGCACAGCAGTCGTACGGGTCATGAAGTTACCAGAACCACTTGAACCGAACAGCGTACCGGACGCGCCAGCGCCAAAGGAGGCTCCCATGTCAGCGCCTTTACCTTGCTGCAGCATTATCAGGCCAACAAGAGCCAGCGCTACAATAAGGAAAACAACTAAAAGAGCTTCGTACATAATCAACCTGTTCCTTGCGGGGTTGCCGCAGCCAATGCTTCAAACCAATAAAAGTGGGATGTTTATTGCTTTCCCACTGAAGCGGGTGTGAATACTAACCAAAGCGAATGACCTTCGCAAGGGCAATTTAAGTGCATTTTATCAAGTGCGGAAAAAAACAGCAAAATTGCGATCCCGGGCTATTAAAAAGGCGGCAACAGCCGCCTTTTTAAGCACTTATCGCGCTATTTTACAGCCTTAACCGCGTCGGCGATGCGATTCGCCAGCGAGGTCACTTGCGCCTCGTCTTCACCTTCTACCATGACGCGAATTAATGGCTCAGTACCGGATTTACGCAACAACACACGACCGCGGCCAGCCAGCGTCGCTTCCACTTCTGCCGTCACCGTCTTAACCGTCTCGTCTTCCAGCGGATCACCAATGCCTGCGGTAAAACGCACATTCACCAGCACCTGCGGGAACATTTTCATACCGCTGCACAAATCATGCAGAGACATGTGGTTACGCACCATTGCGGCAACCACCTGCAAACCGGCCACGATACCGTCTCCGGTCGTCGTTTTATCCAGCAATATTACATGGCCGGAGTTTTCAGCACCGATACGCCAGCCTTTCTCCTGCATTTTTTCCAGCACATAACGGTCGCCAACTTTCGCGCGCGCAAAGGGAATGCCCAGTTGCTTAAGCGCCAGTTCAAGCCCCATATTGCTCATGAGTGTGCCAACTGCGCCACCGCGCAGCTGCCCCTGGCGCAGCCCCTCGCGGGCAATGATATACATGATTTGATCGCCATCGACCTTGTTACCCTCATGATCGACCATAATGACGCGATCACCGTCGCCATCAAAGGCAATGCCCAAATCGGCTTTCTCAACCAGAACGCGCTGCTGCAGCGCTGCCACGTCCGTCGCACCACATTTTTCGTTGATGTTCACACCATCTGGTTCACACCCAATGGCTATGACTTTCGCGCCTAATTCGCGAAAGACGCTCGGGGCAATGTGATAAGTTGCGCCATTAGCGCAATCAACAACGATTTTTAAGCCGTTAAGACTTAATTCATTGGGGAAGGTTGCTTTGCAAAACTCAATATATCGTCCTGCGGCATCAACAATGCGACTAGCTTTACCCAGCTCAGCGGAGTCGACACAGGTCAGCTCTTTTTCCATCTCGGCTTCAATCGCCTCTTCTACCGCATCCGGCAATTTTGTACCGTCAATAGAGAAAAATTTGATGCCATTGTCATAGAAAGGGTTATGCGAAGCCGAAATTACAATTCCCGCTTCTGCGCGAAATGTGCGCGTGAGGTAAGCTACCGCCGGCGTTGGCATTGGCCCGGTAAAGGAGGCAGAAAGACCAGCCGCCGCAAGCCCGGCCTCCAGCGCTGATTCCAGCATATAACCCGAAATACGGGTATCTTTACCAATGATGATCTTACGCGATCCATGACGCGCCAGTACTTTCCCGGCAGCCCAACCCAGCTTAAGCACAAAATCAGGGGTGATCGGTGCGTCGCCAACGCGGCCGCGAATACCATCGGTGCCAAAATATTTACGATTACTCATAGCGTTTGTTTTCCTTCGCTGCCAGCGTGGCTTCTACCACCCGCATAGCTTCTACTGTTTCTTTTACATCGTGAACACGAATAATGTGCGCGCCTTGCATTGCCGCGATCACTGCGCAAGCCAGACTACCGCTTAACCGCTCGGAGGGACCGACATTGAGTAGCTGGCCTACCATCGACTTACGCGACATTCCAACCAGCAGAGGTAAGCCAAAATGATGAAACTCAGCCAGGCGGGCAAGCAATGTATAATTGTGGGAAAGATTTTTACCGAAACCGAATCCCGGGTCGAGCAACAATTTCTCTTTTGCGATCCCGGCCCGCTCGCATCGTGCTATATGTTCGCTAAAAAAGCGATTCACGTCGGCAAACACATCATCATATTTCGGCGCTTCCTGCATGTTTTTTGGCTGGCCTTGCATATGCATCAGGCAAACCGGTAACCCGGTTTGCACGGCTGCTTCCAGTGCGCCAGGTTCTGTTAATGAGCGGATATCGTTAATGATATGTGCACCTACTCGCGCCGATTCACGAATCACCTCTGGTTTTGATGTATCGACGGAAATCCATACCTCAAAACGCTGTGCAATAGCTTCAACCACCGGGATTACGCGTTCAAGTTCCTCTTCTACGCTAACATCGGCCGCCCCAGGACGCGTCGATTCCCCGCCGATATCCACAATTGTCGCTCCCGCATTGATCATCAGGTTCGCGTGCTTTACCGCCTCAATCAATGTGTTATGTGCACCGCCATCAGAAAAAGAATCCGGCGTTACATTGAGAATGCCCATTACATGGGGATGTGACAAATCCAGTGTTGAGCCCTGAGCATGGAGTTTCATGACTAAAAATCCTGAGGTTGTGGCAGTTAGAAATTAAAAGAAAAACCCCGGAGCAAGCCCCGGGGTTTTCATTAAAAGCAGATCATCAGCGCAAATACTTATTTGTCGCCCAGCTGTTCTGACATGGTATTGCCCGGGTTTGGCGTACGCGGTTCATCGACCGGACGCGGCGCTCGCGGCGTACCATTATTGTCAGAGTTGTTCGTGCCAGGTTCTTCCCAACCTGCTGGCGGACGAACATCACGACGTGACATCAGGTCATCAATCTGCGGTGCATCGATGGTCTCATATTTCATCAGAGCATCTTTCATCGCATGCAGAATATCCATATTTTCATTGAGCAACTGACGTGCGCGATTGTAGTTACGTTCAATAAGCGATTTCACTTCCTGGTCGATGATTCGTGCGGTTTCATCGGACATATGTTTCGCTTTTGCAACGCTACGGCCGAGGAATACTTCGCCTTCCTCTTCCGCGTAAAGCAGCGGACCGAGTTTGTCGGAGAAGCCCCACTGGGTGACCATGTTACGTGCCAGGTTGGTCGCGACTTTAATATCGTTCGACGCACCGGTAGAAACATGTTCAACGCCATAGATGATCTCTTCTGCCAGACGGCCACCGTACAGCGTTGAAATCTGGCTTTCCAGTTTCTGACGACTGGCGCTAATCGCATCACCTTCCGGCAGGAAGAACGTCACACCCAGCGCACGGCCGCGCGGAATGATCGTCACTTTATGCACCGGATCGTGTTCCGGCACCAGACGACCAATAATCGCATGGCCTGCTTCGTGGTATGCCGTGGACTCTTTCTGCGCTTCGGTCATCACCATGGAGCGGCGTTCCGCACCCATCATGATTTTGTCTTTCGCTTTTTCAAACTCGACCATCGACACAACGCGTTTGTTGCCACGAGCGGCAAACAGCGCGGCTTCGTTGACAAGGTTCGCCAAATCGGCACCGGAGAAGCCTGGCGTCCCGCGTGCGATGATTGCCGCATCAATATCAGGGGACAGCGGCACACGGCGCATATGGACTTTCAGGATCTGCTCACGGCCGCGAACGTCCGGCAGACCGACAACAACCTGGCGGTCAAAACGACCCGGACGCAACAAAGCTGGGTCGAGTACGTCCGGACGGTTCGTCGCGGCAATAACGATAATACCTTCGTTACCTTCGAAACCATCCATTTCAACCAGCATCTGGTTCAGCGTCTGTTCACGCTCATCGTGACCACCGCCAAGACCCGCACCACGCTGACGGCCTACGGCGTCGATTTCATCGATGAAGATAATGCATGGTGCTGCTTTCTTCGCTTGTTCGAACATGTCGCGTACGCGAGATGCGCCGACACCAACGAACATTTCTACAAAGTCAGAACCGGAAATGGTGAAGAACGGTACTTTCGCTTCACCGGCGATCGCTTTCGCCAGCAGCGTTTTACCCGTACCCGGAGGACCGACCATCAGGACGCCTTTCGGGATTTTACCGCCCAGTTTCTGGAAACGGCTCGGCTCACGCAGATATTCAACCAGTTCGCCAACTTCTTCTTTTGCTTCGTCGCAACCGGCAACGTCAGCGAAAGTCGTTTTGATCTGATCTTCCGTAAGCATACGCGCCTTGCTCTTGCCGAACGACATGGCACCTTTGCCACCGCCGCCCTGCATCTGACGCATAAAGAAAATCCAGACCCCAATCAGCAGCAGCATCGGGAACCATGAGATAAAGATGGTCGTCAGCACGCTCTGCTCTTCCGGCGGTTCACCGACAACTTTGACGTTTTTCGTCACCAGGTTGTCGAGCAGTTTCGGATCCTGGACAGGGATGTAAGTCGTGTAACGGTTACTATCTTTCTTGGTAACGTTGATCTCACGTCCGTTGATACGCGCTTCGCGAACCTGGTCCTGGTTGACCTCTTGCAGGAAGGTAGAATAGTCCACCTTACGGCTATTCGACTCGCTGGGCCCAAAGCTCTGGAATACTGACATCAGCACGACGGCAATGACCAGCCAGAGTATTAGGTTTTTCGCCATGTCACTCAAGGGATTAACCTCATATTACAACTGTGTTAAAAACAGCGTCAGGATACAACATAACCCATCTCTTTCAAACCAGAGGCCGAAATCGACGGGGTATCATTTTCGCCCGGTCGCTACAATATACACTTCACGTGAACGCGCACGTGAAGAGTCCGGTTTACGCACTTTAACCTTCGTAAACAGGGAGCGAATTTCGGTGAGATACTCATCGAAACCTTCGCCCTGGAACACTTTCACTAAAAAACTTCCGCCAGGCGCCAACACATCACGGCACATCTCCAGCGCCAGCTCCACCAGATACATGGAACGGGGTATATCAACAGCAGGCGTACCGCTCATATTCGGTGCCATATCTGACATGACAACCTGAACTTTACTGTCGCCAACGCGATCCAGTAACGCTTTCAGAACTAATTCATCACGAAAATCGCCCTGAAGGAAGTCCACACCAACGATTGGATCCATCGGTAAAAGATCACAAGCGATGATACGACCATTACCACCAATCTGCGTGACCGCATATTGCGACCATCCACCAGGGGCTGCGCCCAAGTCGACGACCGTCATACCCGGCTTAAAAAGTTTGTCACTTTGCTGTATTTCATCAAGTTTAAACCAGGCACGGGAACGCAACCCTTTTTTCTGCGCCTGTTGAACATATTTATCGCTAAAGTGTTCCTGAAGCCAGCGGCTCGAACTGGCAGAACGCTTTTTACCTGTCATTTAACTTTCCATCCGGGTTCATCGTCGACATCGAGAAATTTCGACGCGCAATTTGGCGATACAGTGGAGATGGCGGTAGAATGACCCGTTTTCAATCCCAACGTAAGCAAAATATACGATGAATCTGAGTACTAAACAAAAACAGCACCTGAAAGGTCTGGCACATCCGCTCAAGCCGGTAGTTATGCTTGGCAATAATGGTTTGACCGAAGGGGTACTGGCCGAGATTGAACAAGCGCTAGAGCACCATGAACTTATCAAGGTGAAAATTGCCTCTGAAGACAGAGAAACTAAGACCTTGATCGTGGAAGCTATCGTTCGCGAAACCGGCGCCTGCAACGTACAGGTCATCGGTAAAACGCTGGTGCTTTATCGCCCAACCGCGGAGCGTAAAATTTCGCTGCCACGCTAAGGATATCCTGAATTGAACACAAAATCTGTGTAAAACGAGGGGTTTCCGCCAGCAGACGTGCAAAATGCCACGCTCCCGGAATTCATAAAAGGCCGCAGCGCGGCCTTTTTCTTTTCTTTACAATCCGTCAACAATCGACGCGAAGGCAGCGATCAAAGATATTCCACTTTGATGATTTCATATTCCACTTCGCCGCCCGGCGTGCGAATCACCACCACATCGTCCTGCTCTTTACCTACCAGGCCGCGGGCAATAGGCGAGTTGACTGAAATCAGGTTCTGTTTAAAGTCGGCTTCATCATCGCCAACAATGCGATAAGTCTGCTCTTCGTCATTATCGAGGTTCAATACCGTAACAGTAGAACCAAAAATGACACGACCGCTTTTCGGCATTTTAGAAATGTCGATCACCTGTGCATTAGACAGTTTTGCTTCAATATCTTTAATTCGCCCTTCGCAGAAGCCTTGCTGCTCGCGCGCTGCGTGATATTCCGCATTCTCTTTCAGATCGCCATGTTCGCGGGCTTCCGCGATGGCGGCGATGATTTCAGGGCGACGAACGGATTTCAGAAATTCCAGCTCTTCGCGCAATTTTTCGGCACCACGTAAGGTCATCGGAATAGCTTGCATTGTTATACCTCTTAAACATTCCTGTAGGGAGCGGTAACCCACCCCATCTGATCTACCTCCCCCGTACACCGGCATATACCGTCGGGCAGGAGCAAAAGAAAACTGACCCGGGGACAAAGCCCCAGGTCAGCGCAATTTTTCAATTTGATACGTATTTTACCCGGAAGTTCACTATGGGTCATCGTTTACTTTCCGGGTCGTTGCGCCGTAGTATGACGGCTTGTTTACTGCTTCCTAGCGCGAGATTATGCGATTTTCCAGCTTTATCATCGGATTGACCACAAGTATAGCCCTGAACGTTCAGGCCGCGAATGTAGACGAATACATAAACCAACTGCCGGATGGTGCGAACCTGGCGCTGATGGTGCAAAAAGTCGGCGCTCAAGTGCCAGAAATTGATTACCACGGTAAACAAATGGCGCTGCCAGCCAGCACGCAGAAGGTTATCACCGCGCTGGCGGCACTGTTGCAGCTTGGGCCGGACTTTCGCTTTACAACCACGCTGGAAAGCAAAGGTTCTGTTGAGAACGGTACATTAAAAGGTGACTTAATTGCACGATTTGGCGGCGATCCGACGCTAAAACGTCAGGATATTCGCAATATGGTCGCGGCGCTGAAAAAGTCGGGTGTGCAGAAAATCGAAGGTAACGTGCTGGTCGATACCTCTATTTTTGCCAGTCATGATAAAGCGCCAGGCTGGCCGTGGAACGACATGACGCAATGCTTTAGCGCACCACCTGCTGCGGCAATTGTCGATCGCAACTGCTTCTCTATTTCGCTCTACAGCGCGCAAAAACCGGGCGATTTGGCCTATATCCGCATCGCTAATTATTATCCAGTGAATATGTTCAGCCAGGTCCGCACGCTCGCTCGCGGTTCCGCAGAGGCGCAGTATTGCGAACTTGATGTCGTCCCGGGCGATTTAAATCGCTTTACGCTAACAGGATGCCTGCCGCAACGCGCCGACCCACTCCCTCTGGCTTTCGCCATTCAGGACGGAGCAAGCTACGCCGGTGCGATTCTGAAAGCGGAATTGAACGATGCCGGTATCACTTATACCGGTACATTGTTGCGCCAAACGCAGGAGAACCAGGCCGGCACTGTCATTGCCAGCAAGCAGTCGGTACCGCTTCACGATCTGCTAAAGCAGATGCTGAAAAAATCAGACAATATGATCGCTGACACGGTGTTTCGTATGATTGGTCACGCGCGCTTTGGTGTACCGGGGACGTGGCGAGCAGGATCGGATGCAGTACGGCAGATCCTGCGCCAGCAGGCTGGTGTCGATCTCGGTAATACGATCATCGCTGATGGTTCCGGCCTGTCGCGACATAACCTGCTGGCACCCGCCACGATGATGCAAGTTCTGCAATACATTGCGCAGCATGACACCGAGCTCAATTTTATCTCAATGCTGCCGCTGGCAGGCTATGATGGCTCCCTGCAGTATCGCGCTGGCCTGCATGAAGCGGGTGTAGACGGCAAAGTTTCGGCCAAAACAGGCTCTTTGCAGGGCGTGTATAACCTGGCCGGGTTTATCACCACTGCGAGCGGTCAGCGGATGGCTTTCGTGCAGTATCTCTCTGGTTATGCTGTCGAACCGGCGGATCAGCGTAATCGCCGCATTCCACTGGTGCGTTTTGAAAGCCGGCTGTACAAAGATATCTACCAGAACAACTAACAAAAATGCCGGGTAGCGTGTGCTAACCCGGCATTTTTGCTGGCAATATTCCCCGTGCAGCCGGGGAAATCGCAGCGATTAACGCTTGTAGATGAACTCGACGCCTTCTTCGTCGTCTTCGTCCCAGTCGTCATCCCACTCTTCGTCATCTTCTACCACTTCAGCTTCTTCAAGCTGCTGGCGATGATAATCGTCCCACATAAACTCGACTTTCTCAGGCTGCTGCTCTTCCTGCGCCTGGGTGATCGGGTTTTCGATGATAAAGGTCATCACGTCCCAGCACAGATCTTTAACGCCCTGCTGGCTGGCCGCTGAGATAAGGTAGAATTTATCTTCCCAACCCAGCTCCTCAGCGATGGCTTTTGCTTTCGCTTCTGCTTCCGCTTTATCCATCAGATCGATTTTGTTGAATACCAACCAACGCGGTTTGGCAGCAAGCTTCTCGCTGTATTTTTCCAGTTCGCCGATGATGACACGGGCATTTTCAGCCGGATCGGAACCATCGATCGGATCAATATCGATCAGATGCAGCAAGACGCGGCAGCGCTCCAGATGTTTCAGGAAACGGATCCCAAGGCCTGCGCCATCAGCAGCCCCTTCGATCAATCCCGGAATATCGGCAACCACAAAGCTCTTTTCGTTATCCATACGGACAACGCCAAGGCTTGGCACCAGCGTGGTAAACGGATAATCAGCCACTTTTGGTTTTGCAGCCGATACCGCGCGAATAAAGGTTGATTTGCCTGCGTTTGGCATACCAAGCATACCCACATCGGCCAACAACATCAGTTCCAGCTGCAGGTCACGCTTATCGCCCGGCGTGCCCATGGTTTTCTGACGAGGCGTACGGTTAACCGAGGATTTAAACCGCGTGTTGCCCAGACCATGCCAGCCACCTTTCGCGACCATCAGGCGCTGACCATGTTTAGTCATATCGCCCATCGTTTCGCCGGTGCCCTGATCGATAACACGCGTACCGACCGGTACTTTCACCGTAATATCTTTTCCGCGTTTCCCTGTACAGTCGCGGCTCTGGCCATTCTGCCCGCGTTCGGCGCGGAAAGATTTTTCAAAACGGTAGTCAATCAGGGTATTAAGGTTTTCGTCCGCTTCCAGCCAGACATCACCGCCGTCACCACCGTCGCCGCCATCTGGGCCGCCTTTCGGGATATATTTTTCGCGGCGGAAGCTCACACAACCGTTACCGCCATCACCTGCCACGACAAGGATCGTAGCTTCATCAACAAACTTCATTTTACTCTCCGTAACTCATTCGCCTGAGCGGGGCACAGTGGCGACCACTTCGCGATTACGCCAGCGTCCCAAAAGACGATGGCCAATAGCGGAAAACATCGCGCCCGCAACCACGACAAACGCACCGAGATAACCGATAAGGTTTAACATCGGTCTGGCGAAAACATCGGGCCAGGCCATTGATAATAAATCTGAAAAAAACAGCGTAAAGAGCGGCGTCAGCGTGATTAATGCGCTCACTTGCGCCGCCTGCCAGCGAGCCATCGCTTCCGCTAGCGCGCCGTAACCCACCAGTGTATTAAGGCCACAAAACACCAGGCAAGCCAGCTGCCAGTTACTTAACTGAAGCAGCACGGCGGGTTTTGCCAGCGGCAATAACGCAATTGTACACAAAGTGTACAGCAAAAAGAGGATCTGCTGGGAGGCCAGGCGCCGTAATAACACTTTTTGCGCGACGCCGTAACTCACCCAAACCGTGGCTGCTCCGACACCAAAAATCACGCCCCAGGTGTAATCTGTCAGGCGGGTAAAAATCTCCACTAGGCTGGTATTAAAAAACATCACCAGACCACAGATAAGCATCAACGCACCGATAACCTGGGTGCCGCGCATTTTCTCTTTGAGAATAACAACGCTGGCAATCATCATGCCCACAGGCGAAAGTTGACCAATCACCTGCGAAGCCGTCGGGCTAACGTATTGCAGGGAAGAACTGAAGAGGATGAAATTTCCGAACAGCCCACCTGTGGCAATGGCCAACAAAACTAACCAGCGCGGCTTGCGAAAAAGATGCAGCGGGGGCAGTTTTTTTTTCCAGCCGAGAATCAAACCAAGGCCGATTCCCGCCATCAAAAAGCGATAAAAAACCACCGTTGGCGGTTCCATCACTTCCAGCACCTGCTTCATGGCGATGGGTAACGCGCCCCAGCACATCGCGGTTGTGAGCGCCAGCGCAATACCGATGCCTGCCTGCTGTTTCATGCCCGTATTACCTGCCAGAATTTACCGGACTTCTAATGTAAAAAGCCCCGCAACGTGTTGCGGGGCTTTCTTCCGTTACCGGGACGCGAAAAACTTATTCAGCAACGATGCTGATGAATTTACGGTTTTTCGGGCCTTTAACTTCGAACTTAACTTTACCGTCAGTCAAAGCGAACAGAGTGTGGTCACGGCCGCAACCTACGTTAGAACCAGCGTGGAATTTGGTGCCACGTTGACGAACGATGATGCTACCTGCCAGAACTGCTTCACCGCCGAAACGTTTTACGCCCAGACGTTTAGCTTCTGAATCGCGACCGTTACGAGTTGAGCCGCCAGCCTTTTTATGTGCCATTTAAATCTACTCCTCAGGTCTTAGGCGCTGATGCCAGTAATTTTCACATCAGTAAACCACTGACGGTGGCCCTGCTGCTTACGGTAGTGTTTACGACGACGAAACTTAACGATTTTAACTTTCTCGCCACGACCGTGAGCAACAACTTCAGCTTTGATTACGCCGCCATCAACGAAAGGAACGCCGATTTTGACTTCTTCACCGTTTGCGATCATCAGAACTTCTGCGAATTCAACAGATTCGCCAGTTGCGATGTCCAGCTTTTCCAGGCGAACGGTCTGACCTTCGCTTACTCGGTGTTGTTTACCACCACTTTGGAAAACCGCGTACATATAAAACTCCGCTTCCGCGCACATATTCTGATCAATTCAGAGTGCGCTATAAATATTCACAATAGGGCGCGAATATTACGCAAATTGCTAGCCTTTGACAAGAGTGATCGTCACTCCATGCAGAAAAAAAACACAACGCGTAAGGTAACGTTTATCTGGCGCATTTTTTCAGTACAATCAACAATACTATTCTAACCCGTAACCCTTTGTTATCCCATTTTGCTATGTGGTAAACAGGACTGAAAGCCCGGCTTTTGCGATGAATTTAGAAAAAATCAATGAGTTAACCGCGCACGACATGGCGGGTGTAAACGCGACGATTCTGCAACAACTCAACTCGGATGTTCAGTTAATCAACCAGTTGGGTTATTACATCGTAAGCGGCGGCGGCAAACGCATCCGTCCGATGATTGCCGTGTTGGCGGCGCGAGCCGTTGGCTATGAGGGCAATTTGCACGTCACTATTGCCGCATTAATCGAATTTATTCACACCGCGACACTTCTCCATGACGATGTTGTGGACGAGTCCGACATGCGTCGCGGCAAAGCCACCGCTAATGCGGCCTTTGGCAACGCAGCGAGCGTACTGGTCGGTGATTTTATCTACACCCGCGCTTTCCAGATGATGACCAGCCTCGGCTCGCTGAAAGTGCTGGAAGTGATGTCAGAAGCCGTAAACGTGATTGCTGAAGGCGAAGTCCTGCAGTTGATGAACGTCAACGACCCAAATATCACTGAAGAAAACTACATGCGCGTCATTTATAGCAAGACCGCACGTCTGTTTGAAGCGGCGGCTCAGTGTTCCGGCTTGCTGGCTGGTTGCACCGAAGCGCAGGAAAAAGGGTTGCAGGATTACGGTCGCTATCTGGGAACCGCTTTTCAGCTTATCGACGATTTGCTTGATTACAGCGCGGACGGTGAAACGCTCGGCAAAAACACCGGCGATGACCTGAATGAAGGCAAACCGACGTTACCGTTGTTACATGCCATGCATAACGGCACACCAGAACAAGCACAGATGATCCGCGAAGCTATCGAGCAAGGAAACGGCCGACACCTTCTGGAGCCTGTTCTGGAAGCAATGGCTGCCTGCGGTTCACTGGAATGGACGCGTCGCCGTGCGGAAGAAGAAGCGGATAAGGCCATTGCCGCTCTACAAGTTCTACCGGATTCACCGTGGCGCGACGCGTTGGTCGGTCTTGCCCACATCGCCGTTCAGCGCGATCGTTAATCTTTCCAGCTTCCCGCGCATTGCCGCGGGAAAGTTCCAATAAGTTTCTTTAAATCCCCTTAAAATGAAAAATAACCAGTAATATCAAGCCTTGTCATAATCCTAAAACGCAAAATATTACATGAGCTTTTCAGAACAAACGCTCCCGTATGCGTATAGTAAGTAGCGTTGTTGGCGTAAATAATTGACACCTATTTTCTATCAGGGAGATGTTATGGAAACAAAATTAATGGACTGGCACCAGGCTGATATCATTGCCGGACTGCGTAAGAAAGGAACATCGCTGGCTGCTGAATCCCGTAAAAACGGGTTAAGCTCATCGACCCTCGCTAATGCCCTGACACGCTCCTGGCCAAAAGGGGAATTGATTATTGCTCGTGCGCTGGATACCGATCCCTGGGTTATCTGGCCGTCACGTTACCATGATCCCGTCACCCACGAATTTATTGATAAGACGAAGCTGATCAGGAAAAAAAAGGAGGAAAAATAAGCGGTCATGCAAGTAGCACCTCCCCTTGTTTGCCAGAACTGGCGATAGAAAAAAAGGGAGCCGAGGCTCCCTTCTTACAGTTCAGCAGACAGGCTTATTCGCCTTTGACGCGCTCAATGTTCGCGCCAAGCGCACTGAGTTTATCTTCAATACGCTCGTAGCCTCGATCGATATGATAGATACGATCAACAATGGTGGTCCCTTCCGCAATACAACCCGCCAGCACAAGGCTTGCAGAAGCGCGTAAATCGGTTGCCATGACCTGCGCACCGGAGAGCTTTTCTACGCCGTGGCAAATCGCTGTATTGCTTTCGATCTCTGCGTGAGCTCCCATACGGATCAGTTCAGGAATATGCATGAAACGGTTTTCGAAGATAGTCTCGGTGATAACGCCCGTACCTTCAGCCACCAGGTTCAGCAGCGTAAATTGCGCCTGCATATCGGTCGGGAACCCCGGATGCGGAGCTGTGCGCACATTCACTGCTTTCGGACGCTTACCATGCATATCAAGGCTAATCCAGTCTTCGCCAACCTCAATATCCGCACCAGCATCGCGTAGCTTAGCCAGCACCGCATCCAGCGTATCCGGCTGAGCGTTACGGCAAACAATTTTACCGCCAGAGATCGCTGCCGCGACCAGGAAAGTCCCGGTTTCGATACGATCAGGCAGGACGCGATAAACACCACCGCCCAGACGTTTCACCCCTTCGATGGTGATGCGATCGGTTCCCATACCGGTGATTTTTGCACCGAGGGTATTGAGGAAGTTTGCCGTATCAACAATTTCCGGCTCACGGGCGGCGTTTTCGATAATGGTCGTGCCTTCCGCCAGCGTCGCAGCAGACATAATGGTTACTGTCGCGCCAACGCTTACTTTATCCATCACGATATGCGCGCCTTTCAGACGCCCGTTAACGGAAGCTTTGACGTAGCCCTCTTCCAGCTTGATCTCCGCGCCCAGTTGTTCCAGACCGCTAATGTGCAGATCCACCGGACGCGCGCCAATCGCGCAACCGCCAGGCAGAGATACCTGCCCCTGACCGAAACGCGCAACCAACGGCCCCAGCGCCCAAATAGATGCGCGCATGGTTTTCACCAGCTCGTAAGGTGCGCAGAAAACATTGACGTCACCCGCATCGATCCATACGGATCCATTGCGTTCCACCTTGGTGCCCAACTGGCTGAGCAGCTTCATGGTGGTATCGATATCTTTCAGTTTCGGAACGTTACGGATTTCAACCGGTTCTTCCGCCAGCAACGCGGCAAAAAGAATCGGCAGCGCGGCGTTTTTCGCGCCTGAAATTGTCACTTCGCCCTGGAGACGCGTCGGCCCCTGTACACGAAACTTATCCATTCATCTGATCTCTGTTAAGAATTCACACGCGCAGTGGGTTTATCCCCTGCGCTCAAAAGCCGTTAAGTTTGCGATCCCGCGCCCACTCCGCCGGAGTGTAAGCCTTGATCGACAGGGCATGGATACGGTTGTCTGCGATGTATTCCATCAGCGGGCCATAAATGGTCTGTTGTTTCTTGACCCGGCTCATGCCGTCAAAAATCTCACCCACAGCGACAACCTGAAAGTGACTGCCATCGCCAGTGACGTGGGCTTCCTGGAGAGAGAGTGCGTTCATCAGCACCGTCTGAATTTCATGATTTTCCATGGGTGTAAATATCATCTAATAGTGAAAACAGTCACACATCTTAGAGGAAAGTGGCGTCGGCTTAAACAAGCAAAAAGCCCCATCAATATAAAGGACGGGGCTTTAAGTAGTAACGCATTGAAAAAATTAGTGAGGCAATACATCCTGCGGCAAATTATAGAGCGCAGCGAGGGTGGAAACATTCTCACTCACCCCGGCAAGCACAACATTGCTGCCCTGTTTTTTGCCCTGCGCCACCAGATGAACCAGCAGCGCGACACCAGCAGTATCAACGCGTGACACGCCATGTAAGTCGATGCAGGTTACCCCGTTCATCGCCTCCACGCGCGCATCCCACAGCGGGTTTAAGAGATCCTGATCCAGTTCACCAACCAGTTTCAGGCACTCTCCCTCGCGTGACCAGCTTAGACTGGCTGTCATTGCTTTTTCTCGTCCAGGGTAATTTTCTGGCGGGAAATAGATTGCAGCTCGGCGGTTAAACCGTCGATACCTTTGGTACGCAGCAGATCGCTCCATTCGTTCTGTTTGGTCGTGATCATGCTCACCCCTTCGGCAATCATGTCGTAAGCCTGCCAGTTGCCGTTCTGCGTGTTTTTACGCCACTGGAAATCCAGACGCACCGGCGGACGACCATTCGGATCGATGATAGTCACGCGGATCGGCACAATCGTCGCATCGCCCAGCGGCTGCTCCGGGGCAATCTGATAGGTTTGACCGTGGTACATCGCCAGCGCCTGGCCGTAAGCCTGTTTCAGGTATTCGCGAAAGGCAGCGAAATAGGCTTCACGCTGCGCCGGGGTCGCTTCTTTATAATAACGGCCCAGCACCAACGCACCGGCGTATTTAACCTGCACATAAGGCAGCAGTTCCTGATCGACTACATCGCGCAGGTAATCCGGGTTCGCACGGATTTTCGGCTGCTCATTTTTGAGGCGATCAAAGGTTTTCTGTGCCGCGTCTTTCATTGCGGCGTAGGGGTTAGCTTGATCGGCCGCCATCGCGGCCCCCAGCGGCGCAATCACCAGCAGGGCAACCATTAATAGACGTTTAAACATGCGTCAATTCTCCTCATTAATTCGTCTGGCCAGCAGACGGTGCGGCTTGAGTATTCCCTGCATCGTGGGCTGCCGCATCGCCTGAATTCTTATTGTCGCCGCCTTTACTGTTGTAAAGGAATTGTCCGATAAGGTCCTCAAGCACAATGGCGGACTTGGTGTCCTGAATGGTGCTTCCTTCTTTAAGCATAGAAGTTCCCATTTCAGGATCGTCAAAACCAACGTTCAGCGCCAGATACTGTTCACCTAACAACCCGGAAGTGCGGATCGCCAGTGAGCTGGTATCCGGGATCTGGTTGTAACGTTCTTCAATATCCAGCGCGACACGCGGCAGATAGGTTTTGGGATCAAGAGAGATATCAGCAACGCGCCCGACCACCACACCGCCAATTCTTACCGGCGAATGTGTTTTCAGACCGCCAATGTTGTCAAAGGTGGCATAGATACGGTAAGTCGGCTCGGTACGCATGGAGGCGACATCCGCCGCTTTCAGGCAGATAAAGAGTGCCGCCAGCAGCGCCAGCAGGAGAAAAACGCCTACCCAAATTTCACTTTTTTTCGTTTGCA
This sequence comes from Kosakonia sp. PSU_27, assembly GCF_039409795.1. Taxonomy (NCBI): domain Bacteria; kingdom Pseudomonadati; phylum Pseudomonadota; class Gammaproteobacteria; order Enterobacterales; family Enterobacteriaceae; genus Kosakonia; species Kosakonia sp. PSU_27. Next base: position 66,770 of record NZ_JBCIVK010000011.1, on the reverse strand, counting down.
TGAACTCAATTCCCAAACATCAGTGCGGTGAGCACAAAATCAAGACCGAGTACGGCCAGCGAGGAGTGCACAACGGTACGTGTTGTCGCCCGGCTAATCCCGGCGGAAGTCGGGATTGCATCGTAACCGTTGAACAGCGCAATCCAGGTTACGGTGATGGCAAACACCACGCTTTTAATCAGACAGTTAACCAGATCCATCCGCCATTCGACGGCGTTTTGCATCGCGGTCCAGAAAAAGCCCGTATCGATACCTTTCCAGTTAACGCCAACCAGCGAACCGCCCCAAATACCGACAGCGACAAAGATAATGGTCAACAGCGGTAGCGAGATGACTCCCGCCCAAAATCGCGGCGAAATGACGCGCCGCAGCGGATCAACCGCCATCATTTCGAGACTGGAAAGCTGCTCGGTCGCGCGCATCAAGCCAATCTCAGCCGTCAACGCAGAACCCGCACGGCCAGCGAATAACAGCGCGGCGACAACCGGCCCCAACTCACGCAGCAGCGACAGCGCCACCAGCATGCCAAGACTGGTTTCGGCGCTGTAGGTGGTCAATACCAGGTATCCCTGCAGACCGAGCACCATGCCAATAAACACGCCGGAAACAATAATAATGAGCATCGACAGTACGCCGACATTATAGAGCTGGCGAACCAGCAGCGGCGCGTGTTTGCGGAATTCGGGTTTACCCACCACCGCATTAAAAAGCATCAAACCGGCGCGCCCGAACGTTGCGATCGTTTTGATCCCGCGGTGCCCAAGCGATGCCAGTGTATTTAGCAGCATGAGCGTCTTAACTCCCTGTTTCTAATAAATCGGTCTGATAATCACCCGCAGGGTAGCGGAACGGAACCGGGCCATCGGCAATACCATCCAGGAACTGACGCACGCGCGGATCGCTGTTCTCTTGCAGCCCTTGCGCACTTCCGTGGGCGACAATTTTCCTGTCAGCCACAATATAGGCGTAATCAGCAATACTCAGCACTTCAGGAACATCGTGGGAAACAACAATACAGGTGACGCCCAGCGCGCTATTCAGCTCGGAGATCAACTTCACCAGCACGCCCATCGTGATAGGGTCCTGACCCACAAAGGGTTCATCAAACATGATCAGGTCCGGCTCCAGCGCAATTGCTCGCGCCAGCGCGGCGCGGCGCGCCATACCGCCTGAGAGTTCTGATGGCATTAAGTCCGCCGCACCGCGCAGCCCTACTGCTTCCAGCTTCATCATCACCGTGCTTCGCAACAACGGCTCGGGCAGCAGAGTGTGCTCCCGCAAAGGATAGGCAACGTTGTCAAAAACGTTCATATCGGTAAACAACGCGCCAGACTGAAACAGCATGCTCATTCTTTTGCGCACGGTGAACAGACGCGAACGGGTCATCTCTGGCACGTTTTCGCCATCGAATAAAATCTCACCGCTGTCAGGCGGAATTTGCCCACCGATCAGACGCAAGAGCGTCGTTTTGCCGATCCCTGAAGGTCCCATAATAGCGGTGATCTTACCGCGCGGTACCGTCAGTGAAATATTGTCAAAGATTGGGCGGCTGCCGCGGGAGAAGCTGACGCCACGAACATCGACCAAATTCGCCACAGTCTGGCTCATTTCCTCTTCCTTATAAGCCTCGTCGGCCACAAGCATGACGCTTGATAACATCACGAACCCAACATTTTTACAGAATATTACCTGCTGAGGTTAGCGAAAGCTGGCATTTGTTTTACTTTTGAGCCGCATAAAGTCAAAATTAGGAATCATTACGCTACGCGGAACACCCGGTTTTACCCGGCATGGCAGCCTGCGAGCCGGCGGATTATACCTGAAGAAAGGACGTTAGATGCTTTTAGCGACGGCGCTATTGATAATTGGTTTACTCTTAGTGGTCTACAGTGCCGATCGTCTGGTGTTCGCTGCTTCGATCCTTTGCCGCACATTCGGCGTACCGCCTTTAATCATCGGCATGACCGTTGTAAGCATCGGTACCTCGCTGCCCGAGATAATTACCTCTGTCGCCGCATCGCTGCATGGTCAGTTGGATCTGGCTATCGGCACCGCGATCGGCTCTAACATCACGAATATCTTGTTGATCCTCGGCGTCGCCGCGCTTTTACACCCTTTTACCGTACATTCCGATATTCTGCGCCGCGAATTACCGTTAACCTTGGTAGCCAGTCTGCTGGCGGGCGTGGTGTTGTACAATGGGCACCTCAGCCGCTTTGACGGCATTATTTTACTGTTATTAGCCGTGCTATGGCTGGTGTTCATTGTTAAAATTGCCCGCCTGGCCGAGCGCCAGGGCAACGACAGTCTCACCCGAGAGCAATTGGCGGAGCTACCGCGAGACGGCAGCCTTTCAGTCGCGTTCCTCTGGCTGGGCGTAGCGTTAATTATCATGCCGATGGCAACACGTATGGTGGTGGATAACGCAACCGTGGTAGCGAACTACTTTGCTATAAGCGAGCTGACAATTGGCCTGACGGTTATTGCTATCGGTACTGGCCTGCCTGAACTGGCGACAGCGATTGCTGGTGCGCGCAAAGGCGAAGACGATATCGCCATTGGCAATATTATTGGTTCAAACATTTTTAACATTGCTATCGTGCTGGGTTTGCCCGCGTTGATTGCGCCGGGCGACTTTAACCCGATGGCCTTTACACGTGATTATGGCGTGATGTTGCTGGTCAGTGCCCTTTTTGCCCTGATTTGCTGGCGACGTAAGCAAATCAGCAGAGCCGTCGGCGCACTGTTGTTCGGCGGGTTTATCGTATGGCTGGCGCTGCTCTACTGGCTGTCGCCGCTTTTGACTGGATAATCGGATACGCATTATGTCGCAAATAGATTTGCAGCCGGGTTTTGACTTTCAACAAGCAGGTAAAGAAGTCCTGGAAATTGAACGTGAAGGCCTCGCAGAGCTGGATCAATACATCAACGCCGACTTCACGCAGGCGTGCGAAAAAATGTTCTATTGCGCCGGAAAAGTGGTGGTAATGGGAATGGGCAAATCCGGCCATATCGGTAGAAAAATGGCGGCCACATTTGCCAGCACCGGAACCCCCTCTTTCTTTGTGCATCCGGGCGAAGCGGCCCATGGCGATCTGGGAATGGTCAGCCCGCAAGATGTGGTCATTGCGCTGTCAAACTCAGGAGAGTCAAACGAGATCCTCGCCTTGATCCCGGTGCTGAAGCGATTAAAAGTATCGCTGATTTGCATGACCAGCCGCCCCGAAAGCAGCATGGCGCGCACCGCAGATATCCATTTATGCGTGAAGGTTCCGAAAGAAGCCTGCCCATTGGGCCTGGCACCCACGTCCAGCACCACGGCGGCGCTGGTAATGGGTGATGCGCTGGCGGTCGCGTTGCTGAAAGCGCGCGGTTTTACGGCGGAAGATTTCGCCTTATCACATCCCGGCGGCGCACTGGGTCGCAAACTGTTGCTGCGCGTCAATGACATCATGCACACCGGTGACGAAATCCCCCATGTCAGCAAAAACGCCAGCCTGCGCGATGCACTGCTTGAGATCACGCGTAAAAACCTGGGCATGACGGTTATCTGCGATGATTTGATGAAAATTGAAGGCATCTTTACCGACGGCGATTTACGCCGCGTGTTCGATATGGGCGGCGATGTCCGCAGCATGGGCATTGCCGACGTCATGACGCCCGGCGGTGTTCGGGTACGTCCCAACACGCTGGCAGTGGATGCGCTGAATCTGATGCAATCCCGGCACATTACCTCCGTGTTGGTGGCCGATGGCGACCAGTTGCTGGGTGTGTTACATATGCACGATTTACTGCGCGCTGGCGTAGTGTAAAGAAGGACATAAGAATGAGTAATGCTGGCGCGTCGCTTGTGACCTGTTATGGGCCGGTAAGCACGCAAGTTATGGCGAAAGCGGAAAAAATACGCCTGTTGATTCTGGATGTAGACGGCGTGTTATCCGATGGGCTCATCTATATGGGCAACAACGGAGAAGAGCTGAAAGCATTTAATGTGCGCGATGGCTACGGGATCCGTTGTGCGCTCACTTCCGACATTGAGGTTGCCATAATTACCGGGCGAAAAGCTAAACTTGTGGAAGATCGCTGCGAAACGCTAAAGATTAAGCACTTGTATCAAGGTCAGTCGGATAAACTGCTCGCTTACCGCGAGCTGCTGGCAAAGCTGTCGCTTACCCCAGAGCAGGTTGCTTATGTGGGTGATGATCTGATCGACTGGCCAGTGATGGCGGAAATTGGCCTGAGCGTTGCCGTTGCCGATGCTCATCCGCTGCTGCTTTCGCGCGTGGATTACGTTACGCGCATTAATGGCGGCCGGGGCGCAGTTCGTGAAGTCTGTGATTTGTTGTTGCTGGCGCAGGGCAAGCTGGATGAGGCCAAAGGGCAATCGATATGAGTAAAACCAGACGTTGGGTCATCATTCTGCTGGCGCTGGCCGCACTGGTCCTGATTGGGATCAACCTGACTGCTCAGGATGATGCGAATCCGGTCGCCACCAACAATGCCGACCCGACTTACAAAAGCCAACATACAGATACGGTAGTTTATAGCCCGGAAGGGGCGCTTAACTACCGGCTTATCGCGCAGAACGTGGAATACTTTTCTGCTGAAGGTGTGAGTTGGTTCGCGCAGCCCGTACTGACAACATTCGACGAGAATAAGGTTCCAACCTGGTCGATAAAGTCAGACAAAGCGAAGCTGACCGATGACAAAATGCTTTATCTTTATGGACATGTTGAAGTCAATGCGCTGACGGCGGACGCCCAGCTGCGAAAAATCACCACGGATAACGCCCAGATTAATCTGGTAACGCAGGATGTTACCTCGAATGATCAGGTCACGTTGTACGGTACAACATTTAATTCCACCGGCCTGAAAATGCGCGGCAATTTACGCAGCAAAAACGCCGAGCTGATTGAAAAGGTTAGAAGCTCCTATGAAATTCAAAACAAACAAACGCAGCCTTAATCTTGTATTGGCCACCACGCTTTTGGCCGCCGCGCTTCCGGCGCTCGCCGTGACCGGGGATACCGATCAACCTATCCATATCGACTCCGATCAGCAGTCGCTGGATATGCAGGGTAATGTCGTGACTTTCACCGGCAACGTCGTGGTAACCCAGGGGACGATTAAAATTAATGCCGACAAAGTGGTCGTTACCCGTCCGGGTGGTCAGCAAGGTAAAGAGATCATTGACGGTTACGGCAACCCGGCGACGTTTTACCAAATGCAGGACAATGGCAAACCCGTTAAGGGCCACTCCTCGCAGATGCATTACGAACTGGAAAAAGATTTCGTTGTGCTGACCGGTAACGCCTATCTGGAACAGCTGGATAGCAATATCACCGGTGACAAAATCACCTATCTGGTGAAAGAGCAGAAAATGCAGGCGTTCAGCGACAAAGGCAAACGCGTCACCACCGTTCTGGTTCCGTCGCAGCTACAGGATAAGAGCAACAAACAAACCCCGGCTCCGGCGCAAAAAAAGAGTAACTAATTCGTTATGGCAACATTAACTGCAAAGAATCTCGCCAAGGCTTATAAAGGCCGCCGCGTAGTTGAGGATGTCAGTCTGACCGTCAACTCTGGCGAAATCGTCGGGCTGCTTGGCCCTAACGGCGCAGGGAAAACCACCACCTTTTATATGGTGGTGGGCATTGTGTCGCGTGACGCGGGTAACATCATTATTGATGATGAAGATATCAGTCTGCTGCCGCTGCATGCGCGTGCGCGCCGCGGTATTGGTTACCTGCCGCAGGAAGCCTCGATTTTTCGCCGCCTGAGCGTCTACGACAACCTGATGGCCGTCCTGCAAATCCGCGATGACCTGACCTCAGAGCAACGCGAAGATCGCGCCAATGAGTTGATGGAAGAGTTTCACATTGAACATCTGCGCGACAACATGGGTCAATCGCTCTCAGGTGGTGAACGTCGCCGTGTGGAAATTGCCCGCGCGCTGGCGGCGAATCCGAAATTTATCCTGCTGGATGAACCGTTTGCCGGCGTTGACCCGATCTCGGTTATCGATATTAAACGTATTATTGAGCACCTGCGTGACAGCGGCCTGGGCGTGCTGATTACTGACCATAATGTTCGTGAAACGCTGGCAGTGTGTGAGCGTGCTTATATCGTCAGTCAGGGGCATCTCATTGCGCATGGAACACCGCAGCAAATCCTTGAAGACGAACACGTTAAGCGCGTGTATCTTGGGGAAGACTTCAGACTCTGATAGGGTAGGGTTTATTGACGTTTTTTGTCGGAGAGTGCTGCTCTGAATATGAAGCAAGGTTTGCAACTAAGGCTCAGCCAACAGCTAGCCATGACGCCACAACTGCAACAGGCCATCCGTCTGCTGCAGTTGTCCACGTTGGAACTTCAGCAGGAACTTCAGCAAGCGCTGGAGAGTAACCCATTGCTGGAACAAACTGACCTTCATGAGGAAGTCGATAGCAAGCAGGTTCAGGAAAATGACGGTCTGGATACCGTTGACGCTCTCGAACAAAAAGAGATGCCGGATGAGCTGCCGCTGGATGCCAGCTGGGATGAAATTTACACCGCAGGTACCCCTTCCGGCAGTAGCCACGACTACATCGACGACGAATTGCCTATCTATCAGGGCGAAACCACGCAGTCATTGCAGGATTATCTGATGTGGCAGGTAGGGCTGACCCCCTTCTCTGACACCGATCGTGCTATTGCAACCTCCATTGTTGATGCCGTTGACGAAACAGGTTATCTCACCGTTTCGCTGGAAGAAGTGCTGGAGAGCATGGGCAATGATGACGTGGGTCTTGATGAGGTCGAGGCGGTGCTTAAACGCATTCAGCGCTTCGATCCCGTTGGCGTTGCCGCGCGGGATCTGCGCGATTGCCTGCTGATCCAGCTCTCGCAGTTCACCAAAGAGACACCGTGGTGCGAAGAAGCCCGCCTTATCATTAGCGATCATCTGGATCTGCTCGCCAACCACGATTTCCGTACCCTGATGCGCGTGACGCGGCTGAAAGAAGAGGTGCTGAAAGAGGCGGTAAATCTGATCCAGTCTCTGGATCCGCGCCCTGGTCAGTCGATCCAGACCAGCGAACCGGAATATGTGATTCCGGATGTTCTGGTACGTAAACATAACGGTCGCTGGACGGTGGAGCTGAACTCCGACAGCATTCCACGTCTGCAAATCAACCAGCATTATGCCTCGATGGGCGGCGGCGCACGTAACGATGCCGATAACCAGTTCATCCGCAGTAATTTGCAGGAGGCGAAGTGGTTGATCAAAAGTCTGGAGAGCCGCAACGATACGTTGTTGCGCGTTAGCCGCTGCATTGTTGAGCAGCAGCAAGCCTTCTTTGAACAAGGCGAAGAATTTATGAAACCGATGGTGCTGGCCGATATCGCCCAGGCCGTCGAGATGCACGAGTCGACGATTTCTCGTGTAACGACCCAGAAGTACCTGCACAGTCCTCGCGGCATTTTCGAGCTGAAGTATTTCTTCTCCAGCCACGTCAATACCGAAGGTGGTGGCGAAGCCTCCTCTACCGCTATTCGCGCGCTGGTGAAGAAATTGATCGCCGCAGAAAACCCTGCAAAACCGCTGAGCGACAGTAAGCTGACGACCCTGCTTTCCGATCAGGGAATTATGGTGGCGCGGCGTACCGTTGCGAAGTATCGAGAATCTTTATCCATTCCGCCGTCGAATCAGCGTAAACAGCTGGTTTGACCCAACCGATAAGGAAGACACTATGCAGCTTAACATCACAGGACAAAACGTCGAGATCACTGATGCTCTGCGTGAATTTGTGACCAATAAATTCGCCAAGCTTGAGCAGTATTTCGAAAGGATTAATCAGGTCTATATTGTGTTGAAAGTGGAGAAAGTGACTCACACCTCGGATGCGACGCTCCATGTCAATGGCGGCGAGTTGCATGCCAGCGCGGAAGGGCAGGATATGTACGCTGCTATCGACGGTTTGATAGATAAACTGGCGCGGCAGCTCACGAAGCATAAAGATAAACTGAAACAGCACTAATTGTCCGAGCGTCCGTCTGGCGCGTTGCACCCTACCGTAACCCGGTAGGGTGACTGGCTCTGGCGTCGCTCAGGTGAAATTATGATGAATAACGATTCCGCTCTTCAATTGAGCAATGTCCTTAACCAGGAATGTACCCGTAGCGGCGTTCACTGCCAGAGTAAAAAACGCGCTCTGGAAATCATCAGTGAACTGGCGGCAAAACAGTTAGGCTTACCGCCACAAGTCGTCTTTGAAGCGATTCTTACGCGCGAGAAAATGGGCAGCACCGGCATTGGAAACGGTATCGCCATTCCGCACGGTAAGCTTGAAGAAGACACGCTTCGCGCCGTTGGTGTTTTTGTGCAACTCGAAACGCCCATTGCCTTCGACGCTATCGATAATCAGCCTGTCGATCTGCTGTTTGCCCTGTTGGTGCCAGCGGATCAAACCAAAACGCATCTGCATACGCTCTCGCTGGTCGCCAAAAGGCTGGCGGACAAAACTATCTGTCGGCGCCTGCGCAGCGCGCAAAGTGATGAAGAGCTGTATCAAATCATCACGCAGACGGAAGGTGAAAGCGACGATGCGTAACGGGAAGGAAACCTTTTTATCAGTTGTACTGAGGAGAAATGGTTAATGGTCCTGATGATCGTCAGTGGTCGTTCGGGTTCAGGGAAATCCGTCGCTCTGCGCGCCCTGGAAGATATGGGTTTTTATTGCGTCGACAACCTGCCGGTCGTGCTACTGCCGGAACTGGCGCAGACGCTTGCAGAGCGTCAGACTTCCGCTGCCGTCAGTATCGATGTGCGAAATATGCCGGAGTCACCGGAAGTTTTTGAACAGGCGATGAGCAATCTGCCGGACGCCTTTTCACCGCAATTATTGTTTCTCGATGCCGATCGCAACACGCTGATCCGCCGTTACAGTGATACGCGTCGTCTGCATCCGCTCTCCAGCAAAAATCTGTCGCTTGAAAGCGCGATTGACGAAGAGAGCAACTTACTGGAACCGCTGCGTTCACGAGCGGATCTGATTGTCGACACCTCGGAAATGTCGGTGCATGAGCTGGCAGAAATGTTGCGTACGCGCCTGTTAGGTAAGCGTGAACGCGAGCTGACCATGGTTTTTGAATCCTTCGGTTTCAAGCATGGTATTCCTATCGATGCGGATTACGTGTTTGACGTGCGTTTCCTGCCGAACCCGCACTGGGATCCTAAATTGCGCCCGATGACTGGTCTCGACAAACCCGTCGCGGCGTTCCTCGACAGACATACGGAAGTGCACAATTTTATCTACCAGACGCGCAGTTATCTCGAGTTGTGGCTACCGATGCTGGAGACCAACAACCGTAGTTATCTGACCGTGGCCATCGGTTGTACCGGTGGTAAACACCGCTCCGTCTATGTCGCCGAACAACTGGCGGATTATTTCCGCTCGCGCGGTAAGAACGTTCAATCCCGTCACCGTACGCTGGAAAAACGCAAAACATGACCGTAAAACAAACCGTTGAGATCACCAATAAGCTGGGAATGCATGCGCGCCCGGCCATGAAACTGTTTGAACTGGTACAGGGCTTCGATGCGGAAGTGCTGCTGCGCAATGATGAAGGCACCGAAGCAGAAGCCAGCAGCGTGATTGCGCTGCTGATGCTGGATTCTGCGAAAGGCCGGCAAATTGAAGTGGAGGCCAGCGGCCCGCAGGAAGAAGAAGCGCTGGCGGCGGTGATTGCGCTGTTTAACGCAGGGTTTGATGAAGATTAATTCAGTACAGCTTATTGCGATCCAGGAACGCTTCCCCGCCTAACTGCCGCATCTGGCGCAGGATCCATGCCTGACGACTGCGTACATAGCCAGATGGCGCGGCGGCCTGAAAACGGATCGGGTTTGGCAATACGGCGGCCAGTAGCGCCGCTTCTGACATACTTAAGCGGCTCGCCGGTTTATGGAAATAGCGCTGTGATGCTTCCTCGACGCCAAATACGCCGTCCCCGAACTCAGCGATATTAAGGTAAACGGTCAGGATCCGCCGTTTGGTCCACACCGCTTCCATCCCAAGCGTCAGGCCTGCTTCCAGCCCTTTACGCACCCAGCTTTTTCCATCCCATAGCAGCAGATTTTTTACCGTCTGCTGTGAGATCGTCGAGGCACCACGAATACGGTTCTCATGGCGCTCGTTATGCGAGAGCGCTTTCTCAATGGCGCTAAAATCCAGCCCCCAGTGTTCTGGAAAACGCTGATCTTCAGCGGCCACCACCGCCAGCGCCATCCACGGCGAAATATCATCCATACCGACCCAGTCGGAATGCGCGACATAGCCAAAGTCGCCGCTAAACCACGCGCCCAGCTGGCGTTCCACCATCACGGCGGAAAAAGGTACCGGCAGGAAACTGAACAGCACAATGCCGCCACCCCAGAAGAGTGCCAGTACGCATAAAACCCGCAGAGCAATGCGCTTTAAGGTGGCTTTCAACGGGCCGCGAAACCACTTCCTCATTCGGCCAGTACCAGTACGCGCGCCACCAGCTTTTCGATACCGGAAGCGGCCTGCGCGATGTCCTCTGCCAGCATATACGCCGGCGTCGTCACCACTTTGTTCTCTTCATCCACGACAATATCGTCGACCGGGCAAGGCACATGCTCGGCCCCCATCTCTTCCAGCACTTCTGCGGTATCAATATCCGTGCCGATCGTCAGACGTAGGGGAAAATCGAAGATTTTCGGCAACATTGCCGGTGCGATGCACATAAAACCGAGCGGTTTACCTGCTTCGTGCATCTCCAGCGCCAGCGTTTTAAGGCTGCTGTCAACGGTGCATTCACTGCCGAGGCTGGCAAAATTACTGAGGTTTTTCGCTGCGCCAAAACCACCTGGTACAATCAGCGCATCCAGATCATTTGCAGATGCCTGCGATAACGGCTGGACATTGCCACGGGCAATACGGGCGGATTCAATCAGTACATTACGGCGCTCAGCCAGCGTCTCACCCGTGAGATGGTTTACCACATCGCTTTGCCATTTATCGGGAGCGAAACAGACCGCCTGCGCACCATGACGGGCAATGGCTAACAGCGTAATCACCGCCTCATGAATCTCAGAACCGTCATACACACCTGCGCCGCTGAGAATCACGCCGATTTTTTTCATTTTGCTCATCCTTTATGCAACGTACTGTCGATAATTAAAAATTTTGATAAGGGAGCCTTGCTTCACACATTTCACTGATTGATGTAACAAATCATTTAAGATTTGCTATCTTATGTGCGTGTGGTCGAATTTTTTCAGGCTACGCCCTTGCAAAAAATATAATTTATTACGGCGCAGCCACGATTTCCCTGGTGTTGGCGCAGTATTCGCGCACCCCGGTTAATCCGGGGTCATTTTTTTCCAGCGTCCGCCACCCAGGCTTTTAACACCGCCACATCATTGCGCCACTCCTGCTTCATCTCTTCCACCCAGTCGCCAACATTGTCCCACCAGGCAGGAAGATCGGGAGACTGAATCTGCTGGCCAAGCTGTTGCAGATGGCGCAGCCCGACAGAACCTGCGGCGCCTTTAATTTTATGGCCCTCTTCCACAATCCCTTTTTGGTCGCGCGCGGTCAGGTTTGACTCGAGCACGCTCAAATAACCCGGCATCATTTTTTCAAACACATCCAGCCCGTCGGTAATCAGTTTCGGCCCGACCAGCTCGATATACTGTTCAAGCATGGCGGTATCAAGCAGCGTTTGTACTTTACTGTTGTCCATGGTTGTCACAGGTTCCTCCTCACTTTCACTCGCATCCCAGAACTTTTTAATCATGGCAGTTAATGCCGGGACTGCCAGCGGTTTGCTTAATACATCATCCATGCCCGCATCGAGGTATTCCTGTTTGTCTTTCAGCACGTTGGCGGTAAGCGCCACCAGCGGCGGTAAATCCTCACGCGCGTAACGGCGGGTCAACTCTCGCGAAATATCCAGCCCGGTCATATCCGGCAACTGAATGTCCAGCAACACCAAATCGTATTCACCCGGCGTGAACATCTCCAGCGCGGCAGTACCGGTCATGGCGACATCCACGCTGCTGCCCAGTTTTTCCAGCACCGAGCGCGCGACGATCACGTTCAGCTCGATATCTTCTACCAGCAGCACATGTAACGCCGGAAGCGGCATATCGTCATCTTCAAACGCGTCTTCAACTTCTTCCGCTACCGCCGGAGCGTGAATGGTCAAGGTAAATATCGAACCCGCCCCTGGCTCACTGCTGACAGTTATGTCGCCGCCCATGTTCTTCGCCAGACGGCGTGAAACGGCCAGACCTATACCGGTTCCCGTCGCCGGTTTACCGCCGTGGCTATCTTTCACCTGGTAATACATGGCGAAAATTTTATCCTGCTCATCGCGGGGAATACCGATCCCGGAATCCTGCACTTCAAAGTGCAGCATATCGCCTTCGTCATAACGCACACGCACCACGACCTGCCCTTCACGGGTAAATTTAACGGCGTTGCTGATAAGGTTCCAAAGGATCTGGCGCAAACGCGTCCCGTCCGTAACCACCTGATGTGGCAGCGGTAACGTTGGATCAAGAACAAAGCGCAACCCTTTCTGGTGCGCCTGCAGAGCCGAGAGGTTTTCCAGATCCGCCAGGAAGCTGGTGAAATCAAGCGGTTGGTTATCCAGCTGGACTTTACGCCGCTCCATCTTATCCATGTCGATAATATCGTTGAAAATATTGCCGAGCGTTACGGCGGAAACATGGATCGTCTTCAGGTATTTTCCCTGCTCTTGCGTTAAATCGGTATCCAGCAGAATACGGCTTAACCCAACAATGCCATTCAGCGGCGTACGCAACTCGTGGCTGATGGTGGAAATAAAGGTGGTCTTATCCCGGCTGGCGCGCTCAAGCGCGTCCTGGTAGCGTTTACGCTCAGTGATATCGCGACCAAAGCCCATCAGCCCGTGGCGTTTACCGACGCGATCGTAATAAGGGACTTTGCGGATCTCGAAACAGGCTTTGCGGCCGTCCGGGTAATCCAGCCACTGTTCGTAGGTTAAAGAGACGTTGTGACGGAAAACTTTTTCATCGGTCTCAATCACTTTTTCCGCTGCTTCCGGTGAATAGACATCCTGCGGCTTGAGGTGAATAAGCTGCTTCTCGCTCTTACCGGTCAGCAACTCCATCGCCCGGTTACAGCCGGAGAACTCTTTATCTTCGTTGCGATAGAACACCAGATCCGGCGAAGCGTCGAGGAAGGAACGCAGAAAAGAGGATTGCTGCTCAAGCTGGATTTGCGTCTGCTCGCGCTCCTGCATCTCTATTTTTAGCTGTTCAAAGGTTTCCTGGCGCTCGGCTTCCGCTTTCTCGCGGTCGCTGATCTCCTGGTTAAGCTTGGCAATATTGTCTTTCAACTGCACATTGAGTTTCAGGTCGCGATCGCGCATCTCTTCCAGTTTTTCGACCAGCCGCGATAACCGCTGGCGCGACTCTTCGAGCTGCTCAACCACCACCGACAGGAAATAAACCGCCCATGGCGTGATCAGCAAGCCAAAAAAGATGGAGCGGATAACATCAATGCTTTCTACTTTCCCCTGCAACACCATGGTAACGGCCATCTGCACCACGATTGCCAGCACCACTAGCGCCAAAGCAAGCAGCATGGAAAAACGCACCAGACCCAGCTTCATCATCAGGTCGACGTAATATTGCGCCAGTAAACGGATTTGCTTCATAGAGATTTCCTCGAACAATTCCGCTCAATAATACTCAATTCTGAGCAAGGCGTTGAAGCTTGTGCAAAAAATGCAGGGGTGATTAGCGTTTCGTGATGAGATCAGACGGGTAATTGCCAGCAACGCCCCAGCGCAGAACCTTGCCCACCCTGCTCTTTCAGGTAGCGATCCAGCTCGACCATTCCCGTCCAGCGGTTTTCACACCACAGCGGGGCAAGCAGCGTCGGGCGACGTGCGCTGGCGGAGACACGGTGAAAAATCACCTCCGGCGGCGTATGGCGAATCATTTCGCCAGCGATGACGGTGTACTCTTCCAGCCCGATTCCATTCAGGCGCCCCGCTTCCCAGGCCTTCGCCATAGTGCTGCCTTTCACGATATGTAAAGGATGTAGCTTGATGCCGTCGACGCCGGTTTCTACAACGCGCTGTATCGTCTCCAGGCACTCTACGTGGCGCTCGCCGGGTAATCCGACAATAAGATGAGCGCAGACTTTCAGGCCGCGCTCACGGGCTTGCTGTGTCGTGTGTTGATAACAGGCGAAGTCGTGCCCGCGATTGATACGATGCAGCGTTTTATCATGCGCGGTCTGCAAACCCAGCTCCAGCCACACTTCATAACCCTGCTCACGGTATTCACACAGCAAATCCAGCACAGCCTCCGGTACGCAATCCGGGCGTGTTCCCACACACAAGCCAACAATATTCGCCTGACTGACTGCTTGCTGGTACATCGAGCGCAGCACCTGCACTTCTGCCCAGGTGCTGGTGTACGCCTGGAAATAGGCGAGATAGCGCCGGGCGCGGTTCACCAACAGTGCCTGGTGAGCAAGTTGTGCGGCAATAGATTGATGCTGCTGCGCTTCGTCAGCAAAAGAGGCGACATTACAGAAAGTGCAACCGCCGCGACCAATGGTGCCATCACGGTTAGGGCAGCTAAATCCGCCATGCAATGTCAGTTTATGGACTTTTTCGCCATAGCGGCGGGCAAGATCCCCACCAAACATATTGACTAATTTCTGTAACTGCATAATCTGAAAGGCCGCCCAAATAAAAGGGCGTAGCCTGCCACTTTTAGCTTTCGTCGGCGATGACCTGGATCAATCGCCCTGGAAGGCTTTTATTCATTGCATAATCAGTCAATATAATCGCAATTTCATGCACCCTAAAGACGATTACTTTTCCTTATGTCGCTGCGTTATTTTGCAGAAATACTATCACGCGTGAAAAACAGTGCGTTCATGCGACTCTGACGCACATAGCAGAATAAAAATCTGCCATTAAAACCCCACTCAGAATAGAACATCAGAAACAGCGCTTTTAGATAGTGAGTCAGATCACACTATGCTGCCGCCTGGTAACGCGTTCATTGAATGTAAAAATCCTTAAATAACCATAAATATCAATAACGTAAACATCTTTTAGCACATTTTTGTATAAATAAGCTCGGCATTTGACCTGTGTACGGATTCCCGATAACTTGGGAATCCGCTGGAAGCTTTCTGGATGAGCAGTCTGCTCATCATATTTATGCAGTAATTGAGATTCCCTCTTAAGCAAGTCCTCAACACTTGTGTATCGATGCGAAAAGGAAATTAAAGAGGGCGACATGCGAGGCAATTGCCCCGTCGCCATGCTCTTTTTGTGCCTGTGCGTAACGTTCTGGAGGGGCTCTCGTAGAGCCTGGGGAGGTTCACTGATATGTTGTACGATAAATCTCTTGAGAGAGATAACTGTGGTTTCGGCCTGATCGCCCACATAGAAGGCGAACCTAGCCACAAGGTAGTGCGTACCGCTATTCACGCACTGGCCCGAATGCAGCACCGCGGCGCGATTCTCGCCGATGGCAAAACCGGTGACGGTTGCGGCCTGCTGCTGCAAAAGCCCGATCGTTTTTTCCGTATCGTTGCGGAAGAACGCGGCTGGCGCTTAGCTAAAAACTACGCCGTTGGTATGCTGTTCCTGAATCAGGATGCCGAAAAAGCCAACGCGTCGCGCCGTATTGTAGAAGAAGAACTTCAACGCGAAACCCTGTCGATTGTCGGCTGGCGCGATGTGCCAACCAACGAAGGGGTGCTCGGTGAAATCGCCCTCTCCTCGCTGCCTCGTATCGAGCAAATTTTTGTTAACGCCCCTGCGGGCTGGCGTCCGCGCGATATGGAGCGCCGCCTGTTTATCGCCCGTCGCCGCATCGAAAAGCGCCTGCAGGAAGATAAAGAGTTCTACGTATGTAGCCTCTCGAATCTGGTGAACATCTATAAAGGTCTGTGTATGCCGGCGGATCTGCCGCGCTTCTACCTGGACCTGGCGGATCTGCGTCTGGAATCGGCCATTTGCCTGTTCCACCAACGCTTCTCCACCAACACCGTACCGCGGTGGCCGCTGGCGCAGCCGTTCCGCTACCTGGCGCACAACGGTGAAATCAACACCATTACCGGTAACCGCCAGTGGGCGCGTGCGCGTACTTACAAATTCCAGACGCCGCTGATCCCGGATCTGCATGACGCCGCGCCATTCGTCAACGAAACCGGCTCCGACTCCAGTTCCATGGATAACATGCTTGAACTGCTGCTGGCGGGCGGGATGGATATTGTGCGCGCCATGCGTTTGCTGGTGCCGCCAGCATGGCAGAACAACCCGGAGATGGATCCGGATCTGCGCAGCTTCTTTGACTTTAACTCCATGCATATGGAGCCGTGGGACGGCCCGGCGGGCATCGTGATGTCCGATGGTCGTTTCGCCGCGTGTAACCTCGACCGTAACGGCCTGCGCCCGGCGCGCTACGTCATCACCAAAGACAAGCTGATCACCTGCGCCTCTGAAGTGGGGATTTGGGATTACCAGCCGGACGAAGTGGTCGAGAAAGGCCGCGTTGGCCCTGGCGAGCTGATGGTTATCGATACCCGCGGCGGACGCATTCTGCACTCCGCTGAAACCGATGACGATCTGAAAAGCCGCCACCCGTACAAAGAGTGGATGGAGAAAAACGTCCGCCGTCTGGTGCCGTTCGAAGATCTGCCGGATGAAGAAGTCGGCATGCGCGAAATGGACGATGACCTGCTGACAAGCTACCAGAAACAGTTTAATTACAGCTTCGAAGAGCTCGACTCAGTGATTCGTGTGCTGGGCGAAAACGGCCAGGAAGCGGTCGGTTCAATGGGTGATGACACGCCCTTTGCCGTGCTTTCCAGCCAGCCGCGCATCATTTATGACTACTTCCGCCAGCAGTTCGCGCAGGTCACCAACCCGCCTATCGATCCGCTGCGTGAAGCGCACGTGATGTCGCTGGCGACCAGCATTGGCCGCGAGATGAACGTCTTCTGCGAAGCGGAAGGCCAGGCGCACCGTTTGAGCTTTAAATCGCCGATCCTGCTGTTCTCTGATTTCAAACAGCTGACGACGATGAAAGAGGAACACTATCGCGCTGATACGCTCGATATCACCTTCGACGTCACCGAAACCACGCTGGAAGAGACCATTAAAGCGCTGTGCGATAAAGCTGAGCAGATGGTGCGTAACGGCACGGTTCTGCTGGTGCTCTCTGACCGTAATATCGCCAAAAACCGTCTGCCAGTTCCGGCACCGATGGCCGTTGGCGCGATTCAGACCCGCCTGGTTGATAAGAGCCTGCGCTGCGACGCCAACATTATTGTTGAAACCGCAAGCGCCCGTGATCCGCACCACTTCGCGGTGCTGCTGGGCTTCGGCGCGACGGCAATCTACCCGTACCTGGCATATGAGACGCTGGCGAAACTGGTGGACAGTAAAGCCATCGAAAAAGATTACCGCACGGTGATGCTGAACTACCGTAACGGCATCAACAAAGGGCTGTACAAGATCATGTCCAAAATGGGCATTTCGACTATCGCCTCTTACCGCTGTTCGAAACTGTTTGAAGCCGTCGGCCTGCACGATGATGTTTCCGGGCTGTGCTTCCAGGGCGTGGTCAGCCGTATCGGCGGAGCCGGTTTTGCTGACTTCCAGCAGGATCTGCTGAACCTTTCCAAACGCGCATGGCTGGCACGTAAGCCGCTGGAGCAAGGTGGTTTGCTGAAGTATGTCCACGGCGGCGAGTACCATGCGTACAACCCGGATGTGGTGCGCACGCTGCAACAGGCGGTACAGAGCGGCGAATACAGCGATTACCAGCAATACGCGAAGCTGGTGAATGAGCGCCCGGCGGCAACGCTGCGCGATCTGCTGGCGATTACGCCGAATGGCGAAGCGGTGAGCCTGAAAGATGTTGAACCGGCGACGGAGCTGTTTAAACGCTTCGATACCGCAGCGATGTCCATCGGCGCCCTGAGCCCGGAAGCGCACGAAGCACTGGCGGAAGCGATGAACAGCCTCGGCGGGTTCTCTAACTCCGGCGAAGGCGGCGAAGATCCGGCGCGCTACGGCACCAATAAAGTGTCACGCATCAAACAGGTGGCCTCTGGTCGTTTCGGCGTTACGCCTGCGTACCTGGTCAACGCGGATGTTATTCAGATCAAAGTGGCTCAGGGGGCAAAACCGGGCGAAGGCGGTCAGTTACCGGGTGATAAAGTCACGCCGTATATCGCTAAACTGCGCTACTCCGTGCCTGGCGTTACGCTGATCTCCCCACCGCCGCACCACGATATTTACTCTATCGAGGATCTGGCGCAGCTGATTTTCGACCTGAAACAGGTCAACCCGAAAGCGATGATTTCCGTCAAACTGGTTTCCGAACCAGGTGTTGGCACCATCGCGACCGGCGTGGCGAAAGCCTACGCTGACCTGATCACTATCGCCGGTTATGACGGTGGTACCGGTGCAAGCCCGCTCTCTTCGGTGAAATATGCCGGTTGTCCGTGGGAGCTTGGCCTGGTAGAAACCCAGCAGGCGCTGGTGGCTAATGGCTTGCGTCATAAGATCCGTTTGCAGGTGGATGGCGGTCTGAAAACCGGCCAGGACATCATTAAAGCGGCGATTCTGGGTGCGGAAAGCTTTGGTTTCGGTACCGGCCCGATGGTGGCGCTGGGCTGTAAATATCTGCGAATTTGTCACCTGAACAACTGCGCGACCGGTGTGGCTACCCAGGATGAGAAGCTGCGTAAAAACCATTATCACGGTCTGCCGTTCAAAGTGACCAACTACTTTGAATTTATCGCCCGTGAAACCCGCGAGCTGATGGCGCAACTGGGCGTTAAACGTCTGGTGGACTTGATTGGCCGTACCGATCTGCTCAAAGAGCTGGATGGCTTCACTGCCAAACAGCAAAAACTGGATCTGTCGAAACTGCTGGAAACAGCGGAGCCGCATCCGGGCAAAGCGCTCTACTGCACCGAAAACAACCCGCCGTTTGATAATGGCGTGCTGAACGCGCAGTTGCTGCAACAGGCGAAACCGTTTGTCGATGAGAAGCAGAGCAAAACCTTCTGGTTCGATATTCGCAACACCGATCGTTCCGTCGGCGCGCTGCTGTCGGGTTATATCGCGCAAACACATGGCGACCAGGGGCTGGCGGCAGATCCGATCAAAGCGCACTTTAGCGGTACCGCAGGCCAGAGCTTCGGCGTGTGGAACGCAGGCGGCGTGGAGCTCTATCTGACTGGCGACGCCAACGACTACGTGGGTAAAGGTATGGCTGGCGGCTTGCTGGCGGTACGTCCACCGGTTGGTTCTGCCTTCCGCAGCCATGAAGCGAGCATTATTGGTAACACCTGCCTGTATGGCGCAACCGGCGGTCGTCTGTACGCCGCAGG
The DNA here is from genome assembly GCF_039409795.1 of Kosakonia sp. PSU_27. NCBI lineage: Bacteria > Pseudomonadati > Pseudomonadota > Gammaproteobacteria > Enterobacterales > Enterobacteriaceae > Kosakonia > Kosakonia sp. PSU_27. The sequence goes on along the minus strand of NZ_JBCIVK010000011.1, from coordinate 47,337 downwards.
CCGTGCGGGTGAGCGTTTCGCGGTACGTAACTCTGGCGCTATCACCGTGGTGGAAGGTATCGGCGATAACGGCTGTGAATACATGACCGGCGGTATCGTCTGCGTATTGGGTCGAACCGGTGTTAACTTTGGTGCGGGAATGACGGGCGGCTTCGCCTATGTGCTGGATGAAGATGGTGAATTCCGTAAACGCGTGAACCCGGAGCTGGTGGAAGTGTTGAGCGTCGATGACCTCGCCATCCACGAAGAGCACCTGCGCGGTCTTATCACCGAGCATGTGCAGCATACCGGTTCGCAGCGCGGCGAAGAGATCCTGGCGAACTGGCCAGCCTTCGCCAGCAAATTCGCGCTGGTTAAGCCGAAGTCCAGCGATGTGAAAGCACTGTTGGGTCACCGTAGTCGTAGCGCAGCAGAGCTGCGTGTGCAGGCGCAGTAAGGGGTAGCAATGAGTCAGAACGTATACCAGTTTATCGACTTGCAGCGCGTTGATCCGCCGAAGAAAGCGCTGAAGATCCGTAAAATTGAATTTGTTGAAATCTATGAGCCGTTTTCAGAAGGCCAGGCCAAAGCACAGGCAGATCGTTGCCTCTCCTGCGGCAACCCTTACTGTGAGTGGAAATGCCCGGTCCATAACTACATCCCGAACTGGCTGAAGCTGGCAAATGAGGGGCGTATTTTTGAAGCGGCTGAACTGTCGCATCAGACCAACACCTTGCCGGAAGTGTGTGGCCGCGTTTGCCCGCAAGACAGGTTGTGTGAAGGTTCCTGTACGCTGAACGACGAATTTGGCGCGGTGACCATCGGCAACATTGAACGCTATATCAATGATAAAGCGTTCGAAATGGGCTGGCGCCCGGATTTGACCGGCGTGAAACAGACCGATAAACGTGTGGCGATTATTGGTGCAGGTCCGGCAGGTCTGGCCTGTGCCGATGTACTGACCCGCAACGGCGTGAAAGCGGTGGTGTTCGATCGTCATCCGGAGATCGGCGGCCTGCTGACCTTTGGTATTCCGGCCTTTAAGCTGGAAAAAGAGGTGATGATCCGCCGTCGTGAAATTTTCACCGGTATGGGTATTGAGTTCAAACTCAATACCGAAGTGGGTCGCGACGTACAGATTGACGAGTTGCTGAAAGAGTACGATGCGGTTTTTCTTGGCGTCGGGACTTATCAGTCAATGCGCGGCGGGCTGGAAAATGAAGACGCAAACGGCGTGTTTGACGCGCTGCCGTTCCTCATCGCTAACACCAAGCAGATTATGGGCTTCGGTGAAACGCCGGAAGAACCGTATGTCAGCATGGAAGGCAAACGTGTTGTGGTGCTTGGCGGTGGCGATACCGCAATGGACTGTGTGCGTACGTCAGTGCGCCAGGGCGCGACGCACGTTATCTGTGCCTATCGCCGTGACGAAGAGAACATGCCAGGTTCGAAACGCGAAGTGAAAAACGCGCGCGAAGAGGGCGTGGAGTTCCAGTTCAACGTGCAGCCGCTGGGCATTGAAATCAATGCCAACGGTAAAGTGTGCGGCGTGAAGATGGCACGCACCGAAATGGGCGCGCCGGACGCGAAAGGCCGTCGCCGTGCTGAAATTGTTGCCGGTTCTGAACATGTGGTTCCGGCCGACGCGGTTGTTATGGCGTTTGGTTTCCGCCCGCACAGCATGGAGTGGCTGGCGAAACACAGCGTTGAGCTGGATTCGCAGGGTCGCGTTATTGCGCCAGAGGGCAGCGAAAATGCGTTCCAGACCAGCAATCCAAAAATCTTTGCTGGCGGCGACATCGTGCGTGGCTCCGATTTGGTGGTAACGGCGATTGCCGAAGGCCGTAAGGCGGCGGACGGCATCCTGAACTATCTCGAAGTGTAATATCCATGTAGCGACCAAAAAGGAGGCTTCGGCCTCCTTTTTTATGCGCATGTTAAACACAAAAAAAAGCAGAACCATCAGGTTCTGCTTTCCAGGTTACTTCACCACACGCAGCGATGGACGCCCACCGCGCGGCGGCGGATCGTCATCCGGGCTGTTATCGTGATCGTCTTCGTGATCGGGTTTATCACCGTCGATAACCGACATCACCGTCTCGCTTTCCTGCGCTGAAGTATGATCGTCATCGTTCAGGCTGACGACCTCTTCATCGTACGCGGCTTCCGGTTCAAACATCGTACCGGCGCCGTTTTCACGGGCATAAACCGCCAGCACGGCAGCCATTGGCACTTCAACCTGACGCGGCACGCCGCCGAAGCGCGCGTTGAAACGCACTTCGTCATTCGCCAGTTCCAGGTTGCCAACCGCACGCGGCGCAATGTTCAACACGATCTGCCCGTCACGCGCATACTCCATCGGCACGCGTACGCCCGGCAACGTCACATCAACAACCAGATGCGGCGTAAGCTGGTTATCCAGCAGCCATTCGTAGAAGGCCCGCAGTAAATACGGACGGCGTGGAGACAGTTGTGACAAATCCATGCAATTAACCCCGGCCCAGGCGCATTTCGCGCTCGGCTTCTGTCAGAGAGGCAAGGAAGGAATCACGCTCGAAAACGCGTGTCATATACCCTTTCAGCTCTTTCGCACCGGCACCACTCAGTTCGATACCCAGTACCGGCAGACGCCACAGCAGCGGTGCGAGGTAGCAGTCAACCAGGCTGAACTCGTCGTTCAGGAAGTACGGTTTCTGGGTGAACAGCGGGCCAATCGCCAGCAGCTCTTCACGCAGCTGTTTACGCGCCGCATCCGCCTGTGCGCCACTGCTGTTCTGGATGGTATTCATCAGCGAATACCAGTCTTTCTCAATACGGTGCATGTACAGACGGCTCTCACCGCGCGCCACCGGGTAAACCGGCATTAACGGCGGGTGCGGGAAACGCTCGTCCAGATATTCCATAATGATGCGTGATTCCCACAGGGTGAGTTCACGATCTACAAGTGTCGGTACGCTTTGATTCGGGTTGAGGTCAATCAGATCCTGAGGAGGATTATCCTTTTCCACGTGCTCAATTTCGAAGCTGACACCTTTTTCGGCCAGCACGATACGGACCTGATGGCTATAGATGTCCACAGGACCAGAAAACAGCGTCATTACCGAACGTTTGTTGGCAGCGACAGCCATGAAAACCTCCAGGTATATATTCAGAATTTACTGCTACCGGACTTAATCGACCGGTCAGATGTTGAGTTAACTACCCGCGCGTACTGTCACTCTCGTTATAAGGCAAACAAAAAATGAACAATCCCAGCCATTTGGGCAGAAAATTGGATGATAGTTTACCAGATTTTGCGGGCTTTGTGGTGAGGGGATTCTGGAAATGCTGAAAAAGAAGAGATAATCAATGGATTGCTGTGGATAACACGATCTTTATCCATAAAAAAACCCGGTTCGCACCGGGTTTTTTCGCCAATCGTTCTGCCGAAGCAGAAACCAATTAACGTTTGGAGAACTGCGGACGACGACGTGCTTTGCGCAGACCGACTTTTTTACGTTCAACCTGACGCGCGTCACGAGTGACGAAGCCAGCTTTACGCAGTTCGGAACGCAGGGACTCGTCGTACTCCATCAGAGCGCGGGTGATACCGTGACGGATCGCACCAGCCTGACCGGAGATACCACCACCTTTAACGGTGATGTACAGATCCAATTTTTCAACCATGTCGACCAGTTCCAGCGGCTGACGAACTACCATGCGGGCAGTTTCACGACCGAAGTACTGTTCCAGCGAACGCTGGTTGATTACGATTTTACCGTTGCCCGGTTTAATAAACACGCGAGCGGCGGAGCTTTTGCGGCGACCAGTGCCGTAGTATTGATTTTCAGCCATTGCCTATAATCCCGATTAGATGTCAAGAACTTGCGGTTGCTGTGCCGCGTGGTTGTGCTCGTTGCCAGCGTAAACTTTCAGTTTACGGTACATAGCACGACCCAGCGGGCCTTTTGGCAGCATGCCTTTAACCGCGATTTCAATCACACGCTCAGGACGGCGAGCAATCATCTCTTCAAAGGTCGCTTCTTTGATACCACCGATGTGGCCGGTGTGGTGGTAATACATTTTGTCTTCGCGCTTGTTGCCGGTTACAGCAACTTTTTCTGCGTTCAGAACGATGATGTAATCACCCGTATCAACGTGCGGAGTGTATTCCGCTTTATGCTTACCGCGCAGGCGACGAGCCAGTTCGGAAGCCAGACGGCCCAGAGTTTTACCGGTCGCGTCAACAACATACCAGTCGCGTTTTACGGTTTCTGGTTTAGCTGTAAAAGTTTTCATTAAAAGCTTACCCAAATAATTAGTTACACGTTGGTGAACACCCAAACGTTTAGTCAGTTGAGGTTCACACGACATTGTCCAGCAAACCTACCCCTTCGAATAGCCTATGCCGGCGCAGAGAAAGTTTCGGGAAAAAAACCTTCTTGTAACGTGGGGTCGCAGGATTATAGAGAAGTCGGGGTCAAAGATCGACCCCTTTTCGTGATTTGACGCAGGTTTTGTCGCCCTCTGGCAATAAAAGAAGGCAAGGCCGCATCAGGGCATATGTGCGCGTTTCAGATATTCTTCGCTCTGCATCTCTTGCAAGCGAGATAAACAGCGCTGGAACTCAAACTTCAGCCGCTCACCCTGATAGATGTCATGCAACGCTGCCGCTGCGCTAACCACCAGCTTCACGTGACGCTCGTAGAATTCATCCACCAGCGCGATAAACCGCCGCGCTTCGCTCTCCATCAGCGGCGTCATCACCGGCACATCAAATAACATAACCGTATGAAAGAGCCGTGAAAGCGCAATGTAGTCATGCTGGCTGCGGGCATCCACGCAGAGGGTAGAAAATGACACCGCCAGCGTCTGGTTTTCCACACCCAGCGTTGGCAATGGCCGATGATTAATCTCCAGTTCCGGCGCGTTTTGTCGTGCCGCGCCCGCCAACGCCAGCCACAATTTGTCCATCTGCTGAACGGTACTGGCATCTAACGGCGTTAACCACAGGTGCGCCTGCGTTAGTGTACGCAGCCGGTAGTCCACACCCGCGTCGACATTCATGACGTCGCAAAACTGCTTAATAGCGTCAATCGCAGGTAAAAACCGCGCCCGCTGCAAACCGTTACGGTACAGTTCATCCGGCGGAATGTTCGATGTCGCCACCAGCGTGATACCACGTGCGAACAGCGCTTTCATCAGCCCGCCAAGCAGCATGGCGTCCGTGATATCCGAGACAAAAAACTCGTCAAAGCACAGCACATCGGTTTCGGCTTTAAAGCGGTCGGCCACGATTTCCAGCGGATCGCTTTGCCCCTGTAGCGAGGTCAGTTCTTCATGGACGCGCAGCATAAAGCGGTGAAAGTGCAGACGCTGTTTACGCTCGCCGGGCAGACTTTGATAGAACATGTCCATCAGCCAGGTTTTTCCCCGCCCGACGCCGCCCCACATATAGAGACCACGTACAGGTGCGGCTTCTTTGGGCTCACGTTTGCCGAGCAGCTTGCTAAATTTCGCCATCAAGCCACCACTTTGCGGCGCGGCGGGTTCGCTGCGGTTAATTAATGCCTGGTAAATGACATCCAGCCGTGAGACGGCTTCTTTTTGCACATCATCCGGTTGATGGCTACCCTCGTTCAGGGCATTTAAATATCGCGATGTTGGGGAAAGGCTCTGCATGGTGTTGTTGTTATTCCTTGAAAATCGATCCGCCCCCACAGGGTTGACGAAAAAAAGGCCGTTCTACACTACGCGATGCTGCGTCAGGATTCCACTTCTGCACGATTAGCGGTTATAGTGGCACAATCAGGCGCAGGCAGGGAGCTTGCAGCCCACACCCTACGGAATCAAAAAACAACGGGAGAAGTTCATGACCTGGGAATATGCGCTAATTGGGTTGGTTGTCGGCATTATTATTGGTGCCGTGGGTATGCGTTTCGGAAACCGCAAATTGCGCCAACAGCAGGCCTTGCAGTATGAGCTGGAAAAAAACAAAGCGGAACTCGAAGAGTATCGCGAAGAGCTGGTAAGTCATTTTGCCCGCAGCGCTGAACTGCTGGATAACATGGCGCACGACTACCGCCAGCTTTATCAGCATATGGCGAAAAGTTCGTCCAGCCTGCTGCCGGAAATGTCTGCGGAAGAGAACCCGTTCCGCAACCGTCTGGCTGAATCTGAAGCCAGCAACGATCAGGCACCGGTGCAGATCCCGCGTGACTATTCTGAAGGTGCTTCCGGCCTGCTGCGCGGCGGCGCCAGCCGTAAGTAATCGAACACATCATAAATATTTACGGGCGCGCTCCTTGCGCCCGTCCCTTCTTGCGCATCGCAGCTATTATTTAGTCATTCACCTCATTGTTACCCGGTTGAAATTTCAATAACATCAAACTGTTTTGGGGCGTCATTCCTTCCACTTCAGGTTACGAGAGCCAGCATCAATGAAGAAACAAACCCAGCTGTTGAGTGCATTTGCGTTAAGTGTCGGGTTAACTCTCTCGGCACCCTTTCAGACCCTTGCGGCAATGCCGTCACAAGTCCCTGGTCAGGGAGCGTTACCCAGCCTCGCGCCGGTGCTGGAAAAGGTTCTGCCAGCGGTTGTTAGCGTGCAGGTAGAAGGCACGGCGGTACAAGGTCAGAAGGTCCCTGAAGAGCTGAAAAAATATTTCGGCGAAGAGATGCCGGATCAACCCCAGCAGCAGCCTCAGCCGTTTGAAGGTCTCGGCTCCGGGGTGATTATCGACGCCGCTAAAGGTTACGTGCTGACAAATAACCACGTGATTAACCAGGCACAAAAAATCAATGTGCAGTTGAATGACGGACGCGAATTCGAAGCCAAATTGATTGGCGGGGACGACCAGAGCGACATCGCGCTGCTGCAATTACAAAATGCGAGCAATCTGACGCAAATTGCCATCGCCGATTCCGATCAACTGCGCGTTGGCGACTTCGTTATTGCCGTTGGCAACCCCTTCGGCCTGGGGCAAACCGCCACGTCCGGGATTGTTTCTGCGCTCGGTCGCAGCGGCCTGAACCTTGAAGGGCTGGAAAACTTTATCCAGACCGATGCTTCCATTAACCGTGGCAACTCCGGCGGCGCGCTGCTCAACCTGAACGGCGAACTTATCGGCATTAACACGGCGATACTCGCACCGGGCGGCGGTAGCGTCGGCATCGGCTTCGCGATCCCAAGTAACATGGCGCAAACCCTCTCTCGCCAGTTGATTCAGTTTGGTGAAATCAAACGCGGTCTGCTGGGCATTAAAGGCACCGAAATGAGCGCGGATATCGCCAAAGCCTTTAACCTGAACGTGCAGCGCGGCGCATTTGTCAGTGAAGTGCTGCCGAATTCGGGTTCGGCGAAAGCAGGGATCAAATCGGGTGATGTGATTGTTAGCCTGAACGGTAAGCCACTGAGCAGCTTCGCTGAACTGCGTTCGCGTATTGCGACCACCGAACCAGGTGCCAAAGTGAAGTTAGGCCTGTTACGCGATGGCAAACCAATGGATGTTGAAGTGACGCTTGATAAAAGCACCTCATCTTCCGCCAGCGCCGAACTGATCTCTCCATCACTGCAAGGCGCGGAGCTGAGCGATGGCCAGTTGAAAGATGGCACCAAAGGCATCACCGTTGGTAATGTGGAAAAAGGCAGCGCCGCCGCGCAGGCTGGCCTGCATAAAGATGACGTGATCATTGGCGTTAACCGCGATCGTGTTCAGTCGATTGCTGAAATGCGCAAAGTGCTGGAAGCGAAACCTTCCGTTATGGCACTGCATATCGTGCGGGGCAACGACAGTATCTATCTGCTGCTGCGCTAAGTAATTCTGCCGCCGGACATCACCGCCTGCGTGTGATGTCCGGATAACTCATGTTATGCTGCTGCCGTTCTACTTTTAATGACTATCCCATCATGTATGTGAAGCTTTTACGTTCCGTGGCAATCGGTTTGGTCGTCGGTGGTCTGATCATCGCCGCCATGCCTTCGCTGCGTAAAAACATTCCGCTCGCAACGCCGCAAATCGACAGCGCCGATGAAACGCCTGCCAGCTATAACCCGGCAGTTCGTCGCGCAGCGCCTGCGGTCGTGAACGTCTATAACCGTAGCCTGAATAGCTCCACCCATGATCGCCTAGAAATACGTACGCTCGGTTCCGGCGTCATCATGGATCAACGCGGCTATATCATCACCAACAAACATGTAATCAACGATGCGGATCAAATCATTGTCGCGCTGCAGGATGGTCGGGTGTTTGAAGCGTTACTGGTGGGCTCGGATACGTTGACTGATCTGGCGGTATTGAAGATTAATGCGAACGGCGGCCTGCCGGTGATCCCCATCAACACAAAGCGCACACCGCATATCGGCGATGTGGTGCTGGCGATCGGCAACCCGTATAACCTTGGTCAAACGACGACCCAGGGGATTATCAGCGCCACGGGTCGTATCGGTCTGAATCCCAGCGGGCGGCAAAACTTTTTGCAGACCGATGCATCCATTAACCACGGTAACTCCGGCGGCGCGCTGGTAAATTCGCTGGGCGAACTGATGGGTATCAACACCCTGTCGTTTGATAAAAGTAATGACGGCGAAACGCCGGAAGGTATCGGATTCGCCATTCCCTTCCAGCTGGCGACCAAAATCATGGATAAGTTGATCCGCGATGGCCGAGTGATCCGTGGCTATATCGGCATTGGCGGCCGGGAGATCGCGCCGTTGCATACTCAGGGCGGCGGAATCGATCCGATCCAGGGGATTGTCGTCAACGAAGTCTCGCCGGATGGCCCGGCGGCACGCGCGGGGATTCAGGTCAATGATGTGATCACCTCGGTGAACGGAAAACCGGCTGTTTCCGCTCTCGAAACCATGGATCAAGTGGCGGAAATCCGGCCAGGGTCTGAAATTCCGGTCGAGGTCATGCGCGATGACAAGAAACTCACCTTCAAGGTCACGATTCAGGAATACCCGGCGACCAACTGAGCGCCATAAAAAAACCGGAGCAACAGGCTCCGGTTTTTTCTTCCTGCACGTGCAGGACAACAAGGCTTAACGATTAACGAAATCGACACCAAGCTGAATATCTTTTTTCAGCGTATCCAGCATGCCTTCCAGCGACTGCTGTTCAAACACGCTGAGCTTACCGATAGCATGACGCTCCTCGATACCGTTTTTGCCCAGCAGCAGCGGCTGCGAGAAGAAACGCGCGTATTCGCCGTCACCTTCCACATAAGCGCACTCAACAACGCCTTGTTCGCCCTGTAGCGCGCGCACCAGCGACAAACCAAAACGTGCGGCGGCCTGGCCCATGGAAAGCGTTGCTGAACCGCCACCCGCTTTCGCCTCGACCACTTCTGTACCGGCGTTCTGAATGCGTTTTGTCAGATCGGCCACTTCCTGTTCGCTGAAGCTTACGCCCGGGATTTGCGACAGCAGCGGAAGGATTGTTACACCAGAGTGACCACCGATAACCGGGACTTCGATATCTGTTGGCTGTTTGCCTTTCAACTCTGCCACGAAAGTATTGGAACGGATGATGTCCAGCGTGGTAACGCCAAACAGCTTGTTCTTATCGTAAACACCGGCTTTTTTCAGCACTTCAGCGGCAATCGCGACTGTCGTGTTTACCGGGTTAGTGATGATGCCAATACAGGCTTTCGGCGCGTTTTTCGCCACCTGAGCGACTAGGTTTTTCACGATACCGGCGTTGACGTTAAACAGGTCGGAGCGATCCATACCCGGTTTACGCGCCACACCCGCGGAAATCAGCACCACATCGGCGCCTTCCAGCGCAGGCGTCGCATCATCGCCGGAGAAGCCTTTAATGGTTACAGCGGTAGGAATATGGCTGAGGTCAACGGCAACCCCAGGGGTGACAGGTGCAATATCATACAGGGAGAGTTCTGAACCTGAAGGCAGTTGTGTTTTCAGTAGTAGGGCGAGCGCTTGACCGATACCGCCGGCCGCGCCGAGGACTGCGACTTTCATCCTAAACTCCTTATTATGGTTAGCTAAATATTTTGTTACTCCGTTGCGGCGACCTTAATCCACCCTGGTAATTATGACAGTAAACGCGCCAAAATAGTGCGGCGCAGCCCACTGTTAAGATCTTATATAAGGATGGATATGACCGTCAGATCGGCAAGCTAAGCAACTAACACTCAGAGTCTATAATATAGCTGCGATATTCACCAAAATAACATCAACTTTATAACATTTAATTTACTTTTTAATCTTATTTGCGACGTAAGACACATGTGGCTGTGCTTCATCACAGGATTTGATAAACTTCGCGCCTTCTCAGCAGTTTTCAGAAATTCCCTCGCGAGAATATTTGCATAAAAATTCATCAATATGCATAATAATGTTGTTTTCACGGCCATATTACGGGTGACTTATGCGAAGCTCGGCAAAACAAGAAGAATTAGTTAAAGCGTTTAAGGCGCTTCTTAAAGAAGAGAAATTCAGTTCTCAGGGAGAAATTGTTCAGGCTCTGCAAGAAGAGGGCTTCGACAATATCAATCAGTCTAAAGTCTCTCGCATGCTGACCAAATTCGGCGCGGTGCGCACGCGCAACGCGAAAATGGAAATGGTTTACTGCCTGCCAATCGAACTGGGCGTTCCCACGACCTCCAGCCCGCTGAAAAACCTGGTGCTGGATATCGATTACAATGATGCCGTCGTGGTGATCCACACCAGCCCTGGCGCTGCGCAGCTGATTGCGCGTCTGCTGGACTCTCTGGGTAAAGCGGAAGGCATCCTTGGTACCATCGCCGGGGATGACACTATTTTCACCACACCAGCCAAAGGCTTCACGGTGAAAGATCTCTACGAAGCGATTCTGGTACTGTTCGAACAAGAACTGTAATTAACATCTCTCCCCCGGCTTCGCTCGCGGGGGAATGTTCGGCTTTTCGCTCCACAATTCGACTTTTCACCTACCGCTAACTTAGCAGTTAGTGCGATTTATGGTTTCACCTCCCTTTCCCAGCGTATACCACCGCACAAAAAATCAAATTCAGCTATCCATATGATTTTCTTAACTATCGTTAACTAAATTCTTACCTGAATGCTGTCTTTTATGCCTTTAAGCAATATAAAACCACAAATCATATTCCAATTCATAATGGTTATAATTAGCTTGGTATTAATTATTCGCGTGACTAGTGTATACTTGATTTTGTGATGAGGGTCACGAAACAAGGCCCTCCGAAAAATTTAAAGAAAAGAATACGACGAGGTAAGAGACATGAATATCAAATCAACCGTTGCAACACTGAGTATCCTTTCAGCCCTGTCATTTGGCGCTTTCGCGGCGGATTCCATCAACGCGGAACAGGCGCAATCTCGCCAGTCGCTGGGTACTGTTTCTATCGGTTCTGTCACCGCATCACCGATGGACATGAACGCGCAACTGAGCAAAAAAGCGGAAGAACAAGGTGCGTCAGCTTACCGCATTATTGAAGCACGTAGCGGCGACCAGTGGCACGCAACCGCAGAGCTGTACAAATAAGTTTTACCGATAACCCTATGTATTCGTCCCTCAACGGCACCAGGCATAAAAATAGCAGTTCAATCCTTCTCGCCGTTGAGCCTCTCTAAAGGAGACAGACAATGAAACGTAATACCATCATCGCATCCCTTGGCCTTGCATCCCTGATCTCTTTCGGCGCGAGCGCCGCAACGCTTGTTAACAGCGATCAAGCCAGCAACCTGCAATCTATCGGCAGTGTTTCTATTTCCCAAAGAGCGGGCGTCCCGATGGACATTCGCCAGGAGCTCTCTGCTAAAGCCGATCAGGCTGGCGCGAGCAGCTACCGTATTATTGAAGCACGTACGGGGGATAGCACCCACGTTACAGCTGAACTGTATAAATAAACCCTCGTCGTCTTGTCCGACGACTTGCCCCTGCCTGTCAGGGGCTTTTTTTTGCCTTCGCTCACCGCACATTAAACCGCAGCTCGCCTTCCAGCTCCTCTTCCGCTTCATCAAATAGCAGGATCAATGCCCCAAAACGGCGGCGCTTTTTTTCCGGCAGATGAATAAATTCAATTTCCAGCGGCAAAGGCAGCGCGCCATCCATCACCATGTCCCACAGGGAATCCAGATCGTGAACTTTCTCGCGCTCAATAGCGAACTGGCGGCTAAACTCGCGGTAGAAAGCACTTTGATCGTCAATATGTTTAAAATCGAAAGTGTAGATATTCATTTTCCGCCATCAGCCCAACAGGGAGGCAGACGCCGCCCGCATGATTACAATCCCCCAAGGTGCAGAGTTTTCACTTCCAGAAACTCTTCCAGCCCCAGCACAGAACCTTCCCGGCCGAGACCGGATTCTTTCACCCCGCCAAACGGCCCCAGCTCCGTTGATACCGCGCACTCGTTAATGCCGATCATGCCGCTTTCGATCGCCTGCGAAACGCGGAATACCCGCTGCAGGTTCTGCGTATAGAAATAGGCGGCCAGACCAAACGGTGTTGCGTTGGCGCGCTGCACCACCTCCTCTTCGCTGGTGAAACGGAAACAGGCAGCTACCGGACCAAACGTCTCTTCCTGCGCCAGTTTCATGCCATCGCTGCAATCACCCAGCACCGTTGGCTGCCAGAAGTTTCCGCCGAGGCTGTGCGGTTTACCGCCGGCCAATACTTTCGCCCCTTTGGCGACGGCATCGTCGACGTGCTCGCGCACTTTATCCACCGCAGCGCGTTCAATCAGCGGTCCGACAACCACCCCTTCATCCAGACCATTCCCCACTTTTAATGCATTAACAGCCTCTGTCAGTTTTTGCGTAAAGGTGTCGTAGACAGATTCATGGATATAGAAGCGGTTAACGCTGACGCACACCTGCCCCGCATTACGGAATTTATTGGCGATAGCACCCTGCACCGCAGCGTCAATGTCAGCATCCTCAAACACGATATAAGGCGCATTCCCTCCCAGCTCCATCGACACTTTTTTCATGGTTTCAGCCGCGTTGCGCACCAGCGTTTTCCCCACCGCCGTCGAGCCGGTGAACGAGATTTTGCGCACGTCATGGCTGGCCATAATGGCATCGCTGATTTCAGACGTGTTCCCGGCAACGGCATTCAGCACGCCATCCGGCACACCGGCTTTTTTCGCCAGCGCCAGCAACGCAAAAGCGCTAAGCGGCGTGTTATTCGCCGGTTTGATAACGCCGGTACAGCCTGCCGCCAGCGCGGGCCCCAGTTTGCGGGTCAACATCGCCATCGGGAAATTCCACGGTGTAATCGCGGCCACCACGCCAATCGGTTCTCGCGTCGCCAGAATGCGTGAGCCTGGTTTAATGGGCGGGATAATTTCACCGTTTGCGCGTTTCGCCTGCTCAGCAAACCACTGAATAAAGCTGGCGGCATAGTCGACTTCACCTTCCGCTTCTTTCAATGGTTTGCCCTGCTCAGTGGTCATCAATCTGCCCAGCCAGCTTTTGTTTTCAATGATCAATTCATACCAGCGGTACAAAATGGTCGAACGCTCTTTCGCGGTTTTCGCCCGCCATGCGGGAAAAGCGCGCGTTGCGGCGGCAATGGCTTCTTCTGTCTCTTTCTTACCTGCTTTGGCAACTTTCGCGATAGTTTCACCCGTAGCCGGATTCAGAACGTCAAAGGTGGTGTCCAGCGTTTTCCAGACCCCATCAATCAGATAGCCGGTCTGAAAAAGCGCGTTGTCCTGCAGTGACTGCGTTGTCATTTGTCCTCCCGATCTGCGGTTTATAAAAACTTCTGGAAAGTATAGCTATAAAAAAACCGACGCTTTTGGCGTCGGTTTGGCATTAACTGCTGGTCAGTGCATGTTGATATTTGTGCAACATACCTGTTAGCCGGTGTACCGGCTCGGTAACCTGCGGCGGTGCGTTCCAGTGATGTAGCTTGTGCTGGTAGATATCCAGTTCTTCCAGCAACTGGGTGAAGTAACGGCGACGTTTCGTGTCGTTACCTGCGGATATCACTTGTGACGCCGTACGCCGTAACTGGCGATGAAAAGCCGAAAGATCATCATTAATCGGCACCGGCGCATCCCGCAGGCGCTGATGCGCAATAATCAACGTCAGCGCGAGGCGAAACTTCGCGATATCACCAGGAAATTTATTCAGCAGCAAGAAAAGCTGTTGATACAGCGCGGGCAGATGGTTCTCTTTGCGCCGCGCAGTATTGGTGGTCATTGCCGAGACAGCAGCGGAAACAAACTGGTTCAACAGCATGCGCCCGGTGCGCGCCTGGGAGTTATCGCGCACCAGCAAAAGCACGACCATCGCCAGAACCACGCCAACCAGCTGACCCAGCGCGTTATCAAGAAACTGGCTGAATTTAAAGGTCATCGGATTATCGAGCACCAGAATATTAATGGTGCCCGCCAGCGTCGCCATTGAACCCAGCCGCCTTTTTTGCACTTCAATACCAATAAAGAATGCCAGTACCGCCAGGCTAATACACAGCAGCAGCATGCTTTGTTGCGTCGATGGCAGGATAACCAGGTAATAAAACGAACCAATCGGCAGCGCCCATAACATGCCGTAAATGAAGTCTTTCGCCACCATTTTCGGGTTGGGCAGACGCATCGCCAGCGACGTGACCACCGCGATCATCACCATCGAACCGCTGCCGGATGTCCAGCCGGTCCACAGCCAGAACAAGGTGCCCAGCATGCAAGAAAGCGTGGTGCGCCAGAAGTTAACCATCGCATGGTGGCGTTCGGCTGATTCTGCTTTCACCACCACTTCGCCCTGCAGAACCTCTTCTTCAACAGCGCTGATTTTCGCGTTGCCAATCACACCGCGTTTTAGCAGCAGATAGCGGGTCGCTGCACCAACCCAGCTATAAATAGTAACTGGCGTTTCCCGCTCACCGGTCCAGGCAATGACCCGGCGCATTCTTTTTAACTGCTTGTGCATCTCCTGCACGTTATCGACCGGCTCGGCAAACAGCTCGCGAAACGTGTCGGTGATAAGCTCCGGACGGGTGTTCTGAATCAGATAGGTTTCACACGCCTGGGTGATGAGCGTCAGCGACAGGGTATTGATCACTTTCAGGCGGCGGTTAGCGCGTCCCCAACGGGAAGACTCAA
The DNA here is from genome assembly GCF_039409795.1 of Kosakonia sp. PSU_27. Taxonomy (NCBI): domain Bacteria; kingdom Pseudomonadati; phylum Pseudomonadota; class Gammaproteobacteria; order Enterobacterales; family Enterobacteriaceae; genus Kosakonia; species Kosakonia sp. PSU_27. The sequence continues at coordinate 32,303 of NZ_JBCIVK010000011.1, read as the reverse complement.
TATTCAGATTGCTGCGCATCCCTTCAAGTGCCGTGGTACGGCGCACCAGCCCAGCCCAGGCTTTGTCCACCTCTTCGCTGTCACCATGTTTGATACACAACTGCATCAGTTGATAGTGCGCCAGCAGCAGGCTATCCAGCTCGCGGTCAATTTCCTGTTTGACGGAGCGCGGGGAAAAGAGCAGATCGGCAACAATCGCGCAGAGAATGCCCACCACGATTTCACTGCACCGCTCAACGGCAAATTGCGGTGCCAGCAGTGGTTCCGTCTGAATGGTGACGACAATAATTAACGCGGTATAACCCGCCAGCCCCCAGGCGTAAGAGTTTTCAACGCGCACCAGCGACGAGACCCAGGTACAAAACCCGGCCCAGACACAGCACACCATTAACATCAGAAGCGGGGTGCGGATCAGCATGATGATAATGGCCAGCCCGGCGATACAGCCGATAAAGGTGCCGACAATACGCAACATCCCCCGGTAGCGAATCGCCCCGGAATAGGGCTCGCCACCGGCGGCAAAAGCGGGTCCCGCCGCGACAATCGCCGCGGTTAACACCGCCCAGCGCGGGGTTTCAAGCTGAAAGTGAAAGCCAACAAACAGTGCCAGTACGACGGCAAAGGCCAGCTTGAAAGCAAAACGCAAATGCTGGCTGGCAATGGATAACAGCCCCATAGCGATTACCCCAGCTCACGCAGGCGATGCGCCATTTTGCGAAAGAACGAATCCTGGCTTTCATCACGATCGGATTTACCCGTCACCACCACCGTCGCGGTGGTGCCCGCCGGCCACAGGTTGCCTTGTTGTTTGTCGAGACGAATGCGCACCGGCACACGCTGCGCCAGCCGCACCCATTCAAGGTTGGAATCGACGGTCGCCATGCCTTTGCTGTCATTGCTGCTGCTGGCGTTCGTGACGCCTGCGGCGATGCTATCCACCGTCCCTTTCAATACCAGGTTGCTGCCAAGCGGGGTGATCTCCGCGCGATAACCCGGACGCACGCCTTCCAGCTTGGTCTCTTCCATGTACGCCAGAACGTAGAACGTGTGTTGTTTCACCAGCGCCACCGCGGTGGAACCCCGGGTAATAAATTCACCGGCATACACATTCAGGTTCGTGACCCAACCATCGGCCGGTGCTCGAATGATCGTACGCTCCAGATCCAGCTTCGCCAGATCGCGTGCCGCCTGGGCTTTGGCCAGCTGATGCAGCACGGTTTGCAGGGTGTTATTGGCCTGGTCGATCTCTTCGCGCGACATGGCCTGTACGCCTAACTGATTACGCCGCCCGGCTTCGCGGCGTTTCTCCGCCACCAGCGCTTCGTAGTAGGCGACATCGGCTTCATCTTCCGCCAGCGCTTTTTGGTAACGCGGTTGATCGATGGTGAACAGCACCTGGCCCTCTTTCACCAGTTGGTTGTCATGCACATTAACGGCGGTGACAAGCCCAGTGACATCCGGCGCGATAGCGACGACGTCGGCACTAAAGCGCGCGTCGCGCGTCCAGGGCGATTCGGTGTAATAAACCCAGGCGCGGAAAATCGCGATGAACGCCAGGATCACCAGCACCATAGTGATAGCGGTGCGAGAGATATTTCTTGTTAGTGTTTTCACTTCTACCTCAAACAAACAGGCGCGACAGCAGGTAAAAAAGGCAGCAATACAGCGCAGTGTTAAACAGCGCCGGGTGCCAGACAAAGTCATAGATCCCGGTGGGGACCAGCATCCGGCGCACCAGCCAGAAGATCGCTAGTGACAAAATTAATTCGACAAAAATCGGTGGGAACGACAAACCGAACACCACGATGACGGGAAACAGACTCATGTTGACCTTGATTAGACAGCGTGCAGGTGACAATTCGTTCTAACGTCACCGCAGGAGTAAGGGCAAGGAGAGCCAGGCGAGAGTGACGTGAATATTCTTAATAGATAGTATATTAACGTAACTGTTATGCTGTTATCTATATTATGTGATCTAAATCACTTTTAACTCAGAGTGAATAATGGAACGACTAAAACGCATGTCGGTGTTTGCCAAAGTGGTGGAATTAGGTTCGTTTACCGCCGCTGCCCGACAGCTACAAATGAGTGTTTCCTCCATCAGCCAGACCGTCGCCAAACTTGAAGATGAGTTGCAGGTAAAGCTGCTAAACCGCAGCACGCGCAGTCTGGGCCTCACCGAAGCGGGGAAGATTTACTATCAGGGTTGCCGCCGGATGCTGCATGAAGTGCAGGATGTTCACGAGCAGCTTTACGCCTTTAACAACACACCCATCGGTACGCTGCGTATCGGCAGTTCTTCAACCATGGCGCAAAATGTGCTGGCAAAAATGACCGCCGACATGCTCAAAGAGCATCCGGGTTTGTCGGTAAATCTCGTCACGGGTATCCCGGCGCCGGATCTTATCGCTGACGGTCTGGATCTGGTGATCCGCGTCGGCGCATTGCAGGATTCCAGCCTCTTCTCCCGCCGCCTTGGGGCGATGCCAATGGTGGTTTGCGCGGCAAAAAGTTACCTCGCCCAGTACGGCATTCCTGAAAAGCCAGCGGATATGGTTAACCACTCATGGCTGGAATACAGCGTGCGTCCGGATAACGAATTTGAGCTGGTGGCACCAGAAGGGATCGCCACGCGATTAATTCCACAAGGGCGTTTTGTCACTAACGATCCGATGACGCTCACGCGCTGGCTGACGGCAGGCGCCGGGATCGCATTCGTGCCGTTAATGTGGGTGATCGACGAGATCAACAGCGGTCAACTTGAGATCCTGCTGCCGCGCTACCAGTCGGATCCGCGCCCGGTTTATGCGCTCTATACCGAAAAAGATAAGCTGCCGCTAAAAGTGCAGGTGTGTATTAACTATCTGACGGATTACTTTATTGAAGTGGCGAAGGTGTACCAGGGAATGCAGGGACGCAGCGTGTGATAGAGTGAGAGTCACCCTCTTCGTGCGAAGAGGGTGAGAAGAGCGTTAAGCCGTACCGCCGACGGTCAGGTTATCGACTTTCAGCGTCGGTTGGCCCACCCCCACTGGCAGGCTCTGCCCCTCTTTGCCGCAGACGCCAACGCCATTATCCAGCTTCAGATCGTTACCCACCATGGAGATCTGCTGCATCGCTTCGATACCGGAGCCAATCAGCGTTGCGCCTTTCACCGCTTTGGTGACCTTACCTTTTTCAATCAGATACGCCTCAGAAGTGGAGAAGACGAATTTACCGGAAGTGATATCGACCTGGCCGCCGCCAAAATTCGGGGCGTAGATGCCGTAGTCGACAGATTCGATAATCTCCTGCGGCGTTGATTTGCCCGCCAGCATATAGGTGTTGGTCATACGCGGCATCGGCAGATGCGCGTAAGATTCACGACGCCCGTTACCGGTCGGCTTGACGCCCATCAGACGCGCGTTGAGTTTGTCCTGCATATAGCCTTTCAACACGCCGTTTTCGATAAGCACGTTGTACTGGCCCGGCGTTCCTTCATCATCAATCGCCACAGAACCACGACGATCGGCGATGGTGCCGTCGTCCACAACGGTACACAGTTCTGAGGCCACCAGCTGCCCCATCTGGCCGCTAAATACCGATGTTCCACGGCGGTTGAAGTCGCCTTCCAGCCCGTGTCCAACCGCTTCGTGCAGCAATACGCCCGGCCAGCCCGCGCCCAGCACCACCGGCAGCGTGCCCGCAGGCGCGGCAACGGCAGAAAGATTGACCAACGCCATACGCACGGCTTCTTTCGCCCACGCATCCGCACGAACGTCGCCATCCACATCCTGCAAGAACCAGTCATAACCAAAACGACCGCCGCCGCCGCTGGAGCCGCGCTCGCGTTTGCCGTCGTCTTCAACCTGTACGCTCACGGAAAGCCGCACCAGCGGGCGAACGTCCGCCGCCAGCGTACCATCGGTCGCCGCCACCAGAATGAGTTCGTAAACGCCAGTCAGGCTGGCGGTCACTTCCTGCACGCGTTTATCCGCCGCGCGCGCTGTTTTATCCACGCGACGCAGAATATCGAGCTTCTCTTCCCGGCTCATGCTTTGCAGCGGATCGATGCTGGTATAAAGGCTTTGATGCTCAACCGCGCCCAGCGTTTTCACTTTGCCATCGCCCTCTTCCCGCACGATGGTACGCGCAGCCTGCGCGCTCTGTTCCAGCGCCAGCAGGCTGATTTGGTCCGCATACGCAAAACCGGTTTTCTCACCGCTGACGGCGCGCACGCCCACGCCCTGGTCGATATTGTAAGAACCATCTTTAATGATGCTGTCTTCTAAAACCCAGGATTCGTGATAGCTCGACTGGAAATAGAGATCGCCGTAATCAAGACGACGCGCGGTCAGTTGACCGAGGATAGCAAACAGATCCTGATGGCTCAGGCCGTTCGCTGCCAGAAGTTGTTCACTTACCAGATTAAGACTCATCATTTTTTCTCGTCGTTGCCGCCACTGCGGGCAATAAAAAGTGCGATATAAGGAGCTTGAGGCAATTCGCCGATGCCGTCAAATCATTGCTTTTTGTCCGTACGCGGCTGGCGCAGGACTTCGTTGATTTGCGGCTGATCGACCGGGCCAGTAATGCGGTAGCGCAGAATCGAGACTTTGTTCCACAGAGGCCCCAGCACTTTGCTGGCGGCAAACACCGCCGCACCGACAATCGGGTTAACGGCAAAGGCCGCCGCCACACCGACAGTCGTGGAAATTTCTGGCGCAACCACCGCTTCCATATCCAGCTCGCGGCGCACCAAATTCACCGAGCCTTTCATGGCGATATCCGCTTCCAGACCGTCCACCAGCGTATCGTCGGTATGCAGCACACCATCCTTGATCCACGCCGTGCTGCGAATGGAATCAAACCAGAACCCCTCGCTGCTGAAGGTATCGCTGAAATCAAAACGCAATTTACGCCACAGCGAGTCGACGCTGAACAGGCGCAGCAACTGCCCGGCATGGCCGGTGCTGATATCGGTAATTTTGCCTTTGCCAAGACGCGTACGCAGGATGCCATTGAGCGACTCCTCCTGCGGTTGCCACGGAGTGCTGCGCCAGTGCAGGTCATAATTAATATCAAACGATGAATCACGCACCGGTGTCGGTATGCCAAAAAAGCCCATTGCAGAATCAATTTTCTCGCCGCGCAGCACGCCTTTTAGTGAAGTACGCTCCGCGCCTTCACGGTTGACCCATTCACCGTCGGCGGTGAGCCGCGCAGTGCCGCTGTCCACCAGGCCGTTCGCCAGCGTCAGCGTATCGCCCTGAATGGCGAAATCGCCATCGATGCGACCATATTTTTGCCCCCACAGCCAGCACTCTGCGCAACGCAGTTGCAAATCCGGCCAGCCGGTAAAATCGATCCGTGTCTGACCGCGCAACAGCGTTGAAGGGGAAGAGATGTCATCATCATTCGGTGCCGTGTTCGACGGGTTGTAGTAGAGGTAGCGGATCGCGGCCTGCCACGGCGCATTATCATGGATCGTCAATGTACCGCTGATTTCGCGCCCCTGCGCTTCAATGGTCGAACCCGAATCTTGCGGCTGCGAAACAATGCTGAGGTTATTCCACTGCTGCCCGCCCAGCGTCAGGGCTGGCGTACGCAGCGTAATGCTCTGCGGGAAGGTGGTTGCACTGCTGACATTATTTGCCACGCCCTGCCTGAACAGACCCAGCCACTGCGCGCCGTTCATTGCCGGCAAGTTGAGTTCAAGCCCGGCCTGATCCGGCAGCGGTGGTAGCGTACGGCTGTCCGAGGTCCAGATCCCGCGATCGAGCGTCAGCTTATTATTCAGCAACCAGCGGCTGTTAAAATGGTTGTTACCACCAGCATTACCGGTTAAATCGAAACTGTGCAGGTTCCCTTCTACCTTTACCTTCAGCGGTAACGCTTTGCCTGCGGGTTTATCCAGCGGCGGCGGTAACGTGCTGGCAAGGCTGCCCAGATCGCCGTCAATATTGACCTTGTAAGTAGTGCCGCCACGGTGCGGCAACTCTACGCCGACATCGCCTTTCCATGCGATGCTGCCGCGCAGCGCATCATTAAGTTGTGGGGGTAAAACGCCGGTTTTTGCCGGTTGCCAGTTTCCGTTGAGATTCACCGCCACCTGATAGGCTTTATCCCCTTCGGTGGTGGAGAAATCGAGGTTCACCGGTTGGTTAAACCAGGTTGCCTGTAATGGTTCGCTTTTCAGCGTACCGTTCTCGAAACTGAATTTGCCGCTGAGGTTCTTCAGTGTGCTGTTAAGCGGCTTGATAAACAGGCTGTTGTTGTTCAGCGCCACGTCACCTTTGGCGACGGTCTGCTCGCCGTCCAGCGGGATATCAAGATGTAAGCGAGCGCTTACATCACCATCGATTTGCAGCTCATCCAGCGCACTACCCAGCGTATCGTGCAGCGGCGTCTCTTTGAAATAGGGCCCAACGGCTTTGCCCGGCCCGTTAATGTCGGCATCAATCAACAGCTTCTCTTTGACGTAATCCGGGATGTTGGCAGTCAGGTTGCTGGCCGTTACACCACCCAGCGCCACTTGACTACTTTTCATCCACAAGCCGTCGTTGAGGAAGTCGAGATCGATATCGAGGTTTTGCAGCGCCGGCCAGTCAGGCTGGAAAGCAAAAGTCGCGTTGCGCAGCGGCACCGCAACTTCAAACTGGCCTTCATTGTGCTTAAACGGGAAGAGCTTAGGATTACCGCCAAACAGCAGCGTGGCATCTTGCGTCTGCCCGCCTTTGATCGACGAGCTCAGATACGCTACCAGCTCTTTACCCATCAAATTTTCCGGGAAGTAGCGCCAGGCTTGCCCGGCATCTGTCACATTGATGCCAGCCAGGATACCTAACCAGGGCTCATCACCTTGCAGCTGGAGATAGCGGAAATCACCGCGTGCGCGCAGGGCATTAGCCTGAACGTCGATATTGCGCCCATCCAACTGGAAGCCGTGTTCGTTATTCTGCCAGTTCAGCGTGGCAACGCCTTTTTCAATCTCCAGCGGTTCGGGGAATACCGTCTTATACGGCATCTTCGCCTGCGCGATATCAGCGGTTAAACGCCCGTATTCCAGGCTGCCGGCAAGCGTTCCACTGAGATGTTCAACACCGGGCAGCAGTTCCCACTGTTGCCAGGCAATATCCTGCCACTGCGCGTGGAAGCGCGTTTTTTCTGTCGCCTGCAAAGGGATATCCAGCGCCAGCTGCTCCAGCTTGCCGCGAGGCTGCATGGTATGCCAGATGTCATACAGTTCCGGGGAGATTTTCTGCGCAATCGGCAGCAGCCCCTCTAAGCCACTGAGCTCAAGGTTACTGGCACGTACGCGCAATTCATCGCTGCGCACGCTGCTGGTACCGCCCACTTCCTGTGCCGGAACCCAGGCAAAACTCAGCGCGCCCTGCGGCCAGGGGTGATCATCAATTGCGATACGCGTTACTGGTACATCAAACTGCCAGCCCTGCTGCTGACGAGAGACATGGGCGGTAAGGTTATCCACCGTCATGCGGTGCTGCGTATTATTGCCCTGCCAGCTGGCACCGCCTTTTTTCAGCCATACGTCGCCGCTTTCCACCACACCTTTGCTTAATGTCATCCAGCCTTCAAGGCTGAAGCGCGCGGTATCCAGCGCGACCTTATCCTGCATCCATTTGGCGAGCCAGGGTTTGACATCAATGTCGTCCGCCTGCAACCACACGCGGCCATTATTCAACAGCCCGTTGTCGTCACGTAGATCCATGCGTACCTGCATAATGCCGTGCTGACCGGTGAGGCTCGACAGGCTGACTTGCCCTTCCGCACGGTGACGATCGTTGCCGTTAAGCCAGGTAAGTTGCGGGATCGCCAGCTCAGCGCGCTGCCCGGAGAGCGTTAAGAAGCTGATGCGGCTGTCGCGCAGATCAAAGTGATCGAACTGGCGTAAAAACAGATCGCTGATGCGATCCGTGGTGATAGGTTCGCCGGTGTCATTGCGTTGTAGCGGGGTATTGCTATGCGCGACCAGCTGATAAAAGGTGAGATTGCGAAACTGCCAGCGCATGTGCAGCAGGCTTTGCCAGACATCCAGCGCCAGCGTCACACGTTTGACCGACAGCTCGCCGCCATCGGGCAACGTCGCGTTAATATCGCGCACATCCAGTTCAGGGCCGAAATTTTCCCAGCGCGCCTGTATCTGGCTGGCCGAGACAGGAACGCCGGTTTGTGCGGTGATACGCGCCAGAATGGGCTCGCGCCAGCTATCCAGATGGGGCAGGACAAGGCGCAGCCCACTTACCAGCAGCGCCGCGATAACAATCAGCGTCGCGCCTGTAAGCAGCAATATCCCCGGCAGTCGCCTCACGCCTCTCTCCTTGTCAACCAAACCCAGACCCGCTCATGTCGCAGCACGCTGCGAATTACATCATTACTACGTCAAACTGCTCCTGATTATAGAGCGGCTCGATTTGCACTTTTACCTGCTTGCCAACGAAGATTTCCACCTCCGCCAGCGCGTGCGACTCTTCACCTTTCAGGGCCTCCGCCACCGCCGGGGAAGCGTAAACCAGGAAACGATCGGAATCATAAGCATGATGCACGCGAACGATCTCGCGCATGATTTCATAGCACACGGTTTCCACCGTTTTAACGGTGCCGCGTCCATGACAGGTGGGGCATTCATTGCAGAGGACATGTTCCACGCTTTCGCGCGTGCGTTTGCGCGTCATCTCGACCAGACCAAGCTGGGAGAAGCCATTAATGCTGGTCTTGACCCGATCTTTGCTCAGCGCCTGCTCCAGCGAGTGCAACACGCGACGGCGATGATCGTCATTATTCATATCGATAAAATCGATGATGATAATGCCGCCCAGATTGCGTAAGCGCAGCTGGCGGGCAATGGCCTGCGTGGCTTCAATGTTGGTGTTGAAGATGGTGTCGTCGAGATTGCGATGGCCGACAAACGCACCGGTGTTGATATCAACGGTGGTCATCGCTTCGGTTTGATCGATGATCAGATAGCCGCCCGATTTCAGTTCCACTTTGCGCTCCAGCGCGCGCTGAATTTCATTCTCCACATCGTAAAGATCGAAAATCGGCTGACGGCCGCTGTAGTGTTCGAGCTTGCTGGTCATCTCAGGAATGTATTCCGCCGTGAACTCCAGCAGCGCTTCAAACGTCAGACGCGAATCCACACGGATACGATCCAGATGAGCGTCGGCGAAATCACGCAGCACGCGCTGCGCCAGCGCCAGTTCACCGTAAAGTTTGCAGCGGCTTTGTTGGCGCTTTTTACGCTCCATCACCTTCGTCCAGACGCGCTTGAGGTACGCCGCATCGGAGGCGAGATCCTCTTCGCACACGCCTTCAGCCGCAGTACGGATAATAAAACCGCCCTGCTCATCGCAATACGCCGCAACGACCTGCTTAAGGCGTTCACGCTCGGCTTCACTCTCAATACGCTGGGAAACGCCGACATGCGAAGCGCCCGGCATAAAGACCAGGTAACGGGATGGCAGTGTGATATCCGTGGTCAGGCGCGCACCTTTAGTACCCAGCGGATCTTTTACCACCTGCACCATTAAGTCCTGCCCCTGGCGGACCAGTTCGGAGATGTCGCGCACGGTGAAGTTTTTCTGCTCTTCCCCGGCAACGCATTCGGTGTGCGGCATAATGTCGGAGGCGTGCAGGAACGCCGCCTTTTCCAGACCAATATCTACAAAAGCCGCCTGCATGCCCGGCAGAACCCGGCTAACCCGACCTTTGTAGATATTGCCTACTATCCCGCGCCGTGCTTCGCGCTCGATGTGAATTTCCTGCAGAATGCCGCCGTCAATATAAGCGACGCGTGTTTCCGATGGAGTAACGTTGACCAACAATTCAGCCGTCATGATTATCTTTTCCCTCGCGCAGTGCGTTAAAATTGCTCAGCAATTCCCAGGTTTCCACCAGCGGTAAACCCACAACGGCATGATAACTACCGTTTATTTTTCTCACGAAACAGCCACCCAGCCCCTGAATGCCATAAGCACCGGCTTTATCCAGCGGTTCCCCGCTGGCGACGTAATCGGCGATATCCTTTTCCGATAACACTCTGAAAGTCACTTCTGTTTCCACCAGACAATCGAGCACATGCTGGCTATCTGCCAACGCAACCGCCGTCATCACCTGATGTGTTTGCCCGGAAAGCTGGCGCAACATACTGGCAGCATGCGAGGAGTCTTTTGGTTTTTCAAGCACTTCACCATTAAATATGACGATTGTGTCCGCGCCCAGCACAGGCAGATCGCTTGTGGCCATCGCCACACCGGCCTGCGCTTTTTCACGCGCGAGGCGTAACACATACTGGCGGGCGCTCTCCTGCGCCTGACGCTGTTCCTCAATACCCGGAACAATACGCGTGAAAGTGACGCCCAGTTGGGTGAGCAACTCCTGGCGGCGAGGAGAACCGGAAGCAAGCCAGATATCAGTCATAAACGCCTTATTGCACCGCAAACTGCTGGCGGATCTTACGCATTAACAGGAAGAGCCACGGCCAGAGCACGCCATTGACCAGGCTGCTCCAGAAAATTTCTGGTTTAAACGACACATTAATAACCAGAAACTCCGCCCAGAAGACAATAACTTCTGTCGCCAGCGACAACAGCATCACCACCAGCGCCTGTTGCCAGAGCGCCAGATTACGGAACAACTGGAATTTCAGTGCGACCAGATAGGCGACAATGCTTAACGAAAGCGCGCGTACACCGAGGGTGGATCCGCTAATCAGATCCAGTATGGCACCCATCGCGAAACCCGTGCCAACATTTACGCGGTGCGGCAGCGCGAGGATCCAGTAAAGCAAAATGAGCAATACCCAGTTTGGCCGGTAGACAATGATGTCATCCGGCCAGGGCATGATTTGAAGCAACAGTGCAATTAAAAACGAGAGCCAGATAACCCAGCGCCCCTGGCTACGGTAACTTGCCACTATTGCCCTCCCGGAGAGACTTGCGGCGGCGGCTGCGTAATGCCAGTCGCCGGAGCGGGCATTGGCGCAGGCGGACCCATCGCATCAGGAGAAGGAAGTACCTGCGGCATCATCTGCAGCAGACGTTCGTTCGCCACACGATGCACATCTTCCGGTGTTCTTGGGTTAGTACCGTTACGATCCGCGCCCCACAGCAACAACAGATAACGCAAACGTTGCAGGCCTGCGGTTGGACGCGCCTGAATCACGGTATAAGCACGCTGGGTATCCAGCTTAACCGACGAGACCACCGCAACCGGATACCCTTCCGGGAAACGCCCGCCCAGACCTGATGTCACCAGCACATCGCCAACACGAATATCCGTATTCGCCGGTAAATGTTCGAGTTGCAGATCGTCTGTGCAGCCGTTACCGGCGGCAATCACGCGGATATCGTTACGCAGCACCTGAATCGGCAGCGCATGAGTGGCATCGCAAATCAACAAGACGCGGCTGGTCAGTTTCGCTACCGCCACCACCTGGCCGACAACGCCTTTATCGCTGATCACCGGCTGGCCTTCGTACACCCCGTTCGCACTGCCTTTGTCGATAACCACCTGGTCGCTGTAAGGATCGTTAACCGTCGAGATCACCTGGGTCACCATTTTCTGCTCATCCTGACGCAGCGGAGAGCCCAGCAGTTCACGCAGGCGCGCGTTCTCCTGCTTGTACTGCCCTAACATCAGCAGTTCACTGTTTTTTAGCAGCAGTTCCTGACGTAATGCCCGGTTTTCAAGCTCAAGCTGGTCGCGCGAGGCCAACGTCTGGGAAACGTTATCTAATAATTCGCGGGGACCATTGGAAATAAAATAGAAAGGACTGACGGCAGTATCCATGTACGTTCTGATTTGACTGAACGTACCGAGGCGGCTGTCGGCAATAATGACTCCGAGCGCCACCACAACCGCCAGGAAAAGGCGAATCTGCAGTGACGGGCCACGGCTAAAAATTGGCTTCATAGGCTTTGCGTATTCTCAGGCCAGACAGATGCGAAGCGACTATCCGCTTCGCATCTGACGCGGACTATTCTTCGCTGAACAAGTCGCCGCCGTGCATGTCGATCATTTCCAGCGCCTTGCCGCCGCCGCGCGCTACGCAAGTCAGTGGATCTTCTGCAACTACAACTGGAATACCCGTTTCTTCCATCAACAGGCGGTCAAGGTTGCGCAGCAGCGCGCCACCACCGGTCAATACCATACCGCGCTCAGAGATATCAGAAGCCAGTTCCGGCGGACACTGTTCCAGCGCAACCATCACTGCGCTCACGATGCCGGTCAGCGGTTCCTGCAGCGCTTCCAGAATTTCGTTGGAATTCAGCGTGAAGCCACGCGGAACACCTTCAGCCAGGTTACGGCCACGCACTTCGATTTCACGCACTTCATCGCCCGGGTAAGCAGAGCCAATTTCGTGTTTGATACGTTCTGCGGTTGCTTCACCAATCAGGGAGCCGTAGTTACGACGAACGTAATTAATGATCGCCTCATCGAAGCGGTCACCACCAATACGAACAGAAGAGGAGTAAACCACGCCGTTCAGGGAGATAACGGCAACTTCAGTGGTACCACCACCGATATCCACCACCATTGAACCGGTCGCTTCAGAAACCGGTAAGCCAGCGCCAATTGCAGCCGCCATCGGTTCTTCAATCAGGAACACTTCACGAGCACCAGCGCCCTGCGCGGATTCACGAATTGCACGGCGTTCAACCTGAGTGGCGCCAACCGGCACACAAACCAGAACGCGCGGGCTCGGACGCATAAAGCTGTTGCTGTGCACTTGTTTGATAAAGTGCTGAAGCATTTTTTCGGTCACGAAGAAGTCGGCGATGACGCCGTCTTTCATCGGGCGGATGGCTGCGATATTGCCCGGCGTACGACCAAGCATCTGTTTCGCTTCATGACCGACTGCGGCCACACTTTTCGGTGAACCGGCACGATCCTGGCGAATGGCCACCACGGAAGGCTCATTCAGTACGATGCCTTGTCCTTTTACATAAATCAGGGTATTCGCGGTACCCAGGTCAATGGACAGGTCATTGGAAAACATGCCACGAAATTTTTTCAACATACTAAGGGATAATCCTGAAAGCTGGGGCGGAAACAAAATCCGCTTACTTTACCAACCACACGTAGCAGCGACAAGGCATAAGAATCATCTGCTACGGTGAAAATTAGTGCAGTTTGTTTCCTTTGTTGCAAAACGACATGATTCTGCCCGGAAGTAAAAAAAGCCCATCTTCCAGTCTGTTGCGTTTGCAGTTTTTCATAAGGACAAACCGGCTTTGTTCACTGCGATAATCCGGCGGGCAGGCACGCACACCCCCAAACATGGCAGCGCGCATTATTCTACGTGAAAACGACTTAAACAGCAGTTCAAACCGAGTATCTTTGCGAATATTTTTTCACATTGGTATCGAGCGGTTGGGAAGCCGCGATAAAATCGCCCTGCCCACCCGCAACACCCCGTTCCACCAGCGTCTGCCATTCGCCACGAGAGCGAACACCGGTCGCGAAAACTCGCGTTCGCGTGCCTTTGCACGCTTCCACGAGGCTCTGCACCAGAAGCTGGTTTTCGGTGCGCTTTTCAATGTTCCTGACCAGCCCCGGATGCAGCTTTAATAACTCAACATCCAACGCTTTAATCCAACTGGTGCTCACCAACGTCAGACCCGCCTGATTTACCACCACGCGGGCGCCTAATGCGTTGATTAAACGCACCACCGACTGTAACCGGCTGATATGTTGACAAACATCCGCCTCAGCAAGTTCAAAAATAATCCGTTTACGTTGAGATTTTTCGCACTGCATTAATATATCGCGTAGCCAGCGTTGAAAACGGGGACGGATCAATGATTCCACTGTTATTTGCATGGCGAGGTTTTCTTCCGGCCAAAAACCCATAAAAGGAATCAGCCGCGTCACCTGCAGGCGGTCATACTCTTCAGCAAGACCAAACTGCTGCACCATGGGCATATACTCTTCGGCAATCACTTCTTGTTCGCCGTCGAAAATGCGGCACATCAGCTCGCGGTGATGAACCTGGCCATCACGGTTGATCGCCGGTTTCTGATACACGCGCGGCCCGCCGCGGCTCAGCATCTGCTCAATCAGCGTCCGCCAGCGCACATTTCCACGCCCTTGCTCCGGCAATGTGTCGTCGTACACTGACCAACTGTTTCCGCCCTGCAACACCGCGTTGCGCGCTGCGGCTTCGGCATGCTCCATGACTTGCACACCGGCTTGCCCACTACGCCAGGCACAAATACCAATGTGCATAATGTCTTCGCGGGTCAGCGCTTTATTTGGGGGTAACCCGTCCACTGCTTTCAGGATCTGCCCGGCGATGCTCTCCGCTTCCTTTAATGTGCGATGCGGCAGCAGTACGGCGAAGTCGCTGCGATGGTAGCGAGCCAGTAACGCGCCGGGATAACGCATAATAAAAGTAGAAAGCAGATTAATGAGGGTAAAGAGATACTCTTCGGTGGTGGTTCCACCGCTATCGCGCAGCAGATCAAAGTCCGGCAAACGGATCATCATCACCACGCCGTGCGAACCCACCTTTTCCTGATCTTCCAGCAGCGTGGCGAGCTGGTTATCAAAAAACAGACGGTTATTGAGGCCCGTTCGCTTGTCCTGCGCCGCATAGGAGCGGATAAGCGTATCCATGCGGCTACGTTGATCGCTGGCAAACTGGATATCTGTCAGCAGCACATCCAGCGCGCTGCTGGTGCGTGATGGCCACTCATAAATGCTGCCGCGAACCTGCGGCCCGCGCTCGCCGTTGAGGATACGCGTCGCGCGTGTCTCCAGCAGTTCCTGCCCGGAAAGCTGTCGCCGCAACCAGCGAACGGAGAGAAAGAGGATCACAATCATAAAACCGATCGCCACCGTCAGCGGCGCGGTGGTTAACAACGAACGAAAGTAGTTCGCCATAGGATCCTGGTAAACCAGCGTGAAGGTGAAACCGGGATTTTTCAGGGAGGGAATATGCAGCTCCCGATATTGATAGTTGCTGCCTGCCGGGCGATAACTTCCGTTATGCGAATAACTGAGCACCGTGCGCTGGCCTTGCTTAATCTGAATCTCAATAATGTCTACCGGCACCATTAATTCATCAAGCTGCGGCAACAACCGCGAAACCGGCGTTGAGATCAAGCGCGTATCAATAATTGCCGCCACCGCTTCCACACGATTGGCAACCTTATTTTGAATCGCGTTATAGAAGCTCAGTGAACATCCAATCAGGGTGACGAAAAACGCCAGCCCTGTCAGTAGCGTCACAAAAGCTGAAAATTTCGTCGTTAATCGCATCCTTGTGTTAACTCCGCTTGTATAAAGAACGAAACGATACCGCTCAGGGTTACGTCATTGAAGTAAGTGCTAACTTTGGTGTCTACCCGCGTCCCGGGATAGCGTGGAGGCGGCAGGGAAAACTGGCACCGCGTTTCATATCTGCGAGTATAGCCCTCAGAAATTTTTTGCCAACAATCAATAAGCCTGAAAAATGTCTTAACCTGACTATTTACAATGTTTGGTAACACACTCATGCTCGCGCTCACGCTTCGCTTACACCATGCTTGACGAGAGACTAACGGAGGATGTGATGAAGAAAAAACTAACTGAAGCCGATGTCACTGCGGAATCCGTTTTTATGTTACAGCGCCGCCAGGTGCTGAAAATGCTGGGAATTAGCGCCTCGGCATTGACCCTGGCACCCGGCGCGCGGGCCGATCTGTTGGACTGGTTTAAAGGCCATGACCGGCCAAAAGCGCCATCAGGAAAAGCGCTCGATTTTATGCAACCTGCGCAGTGGAAAGCCTCTCTCCCGCTGACACCGGAAGAGAAAGTCACCGGCTATAACAACTTCTATGAATTTGGCCTCGATAAAGCCGATCCTGCCGCCAACGCCGGGGGAATGAAAACCGATCCCTGGACACTGACCATTGATGGTGAAGTGGCGAAACCGTTAACCCTCGACCACGCGGCGCTGACCTCGCGTTTCCCGCTGGAAGAGCGAATCTACCGGATGCGCTGCGTAGAGGCCTGGTCGATGGTGGTGCCGTGGATCGGCTTCCCGCTGCATAAACTGCTGGCGTTAGTTGAACCCACCAGCAACGCAAAATATGTCGCGTTCCAGACACTTTACGCACCGGATCAGATGCCGGGGCAAAAAGACCGATTTATCGGCGGTGGCCTTAAATACCCGTATGTTGAAGCGCTACGTATAGATGAAGCGATGCATCCGCTCACGCTGCTTACTGTCGGGGTGTATGGTAAAGCGCTGCCGCCGCAAAACGGCGCGCCGATCCGCCTGACTGTGCCGTGGAAATATGGTTTTAAAGGCATCAAATCGATAGTCAGTATCAAGCTCACCAGTAAACGACCGCCGACCACCTGGAACCTTGCCGCGCCCGATGAATATGGCTTCTACGCCAACGTAAACCCGCATGTGGATCACCCACGCTGGTCACAAGCAACGGAACGTTTTATTGGATCCGGCGGCGCGCTGGATGTAAAACGTCAGCCAACGCTGCTGTTTAATGGCTACGCTGAAGAAGTGGCTTCGCTTTATCACGGGTTAGATCTGCGGGAGAATTTCTGAGTGCGCTTAACGGCAAAACAGGTGACATGGTTAAAAGTCGCATTGCATCTGGCGGGTCTGCTGCCTTTACTTTGGCTTTTCTGGGCGGCGAATCAGGGCTATTTCAGCGCCGATCCGGCGAAAGACATCCAGCATTTTACGGGCAGAATGGCGCTTAAATTCCTGCTCGCCAGTTTGCTGGTAGCACCGCTCGCACGCTACGCGAAACAACCTTTATTAATCAGAACCCGGCGTTTGCTGGGACTGTGGTGCTTTGCCTGGGCGACGCTGCACCTGACCAGCTACACCTTGCTGGAACTGGGTATTAATAATCTTTCATTATTAGGACAAGAGTTGGTAACGCGCCCTTATTTAACGCTGGGTGCCGTAAGTTGGCTGATTTTGCTGGCATTGGCGTTGACCTCAACGCAATGGGCGCAGCGCAAGCTGGGAAAACGCTGGCAACAACTACACAATTTCGTCTATCTGGTGGCGATCCTCGCACCGATTCACTACCTTTGGTCGGTGAAAATCTTGTCACCGCAGCCGATCCTTTACGCTGCCGCCGCGATTGGGCTGTTAGCGTGGCGCTATAAGAAGTTTCGCCAATGGTGGCGTTAACACGCTCATTGTGTGCAGTTCTCCGCAGATCTACTATCATTCACCGCCAGATTCCGGGCGGTGGTTGATAATCTTCCCTGATAAGACCAGTATTTAGCTGCCAATTGCTACGAAATGGTTATAATGTGCGACTTTGGTTTTCCTGACAGGGGTTTTTAGCCTCTGAAAAGGTGACAATCGCGAATCGAAGGTATATTTTGTTTTTTACCCGAGAATCGCAGGAGATAGCGGCACAATGGCTGGCAAGTTCCACATATTAGTTTTGAACGGACCGAACCTGAACATGCTTGGCACCCGCGAGCCGGATAAGTACGGCACGCTTACGCTCAGCGAGATTGTTAACGGTTTGAGCACCGAAGCGGCAGCGCTTGATGTGGAACTGGCGCATTTTCAGTCAAACGCGGAGTACGCAATCATCG
The DNA here is from genome assembly GCF_039409795.1 of Kosakonia sp. PSU_27. NCBI lineage: Bacteria > Pseudomonadati > Pseudomonadota > Gammaproteobacteria > Enterobacterales > Enterobacteriaceae > Kosakonia > Kosakonia sp. PSU_27. The sequence continues at coordinate 14,729 of NZ_JBCIVK010000011.1, read as the reverse complement.
ACCGTATTCATCAGGCTAAAGACATTATGGACTTCATCCTGATCAATCCGGCCGCGTTTACGCACACCAGTGTTGCTATCCGCGACGCATTGTTGGCAGTCGACATCCCGTTTATCGAGATCCACCTGACCAACGTGCATGCGCGGGAGCCATTCCGCCACCACTCGTATCTGTCAGATATCGCCGAAGGTGTTATTTGCGGGCTGGGTGCGGAAGGTTATTCATACGCTTTACAGACGGCGGTAAAACGCCTGTCACAATCACACTAAACAAGAGTACGGAACCCACTCATGGATATTCGTAAGATTAAGAAACTGATCGAGCTGGTTGAAGAATCAGGCATCTCCGAACTGGAAATTTCTGAAGGCGAAGAGTCTGTGCGCATCAGCCGCAGCGCGCCGAATGCTGGCTTCCCGGTGATGCAGCAGGCTTATGCTGCGCCGATGATGCAACAGCAACCAGCCCTGTCTAACGCTGTCGCAACTGCCGCAGCGCCGGAAGCCCCTGCAGCCGCAGCGGAAATCAGTGGTCACATCGTACGTTCCCCGATGGTCGGAACCTTCTATCGCACCCCGAGCCCGGACGCGAAAGCGTTTATCGAAATCGGCCAGAAAGTCAACGTGGGCGATACCCTGTGCATCGTTGAAGCCATGAAAATGATGAACCAGATCGAAGCCGATAAATCAGGCGTGGTGAAAGCCATTCTGGTTGAAAGTGGCCAACCGGTTGAATTTGACGAGCCGCTGGTCGTCATCGAGTAAACGAGGCGCACATGCTGGATAAAATTGTTATCGCCAACCGCGGCGAGATTGCACTGCGTATTCTTCGTGCCTGTAAAGAACTGGGCATCAAGACTGTCGCCGTGCACTCCACTGCGGATCGCGATTTAAAACACGTACTGCTGGCAGATGAGACCGTATGTATCGGTCCTGCGCCATCAGTAAAAAGCTATCTGAATATCCCGGCAATTATCTCCGCCGCCGAAATTACCGGCGCGGTGGCGATTCACCCGGGTTATGGCTTCCTCTCTGAGAACGCCAACTTCGCTGAGCAGGTTGAGCGCTCCGGCTTTATCTTCATCGGCCCGAAAGCTGACACCATCCGCCTGATGGGCGACAAAGTGTCGGCAATCACCGCCATGAAGAAAGCTGGCGTACCGACCGTACCGGGTTCAGACGGCCCGCTGGGCGACGATATGGATGCAAACCGCGCCCATGCTAAGCGCATCGGTTACCCGGTTATCATCAAAGCCTCCGGCGGCGGCGGCGGTCGCGGTATGCGCGTTGTGCGCAAAGACGCCGACCTGGCGCAGTCCATCAGCATGACGCGTGCGGAAGCGAAAGCCGCTTTCAACAACGACATGGTGTACATGGAAAAATACCTGGAAAATCCTCGCCACGTCGAGATCCAGGTGCTGGCCGATGGTCAGGGTAACGCTATCTATCTGGCAGAGCGCGACTGCTCCATGCAGCGCCGCCACCAGAAAGTGGTCGAAGAAGCGCCAGCACCGGGCATCACCCCGGAACTGCGTCGCTATATCGGCGAGCGCTGTGCGAAAGCCTGTGTCGATATCGGCTATCGCGGAGCGGGTACGTTTGAGTTTCTGTTCGAAAACGGCGAGTTCTACTTCATCGAGATGAACACCCGTATTCAGGTTGAGCACCCGGTTACCGAAATGATTACCGGCGTTGACCTGATCAAAGAGCAGTTGCGTATCGCAGCCGGTCAGCCGCTGTCCATTAAGCAAGAAGAAGTGGTGGTGAAAGGCCATGCGGTGGAATGCCGTATTAACGCCGAAGATCCGAACACCTTCCTGCCTAGCCCGGGCAAAATCACTCGCTTCCATGCCCCTGGTGGGTTTGGTGTGCGCTGGGAATCGCATATTTACGCCGGTTACACCGTACCGCCGTATTACGATTCAATGATTGGCAAGCTTATCTGCTACGGCGAGAGCCGCGATGTGGCGATTGCGCGCATGAAGAATGCGTTGCAGGAGCTGATTATCGACGGGATCAAAACCAACGTTGATCTGCAGATGCGTATTATGAGCGACGAGAACTTCCAGCATGGTGGCACCAACATCCACTATCTGGAGAAAAAACTCGGTTTGCAGGAAAAATAATCTGCAATCAGCGCAAAAGGCCGGATCTTCCGGCCTTTTTTGTTTTTCTCTCCCCGGAACCTGCCCATAGGGTACAATCCCCGCTTTCTTCATTTACAAGGGACAAAAATGGACAACCGTTTTGTTCAGGCTCACAAAGAAGCCCGCTGGGCGCTGTGGCTGACCCTTCTTTATCTTGCCGCCTGGTTAGTGTGCGCTTACATACCGGGTACAGAGCAGGGCTTCACCGGGCTGCCGCGTTGGTTTGAACTGGCCTGCCTGCTTACGCCGCTGGTATTTGTTTTACTTTGCTGGGCGATGGTGCGTTTTATCTTCCGCGATATCTCTCTGGAGGATAACGATGCAAACTGAAATTATCGCCGTGCTGATAATCTACCTGATCGTTGTCTTCGGCCTCTCTTTCTATGCGATGCGCCAGCGTAGCAGCGGTACTTTCCTGAGCGAGTACTTCCTCGGTAGCCGTTCCATGGGTGGATTTGTGCTGGCGATGACGCTGACCGCAACCTATGTTAGCGCCAGTTCGTTTATTGGCGGGCCGGGAGCCGCGTACAAATTCGGCCTTGGCTGGGTGCTGCTGGCAATGATCCAGGTTCCCACCATTTGGCTGTCGCTGGGCATTCTCGGCAAAAAATTCGCAATTCTGGCACGTCGCTACAATGCGATTACGCTCAACGACATGCTGATGGCGCGCTACCAGAGCCGCGCGGTCGTGTGGATCGCCAGCGTCAGCCTGCTGGTGGCCTTTGTCGGTGCGATTGCCGTGCAGTTTATCGGCGGCGCGCGTCTGCTGGAGACAGCGGCCGGCATCAAATACGAATCAGGCCTGCTGATCTTCGGCATTACTATCGCGTTGTATACGGCGTTTGGCGGTTTTCGCGCCAGTGTGTTAAACGACACCATGCAAGGTCTGGTGATGCTGATTGGTACGCTGGTGTTACTGGTCGGCGTGATCCATGCGGCGGGCGGATTGCATAACGCCGTTGCTACCTTGCAGCATATCGATCCGAAACTGGTTAGCCCGCAGGGCGCGCACGACATTCTTTCCCCGGCGTTTATGACCTCGTTTTGGGTGCTGGTGTGTTTTGGCGTTATCGGTCTGCCGCATACCGCTGTGCGCTGTATTTCGTATAAAGACAGCAAGTCGGTGCACCGTGGGATCATTATCGGCACCATTGTCATCGCGCTGTTGATGCTGGGAATGCATCTGGCGGGAGCGCTGGGTCGTGCTGTGCTACCGAATCTGTCGGTGCCGGATCAGGTTATTCCCACATTGATGGTCGAAGTGTTGCCACCGTGGGCCGCAGGGTTGTTCCTTGCCGCACCGATGGCCGCGATCATGTCCAATGTCAACGCGCATCTGTTGCAGGCTTCCGCGACAATCATCAAAGACCTGTGGTTAAGCGCGCAGCCGACTAAAATTCGTCATGAGCCACGCTTAAAACGCATTTCCACCGTGACAACGCTGGTACTCGGCATTTTGATGATGCTGGCGGCATGGCGTCCGCCAGAGATGATCATCTGGCTGAATCTGCTGGCGTTTGGCGGGCTTGAGGCGGTATTTCTGTGGCCGCTGGTGCTGGGTCTTTACTGGGACCGCGCGAATGCCACCGGCGCGCTCAGCGCCATGATTGTTGGCGGTGCGCTGTATGCCGTGCTCGCCACCTTTAATATTCAGTACCTGGGCTTCCATCCGATTGTGCCCTCGCTGCTGTTAAGTTTGCTGGCCTTCATTGTCGGGAACCGTTTCGGTCAACCCGCGCCGCAGGCCCCACCTATTTCTGTTAATGAATAAAGAGTTATGCCATGCCTTGGATCCAACTGAAACTGAACACCACCGGCGCGAATGCGGAAGATCTGAGCGATGCTCTGATGGAAGCAGGCGCGGTGTCCATTACCTTCCAGGACACGCACGACACGCCCGTATTTGAACCGCTGCCGGGTGAAACCCGTCTGTGGGGCGATACCGACGTTATCGGCCTGTTCGATGCGGAAACCGAGATGGCGGACGTCGTTGCCCAACTCGCTCTACACCCGCTGCTCGGCGAAGGTTTCGCCCATAAAATTGAGCAACTGGAAGATAAAGACTGGGAGCGCGAATGGATGGACAACTTCCACCCGATGCGCTTTGGCGAACGCCTGTGGATCTGCCCGAGCTGGCGCGAAGTGCCGGATGCCAATGCGGTGAATGTGATGCTCGATCCGGGTCTGGCATTCGGAACCGGCACGCACCCAACCACCTCGTTGTGTCTGCAATGGCTCGATGGCCTGGATCTTGTCGGCAAAACTGTGATCGATTTTGGCTGCGGTTCCGGGATCCTTGCGATCGCCGCCCTGAAACTGGGTGCGGCTAAAGCGATCGGTATTGATATTGATCCGCAAGCGATCCAGGCAAGCCGTGATAACGCCGAGCGCAACGGCGTTTCCGAGCGTCTCGAGTTGTACCTGCCGAAAGACCAGCCAGACGCGATGAAAGCCGATGTGGTGGTTGCCAATATTCTGGCTGGCCCGTTGCGTGAACTGGCGCCGCTAATCAGCGTATTGCCCGTCGAGGGCGGCTTGCTGGGGCTCTCTGGTATTCTTGCCAGCCAGGCAGACAGCGTGTGCGAAGCCTATGCCGAACTCTTTACCCTGGATCCGGTGGTCGAGAAAGAAGAGTGGTGCCGTATCACGGGACAGAAAAGGTAAAACTGAACGCGGCCTGCGGGCCACGTTTCGCGGAGCCAGCGCGCTGAACTGTCGAAAAAACCAGCCAAAATGCCGATCAAAAAATTGCGAGCAGCTTCGCAAAAATCGTCATTTTTGTCTGAAAAAACAGCAGTTCAGCCGCTTATCACCCGCGAAAAAACGATAACTTGTGCGAATTTATGCGTTATGTGAAATTTTTATCTTTTACATAACCCTATGAAAAACATGATTTAATACGTTTATTGCCCCGGTGGACTGGCTATTCCTTGATCTACAACAGAGGATTGCTCAAAGTTTGGCCTTTCATCTCGTGCAAAAAATGCGTAATATACGCCGCCTTGCAGTCACAGTATGGTCATTTCTTAACTCATGCGCATCGGACACCACCAGCTCAGAAATCGCCTGATCGCAGCGCCCATGGCTGGCATTACTGACAGACCATTCCGGACGTTGTGCTACGAGATGGGAGCCGGTTTAACCGTATCCGAGATGATGTCTTCTAACCCACAAGTGTGGGAAAGCGACAAGTCCCGACTGCGGATGGTGCACATTGATGAACCCGGTATTCGCACCGTGCAAATTGCCGGCAGCGACCCGGATGAAATGGCGGAAGCCGCACGTATTAACGTGGAAAGCGGCGCCCAGATTATTGATATCAATATGGGTTGCCCGGCTAAAAAAGTGAATCGCAAGCTTGCAGGTTCCGCCCTGCTGCAATACCCGGATCTGGTGAAGTCGATCCTGACCTCGGTAGTTAATGCAGTGGATGTTCCTGTCACTCTGAAGATTCGCACGGGTTGGGCTCCAGAACACCGTAACTGCGTAGAAATTGCCCAACTGGCTGAAGAGTGTGGTATTCAGGCTCTGACCATTCATGGACGCACCCGCGCCTGTTTGTTCAACGGAGACGCTGAGTACGACAGTATTCGGGCAGTTAAGCAGAAAGTTTCCATTCCGGTTATCGCGAATGGCGACATTACTGACCCGCTTAAAGCCAGAGCTGTGCTCGACTATACAGGGGCGGATGCCCTGATGATAGGCCGCGCAGCTCAGGGAAGACCCTGGATCTTCCGGGAAATCCAGCATTATCTGGACACTGGGGAGCTGCTGGCCCCGCTGCCTTTGGCAGAGGTTAAGCGCTTGCTTTGCGCGCACGTTCGGGAACTGCATGACTTTTACGGTCAGGCGAAAGGTTACCGAATCGCACGCAAACACGTCTCCTGGTATCTCCAGGAGCACGCTCCGAATGACCAGTTTCGGCGCACATTCAACGCCATTGAGAATGCCAGCGAACAGCTGGAGGCGTTGGAGGCATACTTCGAAAATTTTGCGTAAACAGAAATAAAGAGCTGACAGAACTATGTTCGAACAACGCGTAAATTCTGACGTACTGACCGTTTCTACCGTTAACTCTCAGGATCAGGTAACCCAAAAACCGCTCCGTGACTCGGTAAAACAGGCACTGAAGAACTATTTTGCTCAACTGAATGGTCAGGATGTTAATGATCTGTATGAGCTGGTACTGGCTGAAGTAGAACAGCCACTGTTGGACATGGTGATGCAATACACCCGTGGTAATCAGACCCGCGCGGCGCTGATGATGGGCATCAACCGCGGTACGCTGCGTAAAAAACTGAAAAAATACGGCATGAACTGATTTTTAATCAGTGAGTTGTATTGATAAAAAGGCGCTAACCGGCATGGGACAGCGCCTTTTTTATTGCCTGAAATAGCGCTAAAAACCCCGCTTTCCCTGTCATTCCGGGGTTACGGATTCGTGTATATTTCAACAAATGGTTGCAAGAAAGGGAGATACGGAATGATTCGCAAGTATTGGTGGCTGGTGGCTTTCGCCCTGTCGATTCTCATGCTGGATAGCTTAATCATGTACTGGGTTGAGTATATGACCACCGAGATCGATAAGTGCCGCAATATGAACTCCGTAAATCCGCTCAAACTGGTTAACTGCAATAATCTGTAAGTGATTGCTTGTAGCGAAAATTCGCGAAAACGCAGCCATCACCCTGATTAACGCAGGGATTTAAATCATTTTGAGCCATCTCCATACGATGCTAATGTCTCAGCCCTTTTCGCCAGTCCGATCGTAGTAATGCGTAACGCCCTTAGTGAATGAGTTGATGACACCATGCTGGATAGCCAATACGACTATATCCTTGTTGTTGTTTCTTTTATCGTAGCCATTTTAGCCTCTTATACCGCCCTGAATATGGCCGGCCGAGTTTCCACCAGCAGCAAGGGATCGTCATGGGTCTGGCTCAGCGGTGGCGGCGTAGCGATGGGGATAGGCATCTGGGCGATGCATTTTATCGGCATGCTGGCGATGAACATGTCGATGAACATGCGCTACGAACCGTTTCTCACGGCCCTCTCCATGGTTATCGCGATCGGCTCTTCGTTGTTCGCGCTGTGGCTGGTGAGCGCCCCGCATCTGCATCTGCGTCGCCTGATCCCGGGCGCAATTGTCATGGGCCTGGGTATTGCAGCGATGCACTATACCGGCATGGCGGCGCTTCAGGTCTCCCCGGCCATTATCTGGAATCTGAACTGGGTCGCCTTATCGTTAGCGATCGCGCTGGTCGCCTCTTTCGCCGCCCTGTGGCTCACATTTCATCTACGTCATGAAGCGGCCCAGGTTGCGCTGATGCGTTTTGGTGCGGCAATTTTAATGGGCGTCGCCATTGCTGGTATGCATTACACCGGCATGATGGCGGCTCAAATCCCTCACCAACATGCCATGGGGCATAACGGTTTTAACAATAACTGGTTAGCCGTACTGGTCGGCATGATGGCCTTCTCGGTGCTGGGCATTACGTTACTGGTGTCGATGTTTGATGCGCGTCTGCAGGCGAAAACCTCGCTACTGGCAACTTCACTGGCGGCCGCAAACCGCGAACTGGCGCGGCTGGCGTTGCACGATACCTTAACGCGTCTGCCTAACCGCGTGTTGCTGGAAGATCGCCTTGAACAGGCCATCAACAAAGCCAAACGCGAAGGCTCTTTCTTCGCGCTGATGTTTATGGATCTCGACGGTTTCAAAACCGTCAACGACGCCTGGGGCCACGATGTCGGCGATAAATTGCTGGTCGCGGTGACCGATCGCCTGACACAAAAATTAAAAGGGCAATATACGCTGGCGCGCATTGGTGGTGACGAGTTTGTTCTGCTGGCAGAAGTCAGCGCACCAGATGAAGCAGCAACGCTTGCCAGTTCGTTGGTACGCGTGATCGATAAGCCCTTCACTATCGATCCCTATGACGTGATGGTGACGCTGAGCGTCGGTATTGCACTTTATCCGCATGACGGCAAGAACGAACGGGAATTGATGTTCAACGCTGATGCGGCGATGTATCACACCAAGCATATGGGCCGTAACGGTTACCACTTCTTTCAGCCCTCGATGAACACGCTGGCGCAAACACAGCTGCAGTTACTCAATGATTTGTGGATGGCACTGGAGCGCCAGGAGTTCCGGCTGGTTTATCAGCCCAAATTTAAAGCCCCCGCGGGGCCAGTTATCGGCTTTGAGGCGCTGTTGCGCTGGCATCACCCTTACCAGGGCGTGCTCACTCCGGATGTTTTTTTGCCGCTGGCGGAGAAAACCGGTCTGATTGTGCCGCTTGGTAACTGGGTAGTGGACGAAGCCTGCCGTCAGCTTGGCGAATGGCGTAAAATGGGGCACCTTGACTGGTCTGTGGCGGTGAACCTTTCCACCCTGCAATTTGAACAGAGTTCTCTGGTGGCAACGATTATGGAGGCGCTGAAAAAGCATGATGTGCCGCCGCAAAAATTAATCCTGGAAGTGACCGAAACCACGGCAATGAGCAATCCGGATGAGAGTGTGCGCGTGTTGACGGAGCTGACAGATGCGGGCGTTCAATCCTCAATCGATGATTTTGGTACAGGCTACTCCAGTCTGCTGTATCTGAAACGTCTTCCGGCCTGCGAATTAAAAATCGACCGTGCGTTTGTTCGTGAGTTAAGCCGGGAAGGCGAAGATGCCACCATCGTCTCCGCCATCGTAGCGTTAGCCAGGACGCTGAATTTAAAAGTTGTAGCGGAAGGTGTGGAAACAGAAGAACAACAAAAATTTCTCACTGAGCTGGGCTGTAATACGCTGCAGGGGTATTTATTAGGTAAACCGGTGAGCGCGGAGTCTATTACTTCTTACGGAAATAAACTTCCCCCGCCCGAGCCCCTCTCCTGAAGATGGATTGATTTAAATAAAGCGCCTGCAGGCGCTTTTGTTTTACCAAAGCCGTAAACTAGATTATTCTTATAAAAATAATGCCATGCACCATCTCTATTTAATCAAGCGCTTACGCATTGCAATAGAATTTTTTATTTCACTCTTCATCTTTTCTGCACTATTTAACCTGCGACGTAGTTTTGTCTTCATGATTTTTACAAAGAACATAATTTGAGATTATTGCACCCGGGAATTTGCGCAGGCGAATGGTAAAATATGCCTTATCGATTCTGGACAGATATCGTAATTATTGATATCGGGGATCGTGATTATTTCGAGGTAATATTATGAAAAAATTCATTTCCGTGGCATTACTGGCGACCTTCCTGGCAGGCTGTGCCCACGATTCTCCTTGTGTTCCGGTGTACGATGATCAAGGTCGTCTGGTACATACCAATACCTGTATGAAAGGCACAACTCAGGATAACTGGGAAACTGCCGGCGCAATTGCCAGCGGCGCAGCGGCGATTGCCGGTCTGACGCTCGGTATCGTAGCGCTGACGAAATAGTTTAAAAAGCCAAAAGTTATAAAAAGCGCGGTTCGCCGCGCTTTTGCTTTATTAAGGTGCAGTTAATTTTGCATAAGTAAATTTTCAGCCCCATAAGCAAGCAGTAATAAAAAAATAAGTACAGATTTCCTTTTATCTGCCCCTACTGTTTTTCACTTTTTCCTCTTTTTCTCTATTTTTGCGTGACCCATTTCACAAAGCGATGCCAATCAAGATATTGCTTATATTCACGCAGGAAACTTGTCTGTTAATTCCCTCTTAACGGCGTTCTCTTTTTGCTCTGTTTTGTGGCGTAGGTTGTATTTTTGCACCACAACGGGGCAATGGTTTTATTTTTTCCTGTCTACACTCTCAATATTGCGCCTGTGCTAGCCAAATAACGGCACGCGCAAAACTGGCACTACCTTTGCTTTAAAGAGTATGGCCATCGCCACAGACAGGTTCAGGCGTTTCCCGAACGCCTTATATAACGATAAATTTTTCGCCACACAGGATGCATTATGAAAAAGATGATGATCGCCAGCCTGGCCGCTGCCGGTGTACTGTTTGCTGTCGCAAATCAGGCACATGCAGGCGCAACGCTGGATGCCGTTAAAAAGAAAGGTTTCGTACAATGCGGTATCAGCGACGGTCTGCCTGGCTTTTCCTACGCGGATGCGAGCGGTAAATTCACCGGTATCGACGTGGACGTTTGCCGCGGCGTTGCCGCCGCCGTATTCGGTGACGACACGAAAGTAAAATATACCCCGCTGACGGCCAAAGAGCGTTTTACCGCTCTGCAATCTGGCGAAGTGGATATGCTCTCCCGTAATACTACCTGGACCTCTTCCCGCGATGGCGGTATGGGCCTGTCATTCACTGGCGTAACCTATTACGACGGTATCGGCTTCCTGACCCACAACAAAGCAGGCCTGAAAAGCGCTAAAGAGCTGGACGGCGCAACCGTTTGTATTCAGGCGGGCACCGATACTGAGCTGAACGTGGCGGATTACTTTAAATCCAACAAAATGAAATATACGCCGGTGACCTTCGACCGTTCCGATGAATCCGCGAAAGCGCTGGAATCAGGCCGTTGCGATACACTCGCTTCCGACCAGTCTCAGCTATATGCATTGCGTATCAAACTGAGCAACCCGGCAGAGTGGATCGTATTGCCGGAAGTGATCTCGAAAGAGCCGCTGGGGCCGGTGGTTCGCCGTGGTGATGATGACTGGTTCTCGATTGTTCGCTGGACGCTGTTCGCCATGCTGAACGCAGAAGAGATGGGTGTTAACTCGAAAAACGTCGATGAGAAAGCCGCTAACCCAGCAACGCCGGATATGGCACACCTGTTAGGTAAAGAAGGTGACTTCGGTAAAGACCTGAAGCTGGATAACAAGTGGGCTTACAACATCATTAAGAAAGTCGGTAACTATTCAGAAATCTTTGAACGTAACGTCGGTTCTGAAAGCCCGCTGAAAATCAAACGCGGCCAGAACAACCTCTGGAACAACGGCGGTATTCAATACGCTCCGCCAGTGCGCTAATACGTAAGTGCTGTAACGGGCGCTACGCTTGCGTGGCGCCCAGCCCAGAGTCATGGTTACTGAGGTTTTCCTATGTCCCATCGCCGCCCAACCGTGAAAGGCGCTATCTCCCTTTCTAACCCTGCGGTTCGCGCCTGGCTGTTTCAAATCCTTGCGATTATCGCCGTGGTCGTTGTCGCCATTTATTTGATACACAACACCGTTACTAATCTGAATAACCGCGGCATTACCTCCGGCTTTGCCTTTCTGGATCGCGCAGCCGGATTTGGTATTGTTCAACATCTTATTGATTATGAACAAGGTGACACCTACGGGCGTGTATTTCTTGTAGGCTTACTTAACACGCTGCTGGTTTCCGCGCTGTGCATTGTGTTCGCTTCGTTCCTCGGCTTTTTCCTCGGCCTCGCTCGTCTGTCTGAAAACTGGCTACTGCGGAAGCTATCGACCATCTATATCGAAACGTTCCGTAATATCCCGCCGCTGTTGCAGATCTTTTTCTGGTACTTCGCGGTGCTGCGTAACCTACCCGGCCCGCGCCAGGCGGTCAACGCAATGGAGCTGGTGTTTCTGAGCAACCGGGGCTTGTATATACCCTCCCCACAAATGGGCGAGGGCATGCTGGCGTTCGTGGGCGCGATAATCCTGGCGGTGGCTATCTCCATCGGTCTGTTTCGCTTTAATAAAATGCATCAAATCAAAACCGGGCAGCTACGCCGTACATGGCCTGCCGCGCTGGGGTTGATTATTCTGTTGCCGCTGGTAGCGCACTGGGTGTTTGGCGCAGCGCTGCACTGGGACGTTCCGCATCTGCGCGGCTTCAACTTCCAGGGCGGTATGGTGCTGATCCCGGAACTCGCCGCGCTTACCATTGCGCTGTCGGTCTACACTTCCGCGTTTATCGCTGAGATTATTCGTTCAGGTATTCAGTCAGTGCCCTATGGGCAGCACGAAGCGGCACGTTCTCTCGGCTTGCCTAATCCGGTAACGCTGCGGCAGGTGATTATTCCGCAGGCGCTGCGCGTGATTATCCCTCCGCTGACCAGCCAGTATCTGAATATCGCCAAAAACTCCTCGCTGGCAGCGGCAATTGGTTATCCGGATATGGTGTCGCTGTTTGCCGGAACGGTGCTGAATCAGACCGGCCAGGCGATTGAAACTATCGCTATTACCATGTCGGTTTACTTGCTCATCAGCCTGTCGATTTCGTTACTGATGAACATCTATAACCGCCGCATTGCCCTGATTGAGCGCTAAGGAACCTTGATGACAAAAGCAATTCTGTCTCCCTCGACGCGCCAGACACCTGCAGGAAGCAATGGCGCGATAGTGTGGGTACGAAAAAATCTGTTCTCCAGTTGGTCAAACTCGCTGCTGACGCTGCTGTGTCTGTGGTTAATGTGGGAGTTGATTCCCCCTTTGCTGGACTGGGTGCTGTTTCAGGCGAACTGGTTTGGTTCGACACGTGCCGATTGTACGAAAGCAGGCGCGTGCTGGGTGTTTATCCACGAGCGTTTTGGCCAGTTTATGTATGGCCTCTACCCGCATGATCAACGCTGGCGTATTAATGTGGCGCTGCTCGTTGGACTGCTCTCTATCGCACCGATGTTCTGGAAGGCGCTGCCGCGTCGCGGGCGTTATATCGCTTGCTGGGCGGTAATTTATCCGCTTGTCGTGTGGTGGTTGTTGTTTGGTGGATTTCTGGGGCTGGAACGGGTTGAAACCCGCCAGTGGGGCGGTCTGACTCTGACATTGATCATCGCCTCTGTTGGTATTGCTGGCGCACTGCCACTGGGGATTTTGCTGGCGTTGGGTCGCCGTTCGAAAATGCCGGTGGTTCGCGTGTTATCGGTCATTTTCATTGAGTTCTGGCGCGGCGTTCCCTTAATTACCGTACTGTTTATGTCCTCGGTGATGCTGCCGCTGTTTATGTCGGAAGGCACCAGTATCGATAAACTGATCCGTGCGCTGGTCGGTGTGATCTTGTTTCAGTCCGCTTATGTGGCAGAGGTGGTGCGTGGCGGCTTGCAGGCGCTGCCGAAGGGGCAATATGAAGCGGCGGAATCTCTGGCACTGGGATACTGGAAAACGCAAGGGCTGGTGATCTTACCGCAGGCGCTGAAGCTGGTGATCCCGGGGCTTGTGAACACCATCATTGCTCTGTTCAAAGATACGAGTCTGGTGATCATCATCGGCTTGTTTGATCTGTTCAGCAGCGTACAGCAAGCCACGGTCGATCCTGCATGGCTTGGGATGTCCACCGAAGGCTATGTTTTTGCTGCCTTAGTTTATTGGGTTTTCTGTTTTAGCATGTCGCGCTACAGCCAACATCTGGAGAAGCGCTTTAACACCGGGCGTACACCGCACTGAGGATCCCCATGAGTAATACAACTATGCAATCTGGCGACGCGATGATTACGCTCGAAAAAGTGAATAAGTGGTACGGGCAGTTCCATGTACTGAAAGACATTAATCTCAATGTTAAACAGGGCGAGCGCATTGTGCTTTGCGGCCCGTCCGGTTCTGGAAAGTCGACAACGATCCGCTGTATTAACCATCTGGAAGAGCATCAACAAGGGCGTATTGTCGTTGATGGCATTGAGTTAAATGAAGATATCCGCAATATCGAAAAGATCCGCCAGGAAGTGGGAATGGTGTTCCAGCACTTTAATTTATTCCCGCATCTGACCGTCTTGCAAAACTGTACGCTGGCACCGATTTGGGTACGTAAGATGCCCAAGAAGGAGGCTGAAGCGCTGGCAATGCATTATCTTGAACGTGTGCGCATTGCCGAGCATGCGCATAAGTTTCCGGGGCAGATTTCCGGTGGACAGCAGCAACGTGTGGCGATCGCCCGTTCATTATGTATGAAGCCTAAAATCATGCTGTTCGATGAGCCAACTTCAGCGCTGGATCCGGAGATGGTAAAAGAGGTGCTGGATACCATGATTGGGCTGGCGCAGTCCGGCATGACGATGTTGTGTGTCACCCACGAAATGGGTTTTGCGCGCACCGTTGCCGATCGCGTGATCTTTATGGATCGGGGTGAAATCGTTGAACAGGCACCGCCGGAAGAGTTCTTTGCGAACCCAAAATCAGAACGTACCCGCGCGTTTTTGTCGCAGGTTATTCATTGATCTCTCCCGATTGTTACAGGCCACTCATGCGGGTGGCCTTTTTTATTGCCGACGCAAAAGCGCGTCGTGCAAGTATGCTTACCAAAAAGTTGGGGACCGGCTTTATTTTTTGGCTACCTATCTCACTGAGTTGGTCGAGCGCACTTCTTACGAATTCCGGGGCTCGCTAATCAATACCGCCTTACATATAGGTGGTGCTTTGCCTGGTATGTACTTGCTTGTTTGCCCGACGTTCCTGACCCTGACTCTCGCAGGGGAGACCACACTATTATTGGCGCTACGCGTTGCACTTCTGAGTGAGGGTGTCTGATGTCTGGCTGTTGAAGGGAAACGGCTTGCTCGCTACCTCTTTAGATCTGCGGCGCTTAAGTCTATTCATGCTCAAAGTGCTACTGATCTGGTGGAATTGGTTTCAGTGCGACCTTCATGTGCAAGGTTGTAAATAGAAAAGCAAAAGGCCCAGTCATTCGACTGGGCCTTTTGCTT
>NZ_JBCIVK010000010.1:0-86543 GCF_039409795.1 Kosakonia sp. PSU_27 | reverse complement strand
TGATACAGATTAGGTCAGGGCGTGAGAACGGTCTGACAGACAGAATTTGCCTGGCGGCAGTAGCGCGGTGGTCCCACCTGACCCCATGCCGAACTCAGAAGTGAAACGCCGTAGCGCCGATGGTAGTGTGGGGTCTCCCCATGCGAGAGTAGGGAACTGCCAGGCATCAAATTAGCAGTGAAACCGGGGCAACAAACCGGTGGTTGTGAAGAAATTCGGTGGAGCGGTAGTTCAGTCGGTTAGAATACCTGCCTGTCACGCAGGGGGTCGCGGGTTCGAGTCCCGTCCGTTCCGCCACCCTAATTAGGGGCGTAGTTCAATTGGTAGAGCACCGGTCTCCAAAACCGGGTGTTGGGGGTTCGAGTCCCTCCGCCCCTGCCAGAAATAATCCTTAGCATCTGCTAAGGATTTTTTTTTTGCTTCTTTTTCAGCATCCACTCTACAGAAAATCTCTCGCAGGCATCCTTGCCACAAATATTCAATCAATCACTTTGATTTTCAAAAGCTCGCGGATCTGATTCTGTTTATCGCTGTTTTGCAGCCAAATTGCATAAAGTGGACGAGAAAGCATCGTTGTATCAGTAACTGGATATAACTTATCCTTTTGTTCTGCCCATGAAACAGGTAGCCAGGTGCAGCCATTAAGCTGCGGTAATTGCTGATGGGCCACTTCTGCTGAACTGGTCGTCAATGTTGGCACGTCATCACTGGCGATTAACTCTGACTCATGCTGTTGAAAATCCGGTCCCCATTCGAGGCGCAGGTAGTTCAATTCTGACTTGCTCTTTTCCGGGGCTGCGCAATAAAGCGCAAGTGTGAAATGGCCGAGCAACTGGCTGCTAAACTCATCCATCTTTGGCGTTTCAGTCGTGATCAACAGATCCAGTTGCCGCTCGTGTAACTGTTTAACCAATGATTGCCGTTGTGCAATTCGTGCTTCGAACTGAAGGTTTCCTTGCAGGTTATACAGCCTGGTTAACCAATCGCTAAGCATGCATTCCCATAGGGATGCGCTGGCCCCAATAGAAAATTGGTGGTGCCGCGATGTGTGCGCCACTTCCTTTCTTGCTGCTTGCCAGGTACTCATCAATGTTTCCGCATACGGCAGCAGCTTCTCGCCAGCTGCCGTCAGGCGGATATTGTTGCGATGGCGTGTAAAGAGATTAACCCCAAGCTGGTTCTCTAACTGGCGAATACGAAAACTCACCGCGGACTGGGTCAGATAGAGTGCTTCGGCTGCACGGCCGAAGTGACGAGTCCTGCTAACTTCGAGGAAAGTTTTTAGTAATTCCGTATCCACAGTTTTCTCCACAAAAATATTTGTCGTAATGATTTAAATGTTTTGTTTTACACTCTGTCAAGCGTAACTAATACTCCGCGCCATAAATAGCTCGGCCAAAGAATTAGGAGCGTGCAGGATGGCGGAAAGCTTTACGACGACAAATCGTTTTTTCGACAATAAGAATTATCCGCGCGGGTTCTCTCGCCACGGTGACTTCACCATCAAAGAGGCGCAACTGCTTGAGCGCCATGGTTATGCTTTTAACGAACTGGAACTCGGTAAGCGTGAACCAGTGACTGCAGAAGAAACGCAATTCGTTGCAGTGTGCCGTGGAGAGCGTGAGCCAGACACCGAAGCAGAACGCGTCTGGATCAAGTATATGGCGCGCATTAAGCGTCCGAAGCGCTTTCACACTCTTTCAGGTGGGAAACCACAGATGGAAGGTGCGGAAGACTATACGGATTCCGAAGATTAAGAGAAAAGGGGCTACGGCCCCTTTTTTACATCAGCATCTTTTGCAAATGAATCAGTAGCCTGTCGATTGCGCGATAACTTAACGCTTCCTGCAGATGCGCGCGCTGGATCGCTGGCTCTTCTTCAAGATCGGCTATCGTTCGTGCAACTCTCAGCAGGCGTTGCCAGGCGCGTACAGATAATCCCAGACGTGTTAACGTCTCTTCCAGCCAATTCCCGTCTTCTCTGTTAAGTTTACAAAGCTGTTTTGTTTCGCTGCTATCCAGATGCGCGTTGAGTTTATTCTGCCGCTGATATTGCCGTGCCCGGGCCTGAATAACCCGTAAGCGTACCGTTTCACTGCTTTCGCCTTTTTGCTGTGGCTGGCTCATTGACCCCGGAGCAAGCAAGGGGACCTCAAGCGAGAGATCGAAGCGATCGAGAAAAGGGCCTGATAGCTTTCCCAAATAGCGCAGCGTTTGCTCCGGTGTCGAGCGGTTATGGTTTCCCCGGTAATGGCCGGTCGGGCTCGGGTTCATGGCGGCGATTAACTGGAAACGAGCGGGATAGGTAACTTTCGCCCTTGCCCTCGAGAGATGGATTTGTCCGGATTCAATAGGTTCGCGGAGTGCATCCAGCACGCGGCGTTCAAATTCCGGTAATTCATCCAGAAACAGAACGCCATTATGCGCCAGCGAAATCTCGCCCGGGCCTGGTATTGCGCCACCGCCGACAAGTGCCGCCAGTGAAGCGCTGTGATGCGGTGCTCTGAAAGGGCGTCTTCGCCAGTGGCGAGAGAGTGCCGCTGAATTTACCACGCTCATAATGGCCGCGCTTTCCAGCGCTTCCTGGTTGCTCAATGGCGGCAACAATCCCGCCAACCGACTGGCCAGCATAGTCTTGCCCGTGCCCGGAGGTCCGATTAGCAACAGGTTGTGTCCACCTGCCGCAGTGATTTCCAGTGCGCGCTTCCCTTGTTCTTGTCCAATAACATCGCTTAAATCCTCACTGGCGGCCTCCTGGCTGCTACAAAAGGGGGCAGGTGAAGGTAACCCCTGTTTTCCTTCCAGAAACGCACACACTTCCTGTAAATGGTCGGCGACCAGACACTCCTGTGTTTCTGTGAGGCTGGCTTCAGCTTCGTTTTCTCTGGCAATAACGATGCGTCTGTTGGCTTTTACCGCTTCAATGACAGAAGAGATGGCGCCAGGAACCCCACGTAATGCGCCTGTAAGGGCAAGTTCGCCAACAAATTCATAACGACTCAGCTCTGATGCCGTTAGCTGCTCAGAAGCGGACAGAAGCGCGATAGCGATGGGTAAATCGTATCGTCCACCTTCTTTGGGCAGGTCCGCGGGTGCCAGGTTGATGGTGATCCGTTTCGCCGGGAATTCATATCCGCTGTTAATAATGGCGCTACGAACACGATCGCGTGCTTCCTTAACCGTGGTTTCCGGAAGCCCAACAATAGTCAGCCCCGGCAGCCCGTTACTGATATGCACTTCAACGGTGACCAGGGGGGCCGTCACGCCTAACGCCGCTCGCGTATAAATTACAGACAATGCCATAGGCTCTCCTTTTCACAGACATTATCTGTTTTGATTATCGCTTTTCATTATCGAAACGCTGCTTTTGCATGCGCGTTTCCTGCGTTTCACTGCAATTAGTCACTTTTTTCATTGTATTGGAATGTTGATCGCAGCGTTGTATTGCTAGTGCAAGAGGTGAGAAATTTTCACCAAGACTTTTCTCTATATAAAACAACCATTTTTCGTCAATTTGTCGGTGCGGTCGCAAACTGCGTCATAAATTTTTCTTGTTTCTTGTCTTAAATCTGTGTTACCTCTTTAGGCATTCCTTCGAACATGAAGCAAGAACGAACACAAATGAAAGCCCTTCTACGAGTGATTAGCCTGGTCGTGATTAGCGTGGTGGTGATTATTATCCCACCGTGCGGGGCTGCACTTGGACGAGGAAAGGCTTAAAAAACAAGCCTTAACGAACTAAGACCCCCGCACCGAAAGGTCCGGGGGTTTTTTTATGACCTAAAAACATAAACGAGGAGCAGAGGATGAGTAGTAGCACAAAATTCTGTTTCTCCCGATATCCGGCGGGGAACTGACTATGAATGGAGCACAGTGGGTGGTACATGCGTTGCGAGCGCAGAAAGTCGATATCGTCTTCGGCTATCCGGGCGGCGCAATTATGCCGGTTTACGATGCATTGTATAACGGCGGCGTGGAACACCTACTTTGCCGGCACGAGCAGGGCGCGGCGATGGCCGCTATCGGTTATGCTCGCGCCACCGGTAAAACCGGCGTTTGCATCGCCACTTCCGGCCCAGGTGCGACGAACCTGATCACCGGCCTTGCTGATGCGTTATTAGATTCCGTTCCGGTTGTTGCCATCACCGGCCAGGTTGCTGCTCCGCTTATCGGTACCGACGCGTTTCAGGAAGTGGACGTACTGGGTTTATCCCTCGCCTGCACGAAGCACAGCTTTCTGGTTGAATCTCTGGAAGAGTTACCGCGTGTCATGGCTGAGGCTTTCTACGTGGCCAATTCCGGCCGCCCGGGCCCGGTTTTGGTGGATATTCCAAAAGACATCCAGTTGGCTGTAGGCGATCTGGATCCCTGGTTCGCGACCGTCGACGATGAACATTATTTCCCGCAGGCGGAAGTGGAGCAGGCCGTGCAGATGCTCTCGCAGGCAACAAAACCGATGCTGTATGTTGGCGGCGGTGTGGGCATGGCGCAGGCGGTTCCGGCGCTGCGTGAGTTTCTGAGCGTGACGCAAATGCCGGTCACTTGCACGCTGAAAGGGCTGGGCGCGGTGGAAACTGATTATGCTTACTATCTCGGCATGCTGGGGATGCACGGTACGAAAGCCGCGAATTTTGCCGTGCAGGAGTGTGACTTGCTGATTGCCGTTGGCGCCCGCTTTGACGATCGCGTGACCGGCAAGCTGAATACCTTCGCGCCGAACGCCAAAGTGATCCATATGGATATCGACCCGGCGGAAATGAGCAAACTGCGCCAGGCGCACGTTGCGTTGCAGGGCGATTTAAACGCGTTGCTGCCTGCGCTGCAACAGCCGCTGGCAATTGATGCGTGGCGTCAATACAGCGCGGATCTGCGTCGCGAACATGCCTGGCGTTACGATCATCCAGGCGACGCTATTTACGCGCCGCTGTTGTTAAAACAGCTCTCCGATCGCAAACCGGAAAACAGCGTGGTCACTACCGACGTTGGCCAGCATCAGATGTGGGCGGCGCAACATTTGTGTTTCAGCCGCCCGGAAGATTTCATCACGTCCAGTGGATTAGGTACGATGGGCTTCGGTTTGCCGGCCGCTGTTGGCGCGCAGGTTGCCCGCCCGGACGATACGGTAATCTGTATCTCCGGTGACGGCTCCTTCATGATGAATGTTCAGGAGCTCGGCACCGTTAAACGTAAGCAATTACCGCTGAAGATTGTCTTACTGGACAACCAGCGTTTAGGGATGGTTCGTCAGTGGCAGCAGTTATTCTTCAACGAGCGTTATAGTGAAACCACCCTGACTGATAACCCCGATTTCCTCACGCTGGCCAGCGCTTTCGGCATTCCCGGCCAGCACATCACCCGAAAAGACCAGGTTGAAGCGGCACTCGACACGATGCTCACGAGCCCAGGGCCATACCTGCTTCATGTCTCAATCGATGAACTTGAGAATGTCTGGCCGTTGGTGCCGCCCGGCGCCAGTAACTCACAAATGCTGGAGAAATTATCATGATGCAACATCAGGTCGCCGTTGAGGCCCGCTTCAATCCGGAAACATTAGAACGCGTGCTGCGTGTGGTGCGTCACCGTGGCTTTCAGGTGTGTGCCATGAATATGGAAACCGCCAGTGATGCGCGGAACATAAATATCGAATTGACCGTTGCCAGCCCGCGGCCTGTCGAATTACTGTTTAGCCAGTTAAGCAAACTTGTTGACGTTGCCCGGGTTGATATCCGCCAGCGTGCCACATCATCACAATCACAACAAATCCGCGCGTAAGCGCAAAAGGAAGAATAATGACGACGAAAAAAGCAGACTACATTTGGTCTAATGGCGAGATGGTTCGTTGGGAAGATGCAAAAGTCCACGTGATGTCCCACGCGCTGCATTACGGTACTTCCGTATTTGAAGGCATCCGTTGCTATGACTCGCACAAAGGTCCGGTAGTGTTCCGCCATCGTGAACATATGCAGCGTCTGCGCGATTCCGCCAAAATCTATCGTTTCCCGGTATCTCAGAGCGTCGATGAGCTGATGGAAGCCTGCCGCGCAGTGATCCGCAAAAACAATCTGACCAGCGCCTATATTCGTCCACTGGTATTTGTGGGCGATGTTGGCATGGGCGTTAACCCGCCGGCGGGCTACACCACTGATGTGATTATCGCTGCCTTCCCGTGGGGGGCTTACCTCGGTGCGGAAGCACTGGATCAGGGGATCGACGCGATGGTGTCTTCCTGGAACCGTGTTGCGCCGAACACCATCCCGACAGCCGCGAAAGCGGGCGGAAACTACCTCTCTTCCCTGCTGGTTGGCAGCGAAGCGCGCCGCCACGGTTACCAGGAAGGCATTGCGCTGGACGTTAACGGCTACATCTCTGAAGGTGCGGGCGAAAACCTGTTTGAAGTAAAAGATGGCATCCTGTTCACGCCGCCGTTTACCTCTTCCGCCCTGCCGGGTATCACTCGCGATGCGATCATCAAGCTGGCGAAAGAGCTGAACATCGAAGTTCGTGAGCAGGTGCTGTCCCGCGAATCGCTGTATCTGGCGGATGAAGTGTTTATGTCCGGTACGGCAGCGGAAATCACGCCGGTGCGCAGCGTTGATGGTATTCAGGTTGGCGAAGGTCGTTGCGGTCCGGTCACTAAACGTATTCAGCAAGCATTCTTTGGCCTCTTCACCGGTGAAACGGAAGATAAGTGGGGCTGGTTGGATCAAGTTAATCCATAAATACCCGTCATACTTCAGGTTGTAGGTGTGTTGGCCGCACTCGTTCACCCCAGTCACTTACTTATGTAAGCTCCCGGGGATTCGCTCGCTTGCCGCCTTCCTACAACCCGAATCATTCAGGGTATAGCAAATAAATATGGGATGGCACGCACCACCCCATCGACAAGATAGACGGGAGTAAAAGAGCATGCCTAAGTACCGTTCCGCCACCACCACCCACGGGCGCAATATGGCGGGGGCCCGCGCGCTGTGGCGCGCAACCGGGATGACCGACGCCGATTTCGGCAAGCCGATTATCGCCGTCGTGAACTCGTTTACCCAGTTCGTGCCGGGCCACGTTCACCTGCGCGATCTCGGTAAGCTGGTTGCGGAGCAAATCGAAGCCGCAGGCGGCGTGGCGAAAGAGTTCAACACGATTGCCGTTGATGACGGTATCGCCATGGGCCACGGCGGCATGCTTTATTCACTGCCTTCCCGCGAGCTGATTGCCGATTCCGTTGAATATATGGTCAATGCTCACTGCGCTGACGCAATGGTGTGTATTTCCAACTGCGACAAAATCACCCCCGGGATGCTGATGGCTTCTCTGCGGTTGAATATTCCGGTGATTTTCGTCTCCGGCGGCCCGATGGAAGCCGGGAAAACAAAACTCTCCAACCAGATAATTAAACTCGATCTGGTGGATGCCATGATTCAGGGTGCGGATCCGAAAGTTTCTGACGATCAGAGCGAGCAGGTAGAACGTTCCGCCTGCCCCACTTGCGGATCCTGCTCCGGCATGTTTACCGCCAACTCAATGAACTGTCTGACCGAAGCGCTGGGGCTGTCACAGCCGGGTAACGGCTCGCTGCTGGCGACCCACGCTGACCGCAAAGAACTGTTCATCAACGCGGGCAAACGCATTGTTGAGCTGACCAAACGCTATTACGAGCAGGATGACACCAGCGCACTGCCGCGTTCCATCGCCAGTAAAGCGGCGTTTGAAAACGCCATGACGCTGGATATCGCCATGGGCGGCTCTACTAATACTGTTCTGCATCTGCTGGCCGCCGCGCAGGAAGCAGAAATTGATTTCACCATGAGTGATATCGATAAACTGTCCCGCAAAGTTCCGCAGCTGTGTAAAGTCGCGCCGAGTACGCAGAAATACCATATGGAAGATGTGCACCGCGCCGGTGGCGTGCTGGGCATCCTGGGTGAGCTGGATCGCGCTAACTTGTTAAACCGTGACGTGAAAAACGTGCTCGGTCTGACGCTGCCGCAAACCCTTGAGCAGTACGACGTGATGCTGACCAAAGACGACGCGGTGAAAACCATGTTCCGCGCGGGGCCAGCCGGTATTCGCACCACGCAGGCGTTCTCGCAGAACTGCCGCTGGGACACGCTGGATGACGATCGCGCTGAAGGCTGTATCCGTTCGCTGGAGCATGCTTACAGCAAAGATGGTGGCCTGGCCGTGCTGTACGGCAATTTTGCGGAAAACGGCTGTATCGTTAAAACCGCAGGCGTTGATGACAGCAACCTGACCTTTACCGGTCCGGCAAAAGTGTATGAAAGCCAGGACGCGGCGGTGGAAGCCATTCTCGGCGGTAAAGTTGTCGCCGGTGATGTGGTGGTGATTCGCTACGAAGGGCCGAAAGGCGGGCCGGGGATGCAGGAAATGCTCTACCCAACCAGCTTCCTGAAATCAATGGGCCTCGGCAAAGCTTGTGCGCTGATCACCGATGGGCGTTTCTCCGGCGGGACTTCCGGCCTTTCCATTGGTCACGTTTCTCCGGAAGCGGCAAGCGGCGGCAATATCGGCCTGATTGAAGATGGCGACATTATCGCTATTGATATTCCGAGCCGCAGCATTCAACTGCAACTGAGCGATCGTGAACTGGCTGCGCGCCGTGAAGCGCAGGAAGCCCGAGGCGATAAGGCCTGGACGCCGGTTGACCGTGAGCGTCAGGTCTCCTTCGCGCTGCGCGCTTATGCCAGTCTCGCGACCAGTGCGGATAAAGGCGCGGTACGCGATAAATCCAAACTTGGGGGTTAATAATGGCCGAATCCCAACCCCTCTCAGCCGCTCCCGAAGGGGCGGAATATCTGAGAGCGGTGCTGCGTGCGCCGGTTTACGAAGCGGCGCAGGTAACGCCGCTGCAAAAAATGGAGAAACTCTCTTCGCGTCTCGACAACGTAATTCTGGTCAAACGCGAAGACCGCCAGCCGGTGCACAGCTTTAAGCTGCGTGGCGCGTACGCAATGATTGCCGGGCTGACGCCAGAGCAAAAAGCGCACGGCGTGATTACTGCTTCTGCGGGCAACCACGCGCAGGGCGTGGCAATGTCATCGACGCGTCTGGGGATCAAATCGCTGATTGTGATGCCAGTGGCGACGGCGGATATCAAAGTGGATGCGGTGCGCGGCTTTGGTGGTGAAGTGCTGTTGCACGGTGCCAACTTCGACGAAGCGAAAGCCAAAGCCATTGAGCTGGCTGAGCAACAAGGTTTCACCTTTGTACCGCCGTTTGATCACCCGATGGTGATTGCCGGACAGGGCACGCTGGCGCTGGAGTTGCTGCAACAGGACGCGCATATCGATCGGGTTTTTGTGCCGGTCGGCGGCGGCGGTTTAGCGGCGGGCGTGGCGGTGTTGATTAAACAGTTGATGCCGCAAATCAAAGTGATCGCCGTTGAAGCGGAAGACTCCGCCTGCCTGAAAGCGGCGCTGGATGCGGGTCATCCGGTCGAGTTACCGCGCGTGGGCTTGTTTGCCGAAGGCGTGGCGGTAAAACGCATTGGTAACGAAACTTTCCGTCTGTGCCAGGCGTATCTCGATGACATCATCACTGTCGATAGCGATGCGATTTGTGCGGCGATGAAAGATCTGTTCGAAGATGTCCGTGCTGTGGCGGAACCGTCCGGTGCGCTGGCGCTGGCGGGGATGAAAAAGTACATCGCGAAACACAATATTCGCGGCGAACGGCTGGCGCATGTGCTTTCCGGCGCGAATGTGAATTTCCACGGCTTACGTTATGTTTCTGAGCGTTGCGAGCTGGGCGAGCAGCGGGAAGCGCTGCTGGCGGTGACCATTCCGGAAGAGAAAGGTAGCTTCCTGAAGTTCTGCCAGTTGTTGGGTGGGCGCTCCGTGACCGAATTTAACTATCGCTTTGCCGATGCGAAAGACGCCTGCATTTTTGTCGGCGTGCGTTTAAGTCGGGGGCTGGAGGAGCGCAAAGAGATCCTCGATCTGCTGCATCAAGGCGGTTATAGCGTCGTGGATCTTTCCGACGATGAGATGGCGAAACTGCACGTACGTTACATGGTCGGCGGGCGACCGTCGAAACCGCTGCGCGAACGCCTGTACAGTTTTGAGTTCCCGGAATCGCCCGGCGCGCTGCTGAAGTTCCTGCATACGCTTGGTACGCACTGGAATATTTCATTGTTCCATTACCGCAGCCACGGCACCGATTATGGGCGCGTTCTGGCAGCATTCGAATTAGGCGAGCATGAGCCAGATTTCGAAACCCGGCTCAACGAGCTGGGCTACGAATGCCACGATGAAACGCATAACCCGGCGTTCCGTTTTTTCCTTGCCGGTTAGTTGTTTGGCAGGATTTTCCAGAACGCATCAATAAGCGGCTCATAGAGCCGCTTTTTTTGTACACACACGCCAAGCTCAAACGGCGTTTTCTCATCGCTGCGCTCAAGGATCATCACGCGGTTGCGTACTGGCTCCGGGCTGTTTTCCAGCACCACTTCCGGGATTAGGGCCACGCCGCAGCCGAGCGCGACCATTGACACCATCGCTTCGTGACCGCCGACGGTAGCGTAAATCGACGGGTTGCTGATTCTGTGGCGGCGGAACCATAGTTCGATACGGCGGCGCACCGGGCCCTGATCGGCCATGATAAACGGCACGGTGGACCAGTCTGGTTCGGGCTGCGAAACCTGGTTACGCACCGGGCAGGGGAGCGCAGGTGCTATCAGCACCACGGCCAGGTTTTCCAGCATCGAAAAGGCGACCGCGCCGGGCAGCGTTTCCGGTTTCCCGGCAATGGCCAGATCCGCTTCGCCAGTGACCACTTTTTCCATCGCATCAGCGGCATCGCCGGTGGTGAGCTTGATTTCTACCGACGGGTGTTCCGCGCGAAAGCGATCAAGAATCGGCGGCAAATGGCTGTAAGCCGCGGTGACGGAACAGAAAAGATGCAGCTCGCCGGAGAGCGACGGGCCTTGCTGGTCGATGGTGTGGCGCAATTGCTGATACTGCAATAACGTTTGCTGCGCGAAAACGCGCAACTCTTCACCCGCTTCAGTCAGCGTGACGGTACGGTTATCGCGCACAAACAGCGGCTGCCCGAGATCTTCTTCCAGCCGCTGGATTTGTCGCGAAAGCGTGGAAGGGCTGACATGCATGGCGCGCGCGCTACGGCCAAAATGGCGGCTTTCGGCCAGATGCAGGAACGTTTTCAGATCGCGTAAATCCATGAGACAGACTCCACAAATTTACATTGCAAAAATTGCAATGTGACATTGTTAATATATCAATTTAAGCAACGCATTTCCTGTCATATAGTGGGTTCAATCTCGCTTATCAGCGAACTGAACAATAAATATTGCCCTGAATAATTTGCGCAACAGAAAATTTAAAGCGTTAGCGCAAAAGAAGAACGGCACAACACAACATCACACGACGAGGTCTCAAATGGCTAACTACTTTAATACACTGAACCTGCGCCAGCAGCTGGCGCAGCTGGGCAAATGCCGCTTTATGGCGCGTGACGAATTTGCCGATGGCGCAAGCTACCTTCAGGGTAAAAAAGTGGTCATCGTCGGCTGCGGTGCCCAGGGCCTGAACCAGGGCCTGAACATGCGTGACTCCGGTCTGGATATCTCTTACGCGCTGCGTAAAGAAGCCATTGCGGAAAAACGCGCGTCCTGGCGCAAAGCGACCGAAAACGGTTTCAAAGTCGGCACGTATGAAGAGCTGATCCCGCAGGCGGATCTGGTCGTGAACCTGACGCCGGACAAACAGCACTCTGACGTCGTTCGTTCCGTGCAGCCGCTGATGAAAGACGGCGCGGCACTGGGCTACTCTCACGGTTTCAATATCGTGGAAGTGGGTGAGCAGATCCGTAAAGACATCACCGTCGTGATGGTGGCGCCGAAGTGCCCTGGCACTGAAGTGCGTGAAGAGTACAAACGCGGTTTCGGCGTTCCGACGCTGATCGCCGTCCACCCGGAAAACGACCCGAAAGGCGAAGGGATGGCGATTGCTAAAGCCTGGGCTGCGGCAACCGGTGGTCACCGTGCGGGTGTTCTGGAGTCCTCTTTTGTTGCGGAAGTGAAATCCGACCTAATGGGCGAGCAGACTATCCTCTGCGGCATGCTGCAGGCGGGTTCTCTGCTGTGCTTTGACAAGCTGGTGGCCGACGGTACCGACCCGGCTTACGCAGAAAAACTGATTCAGTTCGGCTGGGAAACCATCACCGAAGCGCTGAAACAGGGCGGTATTACGCTGATGATGGATCGCTTGTCCAATCCGGCGAAACTGCGTGCTTACGCGCTGTCTGAACAGCTGAAAGGCATCATGGCGCCGCTGTTCCAGAAACATATGGACGACATCATCTCCGGCGAGTTCTCTTCCGGCATGATGGCTGACTGGGCCAACGACGATAAGAAACTGCTGACCTGGCGTGAAGAAACCGGTAAAACCGCGTTCGAAACCGCACCGCAGTTTGAAGGCAAAATCAGCGAGCAGGAGTACTTTGATAAAGGCGTGTTGATGATTGCGATGGTGAAAGCGGGCGTTGAACTGGCGTTTGAAACCATGGTGGCGTCCGGCATTATCGAAGAGTCCGCTTACTATGAATCGCTGCACGAACTGCCGCTGATTGCCAACACCATCGCGCGTAAACGTCTGTATGAGATGAACGTGGTTATTTCCGATACCGCAGAGTACGGCAACTACCTGTTCTCTTATGCTTGCGTACCGCTGCTGAAAGAGTTTATGACCACGCTGCAAACGGGCGATTTGGGTAAAGCGATTGCCGAAGGCGCGGTAGATAACGCGCAGCTGCGCGATGTGAATGATGCGATTCGCAGCCACGCCATTGAGAAAGTGGGTCAGAAACTGCGCGGTTATATGACGGACATGAAACGTATCGCCGTCGCGAGCTAAATCCGGTCGTCTTTCGGCAACGATAAGCCGACATTCATAGAAAAATTCAAGCCCGGAGGCGTTAGCGCTTCCGGGCTTTTTTATGTGCTGCACTGGACGCAATCTTTTTTGCCCATACGTCTTGTTGAATTTGTCTTTATGTAATATCGTAAGTTACATGAAAATAAATAACTCATTCTCCGCGACGCTGCACATCCTGCTCCACATGGAACAGGCCGATAAACCGATGACATCGGAACAGATGGCAGAATACATCGACGGTAACCCGGCGTTTATTCGCAAACTGCTCGCCGGGTTACGGGAAAAACAGATTGTCTGCGCGACCAAAGGGCACCACGGCGGCTGGCGGCTTTGTCATCCCGCCAGCCATGTCACTCTCTACGATATCTATATTGCACTGGGATCGCCTGCGTTGTTCGCATTGGGCAATCGTAATGAGAACCCTGAGTGCCTGGTTGAGCAAGGGGTGAACCGGGTGATGTCGTCGACGCTTGCCGACGCACAATCGCTGATCCTTGAACGTTTTAAAAACCTGACGCTACAGGATGTCGGTGCGGAATTTATCAGTTACTTCAACGAAAAGGGGCACCACTGATGATTGCAGATTTAACCACCTGCCTGATGATTGCGCTGGCTGCCAGCAGCATTTCAATAACGGTGACGCAAACGGAGTTATTTGCCGCTTTTCGTGAATGGACGGTGAAAAAGAACGCGATGATAGGGCACTTGTTTCAGTGTTTTTATTGTCTGAGCCACTGGGCGGTGTTTGGCGGCATGCTGGTGTACCGGCCTGCGTTGCTGCACAGCGGCTTTGCATTGATTGACTGGGTGATGACAGCGTTTATTACCATTACGCTGGCGACCCTGATTAATGGCCTGATGTTTAAAGTGTTCCAGGCGGCAATCAGCATGCATGTGATGAAGCATGACGCGCAGCAGAAGCTGCAATCGCACAAATAAAAAAACAGCCTCTCTGTGATGAGAGGCTCAATCATTAGTTGCGGTACAGCACTTTGATGATGTGGTAACCGAACTGGGTGTGCAGCGGGCCGGTTGGCTCCAGCACCGGGCAGGAGAACACCACTTTATCGAACGCGGGAACCATCTGGCCCTGACGGAATTCGCCCAAATGTCCGCCTTTTTTACCTGACGGGCAGATAGAGTGTTTCTTCGCCAGCTTTTCGAAATCGCCGCCGTTTTTGATCTGTTCCAGAAGATCCAGTGCCAGTTTCTCTTCTTTAACAAGGATATGCAGTGCTGCTGCGGTTTTTGCCATGATCGTGCCTTGAGTGAGGTTGTTGAGGCTGGCTATACTACCACGCGTTTATACACTTCGGTCTTCATTCTGCCTCGGCTTCAAGTTGCGCCTGCGGCTCAACTTATGCGAGGGCCTCGCACCGTGGGTGCCGCAGTAAGCTGCGTTAAATCTGTTCCCGGCAGATTCGTTATCCCGCCACTTACGTGTGTTAGCGGCTGATGATTCACGGCCTGAATGATTTTGTGTATATATTTCCCCTCCAGACTTTTCATTGAGTGATTTTTTTATGCGTTTAAACCCCGGACAACAACAAGCCGTCGAATTCGTCACCGGACCATGCCTGGTGCTGGCGGGAGCGGGATCCGGTAAAACACGCGTGATCACCAATAAAATCGCCCATTTGATCCGTGGCTGTGGCTATCAGGCGAAACATATCGCGGCGGTAACCTTTACCAACAAAGCGGCGCGCGAGATGAAAGAACGTGTTGCGCAAACGCTGGGGCGCCAAGAGGCGCGCGGGCTGATGATCTCAACGTTCCATACGCTGGGGCTGAATATCATCAAACGTGAGTTCGCCGCGTTAGGGATGAAATCTAACTTTTCTCTGTTTGACGACACCGATCAGGTCGCGTTGCTGAAAGATCTGACCGAAGGGCTGATCGACGATGACAAAGTGGTGTTGCAACAACTGATCTCCACGATCTCAAACTGGAAAAACGATCTGCTGACGCCACCGCAGGCTGCTGCGCGCGCAAACGGCGAGCGCGATCGTATTTTTGCTCATTGCTACGGTCTGTACGACGCCCATATGAAGGCGTGTAACGTACTCGATTTTGACGACCTGATCCTGCTGCCGACGCTGTTATTGCAGCGCAACGAAGAGGTGCGCGAACGCTGGCAGAACAAGATCCGTTATCTGCTGGTGGATGAATATCAGGACACCAACACCAGTCAGTATGAGCTGGTAAAGCTGTTAGTGGGCCAGCGCGCGCGCTTCACCGTCGTGGGTGACGATGACCAGTCGATTTATTCGTGGCGCGGGGCGCGGCCGCAAAACCTGGTGCTGCTGAGCCAGGATTTCCCGGCATTGCAGGTGATTAAGCTGGAACAAAACTATCGCTCTTCCGGGCGCATCCTGAAAGCAGCGAATATCCTCATCGCCAACAACCCACACGTGTTTGAAAAGCGACTCTTTTCCGAGCTGGGTTATGGTGCCGAGCTGAAAGTGCTCAGCGCCAACCACGAAGAACATGAAGCCGAGCGCGTGACAGGTGAGCTGATTGCTCACCACTTCGTGAACAAAACCGCATACAAGGATTATGCGATCCTCTATCGCGGCAACCACCAGTCGCGCGTATTCGAAAAATTCCTGATGCAGAACCGCATCCCGTACAAGATTTCGGGCGGCACCTCGTTCTTTTCTCGCCCGGAAATCAAAGATCTACTGGCCTATTTGCGGGTGCTGACCAATACGGATGATGACAGTGCATTTCTGCGCATCGTGAATACGCCAAAGCGTGAAATTGGCTCAGCAACGCTGCAGAAGCTGGGCGAATGGGCGATGTTACGTAATAAGAGCCTGTTTGCTGCCAGCTTTGATGTTGGCCTGAACCAGACGCTGACCGGGCGTGGTTATGACGCGCTGACGCGTTTTACCCACTGGCTCGGTGAAGTTCAGCGTTTGTCGGAGCGCGAGCCTATCGCGGCAGTGCGCGATTTAATTCACGGCATCGATTATGAGTCCTGGCTGTTCGAAACCTCCGCCAGCCCGAAAGCGGCAGAGATGCGCATGAAAAATGTCAACACGCTGTTCGGCTGGATGACGGAGATGCTGGAAGGCAGCGAACTGGACGAGCCGATGACGCTGGCGGAAGTCGTAACGCGCTTTACCCTGCGCGACATGATGGAGCGTGGCGAGAGTGACGACGAATCCGATCAGGTGCAGTTGATGACGTTGCACGCGTCTAAAGGCCTTGAATTTCCGTATGTTTTCCTTGTTGGTATGGAAGAGGGGTTATTGCCGCACCAGAGCAGTATCGATGAAGATAACGTCGATGAAGAGCGGCGGCTGGCTTATGTGGGCATCACCCGTGCGCAGAAAGAGCTGATTTTTACCCTCTGCAAAGAACGTCGTCAGTATGGTGAGTTAGTCCGACCGGAACCGAGCCGCTTCCTGCTGGAATTACCACAGGACGATCTGATTTGGGAGCAGGAACGCAAAGTGGTCAGTGCCGAAGAGCGCATGCATAAAGGTCAGGCCAACGTGGCGAATATTCGCGCGATGCTGGCAAAAGCGAAGGACAAATAAAAATCCACCTTCAGCGAAAGCGGCGTGGATTACGGCTCCTGAAGTGCGGGTTGAAAACGTAAAAAGAGGTGTCTGCCCGCTCTGTAAGGTTGGATCCGGCAGCGCTGCTGAACGTTGGTTTTCAGCAAGCAATAAAAAAGCCCGCAGCGAGCGGGCTATATTCCGTATGAGAATTACTGGATTTCCAGCGACCAGTGCACATAACTCTGCCACTGGCTTTCCTGATCAATCAGTTCTGCGCCGAGTGGGTGACTCGCCAGCCACCCTTGCGGTAGCGTCAGCACCAGCTTCTCTCCCTGCGCGGTGACCGCAATTTCCGGCAGCAGATCATCGCGACGACGGCTGGCGAAAATAATGGCAAGACGAAGCAGACGACAAAGATGTTCGGCTACACGCGGTGGTACGGCGTTTTGCTGATGCAACGATGAGAGATCGACCGCGTTCGTCTGATTAAGCAGCAGTGTCGCGAGCAGTTTCTTTTGCGCGGGGGTAAACCCAGGCAAATCGAGATTACGTACCAGCCATGCCGCGTGTAGCGGTGCTTGCTTAAACTCAATGCTCAAACCAATTTCATGCAGTTCGCTGGCAACTTTCAGCATTTCGATGCTGTAGGCATCTAATTCCCACACTTTGGCGACACCCTGCGCAAAACGTCCAGCCAGCGTTGTCACGCGACGGGATTGATCGGTATCGATAATAAAACGGCGTTGAATATTGCGCAGCGTGCGGCTACGAATGTCTTCATCTACCGCCAGGTGCAGCATGCCGTAGACCAGACCTTCGCGTAATGCGCCACCGGCCAGCGTCATGCTTTCAATATTCATTTCGGTGAAGATGGCGATAAGGATTGCCAGACCGCTCGGGAATACCAAAGCGCGTTCAAGCGTCAGGCCTTCGATTTCCAGCTCTTCAAGCCGCCCGCATTGTATGGCGCGCTGTTTTAGCTGCTGCAATTTAGCGAGGGTGATGCGCTCATCCATGCCCTGCGCCATCATGATTTCTTGCAGCGCCTGAACCGTACCCGATGCCCCGACGCAAACTTTCCAGCCATGGCGGCGAAGCTCATCGGCAACCGGGCGTAGCACCTCACGCGCGGCCTGTTCGGCGGCAGTGAAGTTTTCCTGCCCAAGATTTCGGTCGGTGAAAAAGCGCTCAAGCCAGGTGACACAGCCCATCGACAGGCTGAAAAGGGAGGTCGTTTGTGCACCGGTGCCGGTAACCAGCTCCGTGCTGGCGCCGCCAATATCAACTACCAGACGCTGATCCGCGCCACCTGTCGTGTGCGCAACGCCCTGATAAATCAGCCGCGCTTCTTCCTCGCCGCTAATGACCTGCACCGGGCAGCCGAGGATTTCTTGCGCTTTGTCGATAAATTCCTGCGCGTTAACCGCCAGGCGCAACGTGGCCGTTGCTACGACGCGGATTTGCTCCTGGGGAATATCCTGTAGACGTTCGGAAAACAGCCGCAGGCACTGCCAGCCTCGCTCCATCGCTTCCTGAGAAAGACGATTATCGGGGCTTAATCCTGCAGCCAGACGAACTTTACGTTTGATGCGAGAAAGCGTCTGAATGCTTCCCGCCACCTCGCGCACAACCAGCATATGAAAACTGTTAGATCCAAGATCAATAGCGGCATAGAGCGAGGCGGAACCAAGCATATTTTTAACCTGAACGACGACGATTACGTGGAGCGCCACCGCTGCGGCGCGGGCCGTTGCCAGAGCGTGAACGCGTCAGGCGTTTTGGCGGCGGCAGCTCGGTGAGCAGGGCATCCGGATCGTATTTGCTGACCGGAATCGAGTGCCCGATATAGGTCTCAATCGCCGGCAGGTTCAATGCGTACTCTTCACAGGCGAGGCTGATTGAGTGACCGCTGGCGCCAGCGCGACCGGTACGACCGATACGGTGAACGTAATCTTCACAATCATCCGGCAGGTCATAGTTAAAAACGTGCGTGACCGCAGGAATATGCAGACCACGTGCGGCAACGTCAGTCGCCACCAGAATGTCGAGATCGCCACGCGTGAATTCGTCGAGAATACGCAGGCGTTTTTTCTGCGCCACATCGCCGGTGAGCAAACCAACACGATGACCATCTGCGGCCAGGCTGCCCCAGATATCTTCACAGCGGTGTTTAGTATTAGCGAAGATAATGGCGCGATCCGGCCATTCTTCTTCGATCAACGTTTGCAGCAGACGCATTTTCTCGTCGTTAGACGGGTAGAAAAGCTCTTCTTTAATGCGGTGGCCCGTTTTTTGTTCCGGCTCCACTTCGACGTATTCAGCGTTATTCATCTGCTCAAATGCCAGCTCGCGCACCCGGTAGGACAGCGTGGCGGAGAAGAGCATGTTCAAACGTGAAGTCACGGGTGGCATGCGGCGGAACAACCAGCGGATATCTTTGATAAAGCCCAGATCGTACATACGATCTGCTTCGTCCAGCACCACGACCTGGATCGCGCCCAGGTTAATATGGTTCTGTTTGGTGTAATCGATCATTCGGCCCGTGGTGCCGATTAAAATATCGACGCCGCTTTCCAGCACTTTCAGCTGTTTGTCGTAGCCGTCACCGCCGTAAGCCAGACCCAGCTTCAGGCCAGTCGCCTGCGCCAGCGGTTCTGCATCGGCGTGAATTTGTACCGCCAGTTCACGTGTCGGCGCCATAATAATTGCGCGCGGCTGGTTCACTTTACGGTCTTCGATTGCCGGGTGAGAGAGAAGATAATGAAACGTTGACGTTAAAAACGCCATCGTTTTGCCGGTACCGGTTTGCGCCTGACCTGCAACATCACGGCCCGCCAGCGTCAGCGGAAGAGCCAGGGCCTGAATAGGCGTGCAATTATGAAACCCTTTTTTTTCAAGGGCTTCGATCACTTTTGGGTGCAGGGCGAAGTCGGAAAACTTCTGTTCTGTTAAATGTGTTTTGCTCATAGTGTGGTAGAATATCAGCTTACTATTGCTTTACGAAAGCGTATCCGGTGAAATAAAGTCAACCTTTAGTTGGTTATTGTGGCATCAACACGTTGCTGTTTTATGCTACACCAACATGCCAGGCTTATTCCTGTGGAGTTATATATGAGCGATAAAATTATTCACCTGACTGACGATAGTTTTGACACGGATGTACTCAAAGCGGACGGGCTTGTGCTCGTTGATTTCTGGGCAGAGTGGTGTGGACCGTGTAAAATGATCGCCCCGATTCTGGATGAAGTCGCTGATGAGTACGAAGGCAAGCTGACCATTGCGAAGCTGAACATTGACCAGAATCCAGGCACTGCGCCGAAATACGGCATCCGTGGTATCCCGACCCTGCTGCTGTTTAAAAACGGCGAAGTGGCAGCAACCAAAGTTGGTGCCTTGTCTAAAGGCCAACTGAAAGAGTTCCTGGACGCCAACCTGGCGTAACCCCAGACTCTGCCGGCGTGCCAGCAGTCCTAATTTTTTTGGATCGCTGGACGCCCGGCTTCAGCCGTGCTAATTTAGTTTTGACTTCGTTTTGAACATACCTTTAGTTGTTTGAATCTAGCATTACCCCGATACTTCCCGCAGAGCAACACCATCGCGAGTGAAGTCGACAGATTCCGGGCTTATCACTTATTCCGTCTTATCGTTTCAGTTCTGCGTACTTTCCTGTGACCAGGCACCGATCAGACATAAGTTGATGGCCGTTAACAGGCATGGATGACCCTGCCATACCATTCACAACATTAAGTTCGAGATCTACCCCGAGTTTAAGAACCCACACCATTATGAATCTTACCGAATTAAAGAATACGCCGGTTTCTGAGCTGATCACTCTCGGCGAAAATATGGGGCTGGAAAACCTGGCCCGTATGCGCAAACAGGACATCATTTTCGCCATCCTGAAGCAGCACGCGAAGAGTGGCGAAGATATCTTTGGCGATGGCGTGCTGGAGATTCTGCAGGATGGATTTGGTTTCCTCCGCTCCGCAGACAGCTCCTACCTCGCCGGCCCTGACGACATCTACGTATCCCCCAGCCAAATCCGCCGTTTCAACCTCCGCACTGGTGACACCATTTCAGGTAAGATTCGCCCGCCTAAAGAAGGTGAACGTTACTTTGCATTGCTGAAAGTTAACGAGGTGAACTTCGATAAGCCGGAAAACGCGCGCAATAAGATTCTGTTCGAAAACTTAACGCCGCTGCACGCGAACTCTCGTCTGCGTATGGAACGTGGTAATGGCTCGACGGAAGACTTAACCGCACGCGTACTGGATCTGGCGTCGCCGATCGGTCGTGGTCAGCGTGGTCTGATTGTTGCACCGCCAAAAGCCGGTAAGACCATGCTGCTGCAGAACATCGCGCAGAGCATTGCTTACAACCATCCAGACTGTGTGCTGATGGTGCTGTTGATTGACGAACGCCCGGAAGAAGTGACCGAAATGCAACGTCTGGTTAAAGGTGAAGTGGTTGCTTCTACCTTTGACGAACCGGCTTCCCGCCACGTGCAGGTTGCAGAAATGGTTATCGAGAAGGCCAAGCGCCTGGTCGAGCACAAGAAAGACGTTATCATTCTGCTGGACTCCATCACTCGCCTGGCACGTGCTTACAACACCGTTGTTCCGGCTTCCGGCAAGGTGTTGACCGGTGGTGTCGACGCGAACGCCCTGCATCGCCCGAAACGCTTCTTCGGTGCCGCGCGTAACGTGGAAGAGGGCGGCAGCCTGACCATTATTGCGACCGCGCTGATTGATACCGGTTCGAAAATGGACGAAGTGATTTACGAAGAGTTTAAAGGCACCGGTAACATGGAACTGCACCTCTCGCGTAAAATTGCTGAAAAACGTGTCTTCCCGGCGATTGATTACAACCGTTCCGGTACGCGTAAAGAAGAGCTGCTCACTACGCAGGAAGAGCTGCAGAAAATGTGGATCTTGCGCAAAATCATTCACCCGATGGGTGAGATCGACGCGATGGAGTTCCTCATTAACAAGCTGGCAATGACGAAGACGAATGATGAGTTCTTCGACATGATGAAGCGCTCTTAATATAAATAAACCTCGGAAACGCCACGTTTTTACGTGGCGTTTTTTATTTGCGAGCTATACGCTATATGCACTGGGACAGGCATTGTCCGAGGCTGACCGCTCAAGAGTGATAGATAAATCTGTTGAATATCTCGTTCGGTTGAAAAACAGACAATAAAGCTTGTAAACGACCTGCTTTCTCATTTTATAGAGCATGGCAACGTCGTTATACTGCCAGGATCAACATTCGCTGAGAGCATCCATTGTGAATTTACTCACTGCGTGTACTGAATTATTCAGTATTTTCTTGTTCACAACCGTCTTTTTGTTTTTTGCTCGTAAAATAGCAAGATATATCGGACTGGTGGACAAACCCAACTATCGTAAACGGCATCAGGGATTGATCCCTCTTGTTGGGGGAATTTCAGTATTCGCAGGCGTCTGCTTTACGTTTGGTATCACAGATTATTACATTCCCCATGCTGCCCTCTATCTCTGCTGCGCCGGTGTTTTGGTCTTTGTCGGTGCGCTGGATGATCGATTCGATATTAGTGTAAAAATCCGTGCTGCTGTCCAGGCATTGATCGCCATTATTATGATGGTCGTCGGCAAACTTTATCTCAGCAGCCTCGGCTATATTTTTGGCTCATGGGAAATGGTGTTAGGTCCTTTCGGCTACATACTGACATTATTTGCTATATGGGCAGCAATCAACGCGTTCAATATGGTTGATGGCATTGATGGTCTACTGGGCGGGCTTTCCTGCGTTTCGTTTGCTGCGATCGGCTTCATTTTATGGTTTGACGGGCAATTCAGCCTTGCGCTGTGGTGTTTCGCCATGATCGCCGCGATAATTCCTTACATCTTATTGAATCTGGGTATTCTGGGACGTCGCTACAAAGTTTTTATGGGCGACGCCGGAAGTACGCTTATCGGTTTTACCGTTATTTGGATTTTGCTGGAAACGACGCAGGGCCAAACACACCCGATCAGCCCGGTTACGGCTTTATGGATCATCGCCATTCCTTTAATGGATATGGTGGCCATCATGTATCGCCGTTTACGCAAAGGGATGAGTCCTTTTTCGCCGGATCGCCAGCATATTCATCATCTGATCATGCGCGCAGGGTTTACTTCTCGTCAGGCTTTTGTGCTGATTACTCTTGCCGCCGCTGTGCTGGCCAGCATCGGCGTTGCCGCAGAATATCTCCGCCTCACCCCGGAATGGGTGATGTTGGCACTGTTTTTGCTAGCGTTCTTTTTCTATGGCTACTGTATTAAGCGCGCATGGAAAGTGGCGCGCTTTATCAAGCGAGTTAAACGCAGAATACGCCGTAATAGCGTTTCTAAATCAACACTAACCAAGTAAATCCGGGAAAGCGATGATTCAACCAGCGTCAGGAACACCTTTAACGGGTACGGAAAACGAACTGGATATCCGGGGTTTATTCCGTACTTTGTGGGCAGGAAAATTATGGATCGCGGGAATAGCACTGCTGTTTGCTTTGCTCGCCTTAGTCTGGACTTTCTTTGCGACCCAGGAATGGGGAGCCACCGCAGTTACCGACCGCCCCACCGTCAATATGCTGGGAGGTTATTACTCCCAACAACAGTTCCTGCGTAACCTGGACGACAAAGCTAACCAGACACCAACCGATCAGGTATCGGTAATGGATGAGGCGTACAAAGAGTTCATTATGCAACTCGCCTCGTGGGATACGCGCCGCGATTTCTGGTCGCAAACGGATTACTACAAACAGCGCCTGGTGGGTAACAGCAAAGCGGATGCGGCGACGCTCGATGAGCTCATCAATAACATCCAGTACACGCCAGGAGATGTTGTCCGCAACCTTAACGACAACGTTAAGTTAATTGCTGAAACCGCGCCAGATGCCAACAACCTGCTGCGTCAGTATGTCGCGTTTGCCAGCCAGCGTGCCGCCAGCCATCTTAATGATGAGCTGAAAGGTGCCTGGGCCGCGCGTACCATTCAGATGAAAGCGCAGGTGAAACGTCAGGAAGAAGTGGCAAAGGCTATTTATAACCGCCGTCTGCATAATGTCCAGCAAGCGCTAAAAATCGCCGAACAGCACAATATCTCTCGTAACGAAACAGAGGTTCCACCGGACGAATTGCCGGATTCAGAACTGTTTATGCTGGGTCGCCCAATGCTGCAAGCGCGGCTGGAAAATCTCCAAGCGGTAGGGCCGCAGTTCGATCTGGACTATGATCAAAACCGGGCAATGCTGAATACGCTTAACGTCGGTCCGACACTTGATCCCCGTTTTCAGACATATCGTTATTTGCGTACGCCGGAAGAACCGGTAAAACGCGACAGCCCGCGTCGTGCTTTCCTGATGATCATGTGGGGAATTGTCGGTGCGCTAATCGGGTCGGGTATTGCATTAACGCGCCGCCGTTCGAACTAAACGCCGTCCGAGATGAAGGCATGATGCCTTCATCCTCTAATCGAAGAGAATCGTTGTGAAAGTACTTACCGTATTTGGCACGAGGCCAGAAGCCATCAAAATGGCTCCGCTGGTACATGCGCTGGCAAAGGATCCAGACTTTGAAGCAAGAGTTTGCGTCACTGCGCAGCATCGGGAGATGCTTGATCAGGTGTTAACGCTCTTCTCGATTGTTCCGGATTACGATCTAAACATTATGCGGCCAGGGCAAGGGCTTACGGAGATTACCTGCGGCATTCTTGAAGGATTAAAGCCAATCCTTGAATCCTTCCGCCCCGATGTGGTGCTGGTGCATGGCGACACGACAACGACGATTGCGGCGAGTCTTGCCGCATTTTATCAGCGTATTCCTGTCGGGCATGTTGAAGCGGGCCTGCGTACTGGCGATCTCTCTTCGCCATGGCCAGAAGAGGCAAACCGCACATTGACCGGCCACCTGGCGATGTATCACTTTGCGCCGACGGAAAACTCCCGCCGCAATTTACGCCGTGAGAATGTTGCGGATAACCGCATTTTTGTTACTGGCAACACCGTTATAGATGCGCTTTTCTGGGTGCGCGACAGTGTGATGAACAACCCTTCGCGCTACGAGGCGCTGGCGGCGCGTTATCCGTTCCTTAATAGAGATAAAAAACTCATTCTTGTCACCGGGCATCGCCGCGAGAGTTTTGGTCGTGGTTTTGAACAAATTTGCCATGCGCTGGCGGATATTGCCGCGCAACATGATGATGTGCAAATTGTCTATCCGGTCCATCTGAACCCCAATGTCAGCGAGCCAGTAAACCGAATTCTTGGTCACGTCGATAACGTTACCCTGATAGAACCCCAGGATTACCTGCCGTTTTTGTGGTTGATGAATCATGCCTGGCTGATCCTGACGGACTCGGGTGGCATACAGGAAGAAGCGCCTTCGCTCGGCAAGCCGGTGCTGGTGATGCGTGATACCACCGAACGCCCGGAAGCCGTCGATGCGGGCACGGTTAAACTGGTTGGCACGGATCGCCAGCGCATTGTGGAAGAGGTCTCGCGCCTGCTTCATGACAACGATGCCTGGCAGGCGATGAGCCGCGCGCACAACCCTTATGGTGACGGGCTGGCCTGTGGCCGCATTTTGCACGCACTTAAAAATAATCGGGTAACACTATGAGCTTTAAAACCATTTCCGTTATTGGCCTGGGCTATATTGGTCTGCCTACCGCAGCTGCGTTTGCGTCACGGCAGAAGCAGGTTGTTGGTGTCGATATCAATGCCCATGCGGTGGAAACCATTAACCGTGGCGAAATCCATATCGTCGAGCCGGAACTGGGAAATGTAGTGAAATCGGCGGTAAACGGCGGTTATCTTCGCGCGAGCACCACACCTGTCGTCGCAGATGCTTACTTGATCGCCGTGCCAACGCCGTTTAAAGGCGAGCACGAGCCGGATATGGCCTATGTTGAGGCGGCGGCTAAATCCATCGCGCCAGTGCTTGGCAAAGGCGCGTTAGTGATCCTTGAGTCGACCTCACCGGTAGGGGCAACAGAACAGATGGCGCAGTGGCTTGCCGAAGCGCGCCCGGATCTCACTTTCCCGCAGCAGGCGGGTGAAAACGCCGACATTAATATCGCCTACTGCCCGGAGCGCGTGCTGCCGGGGCAAGTGATGGTTGAGCTGATTAAAAATGACCGCGTGATTGGCGGGATGACGCCGGTTTGTTCGGCGCGTGCCAGCGAGCTGTACAACATTTTCCTTGAAGGCGAATGCGTGGTGACCAACTCGCGCACCGCTGAAATGTGCAAACTTACCGAAAACAGTTTCCGCGATGTCAACATTGCGTTTGCCAACGAACTGTCGCTGATTTGCGCCGATCAGGGGATCAACGTTTGGGAGTTGATTCGCCTGGCGAACCGCCATCCGCGCGTCAATATTCTCCAGCCGGGGCCGGGCGTTGGCGGACACTGTATCGCCGTTGATCCGTGGTTTATTGTCGCGCAAAATCCGCAGCAGTCGCGGCTTATCCGCACCGCGCGTGAAGTTAACGACTTTAAGCCGCACTGGGTGTTGAGTCAGGTTAAGGCGATGGTTGCTGATTGTCTGACGACCAGCGGCAAGCGCGCCAGTGAAATCAAAATCGCCTGTTTCGGGCTGGCCTTTAAGCCCAATATTGATGATTTGCGTGAAAGCCCGGCAATGGAAATTGCCCTCGATATCGCACAGTGGCACAGCGGTGAAACGCTGGTGGTGGAACCGAATATTCATCAACTGCCGGCTAAATTCGCCGGACACGCCACGCTGGTAAATACCCATGATGCGCTGGCGCAGGCTGATGTGCTGGTGATGCTGGTTGATCATAACGAGTTTAAAGCGGTGGAGAGCACCAGCATTGGCCAGCAGTTCGTTGTTGATACCAAAGGTGTCTGGCGCTAAGCGAGCGTGCATAAAGGAAACAGCATGAATATTCACGGTACGGTAGAAGAGCTGACCTGGGAAAGTCGCTTTTTTAGTTTGCGTAGCGCGATTGTTCGCCTGCAACCCTCTGCTCCTGCGCTGACCCGCGCGGATTTCGCTAATTGGGAGCGTGTGCAGGTGAAACTGCCGGCATCGCAGCCCGGGATGCTGGATGCGTTGCAGCAGCTCGGTTTTCAACTGGTTGAAGGCGAGATCGACCTCTCGCTGGTTGTAGAGGAACAGGGCGTCGATCCGGCGGCTGAAGTGGCGACACTTGCGGATATCCCTGTGCTACGCCAGATGGCAGCCGAAATATTTGTGCAGAGCCGGTTCCGCGCACCCTGGTATCCAGCAGAGGCGAGCGGGCGTTTTTATGCGCAATGGATTGAAAACGCGGTAAAAGGCGAGTTTGACCATCAATGCCTGGTCTTCCGTAATGTGCATGGCGCTATCGCGGGCTTTGTCTCGCTGCGCCAGCTCAACGAACAGGAAGCCCGTATTGGTCTGCTGGCCGGACGCGGTATGGGCGAAAAATTAATGCAGGCGGCGTGCCACTGGGCGCGCCAGCGCGAGCTAAAACGTGTGCGGGTAGCGACTCAGCTTGGGAACACTGCCGCACTTAAACGCTATATTCAGAGCGGGGCGAATATTGAAAGCACCGCCTTGTGGCTATACAGGTGACTCTATGATCCCCTTTAACGCTCCACCAGTGGTGGGAACGGAACTCGACTACATGCAGTCGGCGATGGGTAGCGGTAAGTTGTGCGGCGATGGCGGTTTTACCCGCCGCTGTCAGCAGTGGATGGAGCAGCGTTTTCACAGCGCGAAAGTCTTGCTGACGCCTTCCTGCACTGCCTCGCTGGAGATGGCCGCGCTGCTGCTGGATATCCAGCCTGGCGATGAAGTGATCATGCCGAGCTACACCTTCGTTTCGACCGCCAATGCGTTTGTACTACGCGGTGCGAAAATCGTCTTTGTTGATATCCGCCCGGATACCATGAACATTGATGAAACGCTGATCGAAGCCGCCATCACCGAAAATACTCGCGCCATTGTGCCGGTGCATTATGCGGGTGTCGCCTGCGAAATGGATACCATTATGGCGATTGCTAAACACCATAATTTGTATGTGGTGGAAGATGCCGCACAGGGCGTGATGTCGACCTATAAAGGGCGGGCGCTGGGCACCATCGGCCATATTGGTTGCTTTAGTTTCCATGAAACCAAAAACTACACCGCCGGCGGCGAAGGCGGTGCGACGCTGATTAACGATCGCGCGCTGGTAGAGCGGGCAGAGGTTATTCGTGAGAAAGGCACTAACCGCAGCCAGTTTTTCCGTGGGCAGGTGGATAAATACACCTGGCGGGATATCGGTTCCAGCTATCTGATGGCGGATCTCCAGGCGGCCTATTTATGGGCGCAACTGGAAGCGGCAGAACGCATCAACCAGCAGCGCCTGGCGCTGTGGCAAACCTATTACGACGCGTTAAAACCGCTGGCGCGCGCGGGTCGCATTGAGCTGCCCTCGATCCCTGCGGAGTGCAGCCATAATGCGCATATGTTTTATATCAAGCTGCGCGATGAAGCCGACCGCAGTGCGCTGATTGCTTTCCTGAAAGAAGCGGAAATCCTCGCGGTGTTCCACTATATCCCGCTGCATGCTTCACCAGCCGGTGAAAAATTCGGCGAATTCCACGGCGAAGATCGTTACACCACACAAGAAAGTGAGCGTTTGCTTCGTCTGCCGCTGTTCTACAACCTGGCACCGGTTAATCAGCGCACCGTTATCAACACGCTTCTGAGCTATTTCAACTGACATGTCGCTGGCAAAAGCATCGATATGGACGGCCGCCAGCACGCTGGTCAAGATTGGCGCGGGCTTGCTGGTGGTCAAATTGCTTGCGGTGGCGTTTGGCCCGTCAGGTGTCGGGCAGGCGGGGAATTTCCGCCAGCTTATCACCGTGCTGGGTGTACTGGCAGGCGCCGGGATTTTTAACGGCGTAACGAAATTTGTCGCGCAATACCATGACGATCCTGCCCGTTTGCGCGTTGCTGTGGGCACGTCGTCCGCGATGGTGCTGGGCTTTTCGACGCTGCTGGCGCTGATTTTTCTGCTGGCGGCAGCACCCATCAGCCAGGGGTTATTCGGGCATAAAGATTATCAGGGGCTGGTGCGTCTGGTGGCGCTGGTGCAGATGGGCATTGCATGGGCCAACCTGCTGCTGGCGGTAATGAAAGGGTTCCGCGACGCAGCAAGTAACGCACTCTCTCTGATTATCGGTAGCGTGATCGGCGTACTGGCGTGGTTTCTCTGCTTCAAACTGGGTGGCTATCAGGGCGCATTGCTGGGAATGGCGCTGGTTCCGGCGCTGGTGGTTATCCCGGCAATGTTCATGCTGATGCGGCGTGGCAGTGTTCCGCTGGCGTACTTTGCGCCGAAATGGGACAACGGATTAGCGGGGCAGTTAAGCAAATTTACGCTAATGGCGCTGATCACCTCGGCGACCATGCCGCTCGCTTACGTGATGATGCGAAACCAACTGGCGGCACATTACAGCTGGGATGAGGTGGGGATCTGGCAAGGGGTCAGCAGTATCTCCGATGCTTATCTGCAATTTATCACCGCCTCGTTCAGCGTTTATCTGTTGCCAACATTGTCCAGATTGACCACAAAAGCAGAGATCTCGCGTGAAATCGTGAAATCGCTGCGTTTTGTGTTACCGGCGGTAGCGGCAGTAAGCCTTTGCGTCTGGTTGCTACGCGATGTGGCGATTTGGCTGCTGTTTTCTGACAAATTCACGGCGATGCGCGATCTGTTCGCCTGGCAGCTGGTCGGGGATGTATTGAAAGTGGGCGCTTACGTATTTGGTTATTTGGTTATCGCCAAAGCGTCGCTGCGCTTTTATATTCTGGCGGAAGTGAGCCAGTTCGCGCTGTTAACGCTCTTTTCGCGCGTGCTTATCCCGGCGCATGGCGCTATCGGCGCGGCGCAGGCCTATATGGCGACCTACATTTGTTATTTTGCCGCTTGTTGCGGCGCTTTTTTGATTTGGCGTAAGAAGGCATGACTGCATTGATTCACGTACTGGGATCGGATATCCCACACCATAACCAGACTGTTCTGCGGTTTTTTAACGAAAACCTTGCGGCTTCGGGCGCGTATGCCCGTGAATTTATGGTTGTTGGCTGCGACGAAGGGCAACGCGCGGCGTATCCGGAATTAACGCTGCACTTCTATGCCGATAAAAACGCGCTGGCAAAGGCCGTTGTTGCGCGCGCAAAAGCCGATCGCCAGCAACGCTTTTTCTTTCACGGTCAGTTCAACTTCGGCCTGTGGCTGGCGTTATTGCGCGGTGCTATCAGGCGCGAACAGTTCTACTGGCATGCCTGGGGCGCCGATCTGTATGAAGTGTCGCGTAGCCTCAAATTCCGTCTTTTTTATC
Organism: Kosakonia sp. PSU_27; assembly: GCF_039409795.1. Lineage (NCBI taxonomy): Bacteria > Pseudomonadati > Pseudomonadota > Gammaproteobacteria > Enterobacterales > Enterobacteriaceae > Kosakonia > Kosakonia sp. PSU_27. Next base: position 56,767 of record NZ_JBCIVK010000010.1, on the reverse strand, counting down.
CGCTGCGCCGTTTAGCGCAACGCCGGGTGGGCTGCATTTTTGCTACCCGTGGCGATCTGGCCTGGTTCGGGCAACGTAACCCTGGCGTGCGCGGCGAGCTGCTCTATTTCCCAACGCGTATGGATCCGGCGCTGAATACCATGGCGCACGAACTGCAACGGGAAGGCAAACTGACGATTCTGGTGGGTAACTCCGGCGACCCGAGCAACGAGCATATTGCTGCATTGCGAGCGATTCACCGCCAGTTTGGCGACACGGTTAATATCATTGTACCGATGGGTTATCCGGCGAATAACGACAGCTATATCACCGCGGTCCGCAACGCCGGTCTGGCGCTATTTAGCGCAGATAACTTGCGTATTCTGAGCGAAAAAATGGACTTTGATGCCTATCTGGCACTGCTGGCGCAATGCGATTTAGGTTACTTTATTTTCGCGCGTCAGCAGGGGATTGGCACGCTCTGCTTACTAATTCAGGCTGGCGTTCCCTGCGTGCTGAACCGGGAGAATCCGTTCTGGCGCGATATGGTGGCAGAAGATATTCCGGTGTTGTTTACCAGCGATGCGCTAAGCGAAGCGGTGATCCGCGAAGCACGGCGGCAGCTGGTGGCAGTGGATAAGCATGCCATTACGTTCTTTAGCCCGAATTACATTACGCTTTGGCATAAAACGCTGCGTATGGCTGCGGGGATCGTCGGATGAGCCCACTTGAGTTTTGCGGACTGTTTATCATCTGGCTGCTGGCGACGCTGTTTATCGCCACGCTGACCTGGTTTGAATTCCGCCGTGTGCGGTTTAATTTTAACGTTTTCTTTTCGCTGCTGTTTCTGCTGACCTTTTTCTTTGGTTTTCCGCTGACCTGCGTGCTGATGTTCCGTTTTAACGTCGCCGTGGCACCGCCGGGAATTATGATGCAGTCATTGCTGGCGGCTGCATGTTTCTATGGCATCTATTACGTGACGTACAAAACGCGGTTGCGGGCGAAAGCCGAACAGGTGACACGTCGCCCTCTGTTCACTATTAACCGGGTGGAAGCGCATCTGACATGGGTGGTGCTGATGATCATCGCGCTGGTGAGCGTGGGGATCTTCTTTATGCACAACGGCTTCCTGTTATTCCGCTTGCACTCCTATAGTCAGATCTTCTCCAGCGAAGTGTCCGGCGTCGCGTTAAAACGTTTCTTCTACTTCTTTATTCCGGCGATGCTGGTGGTCTACTTTCTGCGTCAGAGTGTGCAGGCGTGGCTGTTCTTTCTGGTCAGCACCGTAGCGTTTGGCCTGCTGACCTACATGATTGTTGGCGGGACGCGCGCCAATATCATTATCGCGTTCGCAATTTTCCTGTTTATCGGCATTATTCGCGGCTGGATTTCGCTCTGGATGCTGGCGGCAGCGGGCGTGCTGGGGATTGTCGGTATGTTCTGGCTGGCGCTGAAACGCTATGGCTTAAATGTCAGCGGCGACGAGGCGTTTTACACCTTTTTATACCTGACGCGCGACACCTTCTCGCCGTGGGAAAACTTGTCGTTGCTGTTGCAAAACTACGACAAGATTGATTTTCAGGGGCTGGCGCCGATTGTGCGCGACTTCTACGTGTTTATCCCTTCATGGTTATGGCCTTCGCGGCCTGGTATTGTGCTCAACACGGCGAATTACTTCACCTGGGAAGTGCTGAACAATCACTCCGGGCTGGCAATTTCGCCCACGCTGATTGGTTCGTTAGTGGTGATGGGCGGCGCGTGGTTTATCCCGCTGGGTGCGGTGGTGGTAGGCCTGATCATTAAATGGTTCGACTGGTTATATACTTTAGGAAACCGGGAAACCAACCGTTATAAGGCCGCAATTCTTCATAGTTTCTGCTTTGGCGCTATTTTCAACATGATTGTGCTGGCGCGCGAAGGGCTGGATGCGTTTGCCTCGCGGGTGGTGTTCTTCCTTGCTATTTTCGGCTTCTGCCTGCTGATGGCGAAACTGCTGTACTGGCTGTTTGACAGTGCAGGACTTATACATCGCCGCGATACGCGCGTAGTAAAACCCCTCTCCCAGGTGTGAAAAGGATTTAACATGACGGATAAGACGGCAGCGCCGCTGTATGACCTGCGCGGTCTGAAACTGGTTGGCTGGCGAGATATGCAACACGCGCTGGATTTTCTCTGTGCGGATGGGCAAATCAGGCAGGGCACGCTGGTGGCGATCAACGCGGAGAAAATGTTGACGCTGGAAGATGACGCGCAAGTTCGCGCGTTGATTGAGGCGGCGGAATATAAATACGCCGATGGCATCAGCGTCGTGCGATCGCTGCGCAAGAAATTCCCGCAGGCGCAGGTTTCTCGCGTTGCGGGGGCCGATCTCTGGGAACAACTGATGGCACGGGCAGGAAAAACGGGCACACCGGTGTTTCTGGTCGGTGGCAAACCTGAAGTGCTGGCACAAACAGAGCAGAAACTGCGTGCGCAATGGCAGGTGAATATTGTGGGAAGCCAGGACGGCTACTTTAGTCCGGCGCAGCGACAAGCGCTGTTTGAGCGGATCCGCGATAGCGGGGCGAAAATCGTCACCGTCGCAATGGGCTCGCCAAAACAGGAGATTTTTATGCGCGACTGCCGTGCTGTCTGGCCGGATGCGCTGTATATGGGCGTGGGTGGCACTTACGATGTCTTTACCGGCCATGTGAAGCGCGCGCCGAAACTCTGGCAGAAATCAGGGCTGGAGTGGCTGTATCGCTTATTGTCGCAACCGACGCGGCTGAAACGCCAGTTACGCTTGCTGCGTTATCTGCGCTGGCACTACAGCGGAAAACTCTGACTCTCCCCCGGCGGCGTAATGCGCTGCCTTTTTCCTTCCTGTTGCTGTTTTATTGTGCATTACTCCTGTTTTTTTTATACATCGTTTGCCATTTTCCTCATTTTAAGAAACCATTCGCTCACTCATTGCAGTGCCGTGGTGTTTTTTGCGCCAACCATTTCCGGGTCGGTGCAGCATGGCCTGTTATGAGCTGAGGAAAAACTCATAACAATAACCCGCAGAGCGGGCAAAGAAAGAAGCAAACACAACAGAGGATTTATGGCCGAAAACAAACCAGAGCTTCAGCGTGGTCTGGAGTCTCGTCACATCGAATTAATTGCCCTCGGGGGCACCATAGGCGTAGGCCTGTTTATGGGGGCTGCCAGTACGCTGAAATGGGCAGGCCCGTCGGTATTGCTGGCGTATATTATCGCCGGGATTTTCGTCTTCTTTATTATGCGCTCGATGGGCGAGATGCTGTTTCTGGAGCCGGTCGCCGGGTCTTTCGCGGTTTATGCGCATCGCTATATGAGCCCGTTTTTTGGCTATCTCACCGCCTGGTCCTATTGGTTTATGTGGATGGCGGTTGGCATCTCGGAAATCACCGCGATTGGCGTGTATGTCCAGTTCTGGTTCCCGGATCTTGCACAGTGGATACCCGCGCTGATTGCGGTGGGGCTGGTCGCCCTGGCCAACCTGGCTGCAGTGCGTTTGTATGGTGAAATTGAATTCTGGTTTGCGATGATCAAAGTCACCACCATTATCGTGATGATTGTCGTGGGCCTGGGCGTGATTTTCTTCGGCTTTGGTAATGGTGGTCACTCTATCGGTTTTGGCAACCTGACCGCACATGGCGGTTTCTTTGCCGGCGGCTGGAAGGGCTTTTTAACCGCGCTCTGTATCGTTGTGGCCTCATACCAGGGTGTCGAGTTGATTGGTATCACCGCAGGTGAAGCGAAAAACCCGCAAGTAACGCTGCGTAGCGCCGTCAGTAAGGTGCTGTGGCGCATTCTGATTTTCTATGTGGGTGCCATTTTTGTCATTGTTACCATCTTCCCGTGGAATGAAATTGGCACCAATGGCAGCCCGTTTGTGCTGACCTTTGCCAAAATCGGTATCACTGCGGCGGCTGGTATCATTAACTTTGTTGTGCTGACGGCGGCGCTGTCCGGTTGTAACAGCGGTATGTATAGCTGTGGTCGTATGCTTTACGCGCTGGCGAAGAACCGTCAGCTGCCGGCGGCGGTGGCGAAAGTGTCCAAAAGCGGCGTTCCGGCGATGGGTGTGACCATTTCTATCATTATTCTGCTGGTCGGCTCCTGCCTCAATTACGTGATTCCGAACCCACAGCGGGTGTTTGTTTACGTATACAGCGCCAGCGTGTTGCCAGGCATGGTGCCGTGGTTCGTGATTTTGATTAGTCAGTTGCGTTTCCGTAAAGCCCATAAAGAAGCGATTGCCAGCCATCCGTTCCGCTCGATGCTGTTCCCGTGGGCAAACTGGTTAACCATGGCATTTCTGATTTGCGTGCTGGTGGGGATGGGCTTCAACGATGACACGCGTATGTCGCTGTTTGTCGGCATTATCTTCCTCGCTGCGGTAACGGTGGCGTATAAGGTATTTGGCTTCCATCGGCATGCTGTGACGCAACGGGTGGGTGAATAAGAGGCAAAATGCGCAAAGCATAACCAAACGCGCATTTTCTTTAAAAAAAGCACTAGACAGCCGCGCCCGAAGTCCGTACTATCCACCCCCGCAACGGCGCTACGCGCCCGTAGCTCAGCTGGATAGAGCGCTGCCCTCCGGAGGCAGAGGTCTCAGGTTCGAATCCTGTCGGGCGCGCCATTTAAACCCGGCGCTTGAGCTGCGGTGGTTCGTGAAATATCACGATACCGCGTGAACAGATTTACAGTGGTGGCTATAGCTCAGTTGGTAGAGCCCTGGATTGTGATTCCAGTTGTCGTGGGTTCGAGTCCCATTAGCCACCCCATTATTTTGCAGTACAAGTTTCGTGGAATGCGAAGGTGGCGGAATTGGTAGACGCGCTAGCTTCAGGTGTTAGTGTCCTTAGGATGTGGGGGTTCGAGTCCCCCCCCTCGCACCACAACTTAGATTGAACAAAAAATTCAAAAAGCAGTAAAACGGCGAGTAGCGCAGCTTGGTAGCGCAACTGGTTTGGGACCAGTGGGTCGGAGGTTCGAATCCTCTCTCGCCGACCAATTTTGAACCCCGCGTAAGCGGGGTTTTTTGTTTTTGACTTTCTGCCACTTCTTCTGCATTGCTCGTCTTTCCATCCCCTTTTTTGCCTGTGTTGCTCGTGGACGACAATCTGCATCTGGCGTGTCGCTTAACGGTGACATGTAATCCTATGATTTTAAAAAGCTATAGTAATTAGTCTGCTATTTGTCGCTATGCAGCGACACTTTGGCTTTAAGGAAAGACGGTTAAACCGTGGTGGCGGGGCAAGAAACGCTGAATTTACTGATATTTTAAAAGTTTGCGCGCTGTAACATTAGTTAATGCAGTTATGGCACGGTATGTGCAATAATATACGCGTAGATGCTCATTCCATCTCTTATGTTCGCCTTCAGGCCTCATAAACTCAGGAATGATGCAGAGCCGTTTACGGTGCTTATCGTCCACAGACAGATGTCGCTTCGGCCTCATCAAACACCATGGACATAACGTTGAGTGAAGCACCCATTTAGTTGTCAAAGACCTGTTTTAACGCCTGCCTGATTATTCCGGCAGGCGTTTTTTTATGTCGTAACACTCCATGTTTCGGGTTGCAGGCGCGTTGGCTTTCCTGCAACTCGAATCAGAGTGTTAGTGAGGCGGGTTATTTTGCAGCGTCAGTAACAAACCGTCACGGCGCATGGTGGCGGCTTCTTCCGGTTGATGCAGGCGATCGAGACAGTCGGCGAGCCAGGCATAATCAAACGCGTCCGCACGTTGTTTCAGCGCGGCGCGAAACGCAAGACAAGCTTCCTGCCATTCACCGTGCTTCATCAACGATTGCCCCAGCGTACTCCACAGCAGCGGGCGATCGCCCTGCGTTTTGATTTGCTGGCGCAGGACTTTTTCGATCTGCTCCGGGTTATTGGTTTTCAGGCGAGGGATGACCAGTACCAGGCGATCGTCATATTGGCGCTTCAGACCATCAAGCACGATTTCTTGCGCAGTATCGTGATCGTCACACTCAATTAAGTGATCAGCGATGGCTACCTGCAACACCACCTGCTGGCGGGTTTTGCGGCTCTGGTTTTTCCACCAGGTTTTCAGCCCCTCGCTGCCCTGATCGGCACGCGCTTGATCCATCATGCCGATCCACGCCTGCTGCTGCAGAAGATTGCGGTGTTCATCGTCGCCAACGTTGGCTTTTGCCATCGACGGGATGATATCCACCAGCGACGTCCACGCGCCGGTGCGAATGTAAGCCTGCTCCGCCAGACGCAGTACTTCGGGGTGGCGGGGAGTGATTTCCAGTAGCTTATCCACGCCATGACGCGCGGCATGGTTTTCGTTACGCGCCAGTTGCAGGCGCACACGGGTGATTTCTACCGGGATCGGATCGTTTTCCGCCAGCTCTGCGGCGCGTTCCAGATGCTGGTTCGCACGCACTTCATCGCCGCGCTGCTGCGCCGCTTCTGCCGCCAGCAGGTAGTTAACCACCGGTTGCTCAGCGTGATCGGCATTCTTCGACATCAGCTTTTCAACTTGCTGATAATCGCCTTCCGCCAGTTTCAGCAGCGCCTGCTCAGTCTGTTTACGGGCGCGACGCCGCTTACGGCCGACGAACCAGCCACGCGTATGCGAGCCGGTACGGAAAATGCGGCGCAGCACCCACTCGAGAGCGAAGATAACCACCAACGCCAGCACCAGAATAATGACCAGCCCGGTAACGCTGGTTTCAATGTTGTAGTTATCGGTCTGGATCAGCACGTACCCCTGGTGCCCGGCAAGCATAGGGCCAAGCACGATCCCGGCGATCAACAGTGCAAAGAGCAATAACACTTTTAACATGGTTACTCTCCTTGCGCTGTAGGGGCTGCAGGCGCGGCAGGTGCAGGTGGCTGTTCAGCAGGAGCGGCTGGCGCTGGCTGAGCCATCAGATTACGTACGCGCGTCTGCATCAGTTTTTCCAGAATCGGCTGGCTTTGCAGTGATTCCGGCAAATCCATGGCGATGGTTTGCTGGCTCAGCTTGTCCACTTCCTCAAGAAACGCTTTGGTCGCGGCGTCATCGGTATCGTAGTAGGCCCGCACCCAGGTGGAGACATTATCCAGCGCTTGCTTGTAAGTCTCTTCCTGGTGGCGCGGAACGGCCTGCGCGGCAACCAGCAGGCGCGAACGGATGTTCTCACGCAGATAGATATCCTGATTCGGCGCGAGCAGCGGTACGGCTGTTTCATCACGACGGCGAATAGTAATAAAGCTGTCCATAAAGTTCTGCCAGCTTTTTTGCAGGTTTACCCGCCATTCGCTGATGGAGCCGGACAGTTCACTGCTGTCAGCGTCCATCGGGGAGTCATCATCGTTATTGTCCGCCAGACGCAGGTTATCAATCTGGTTGGAAAGCTGATTTAACTTCAGAATGGCACCGTCGTAATCCACCTGGGTGATGGCGGAAAGGCTGGCGATATCGTCTGTAATTGCGCGGCGGGCAGTGATAAGGCTCGGATCGTTCATATCCGCGAGGCTGGCATCGGCGCTTTTCAGCAGTGCCGCCGCGGTGGTGACATCCTGATCGCTCCACAGTTTGCGACCGGCCAGTTTCACCAGAAAATCAGCCTGAGCCAACTGCCAGGTTTTGGCGTCGGAACCGGAAATGGTCGCCACTTTCTGCTGCACTTCATTCAGCTCTTTTGCCAGCACGTCATTCTGGTGTTTGGCCGCTGCAAGCTCACTGGATTGCTGCTTGATTACGCCTTCCAGCTCCGCACGCTGCTTATCCTGCGATTGCTGTAGTGCAATCACCTGGTCGGCGAGTTCGCCATTGTTGTTGTTCAGGGTTGCGGTCTGCTGTTTCACCCAGCCATAAAGCCCTGCGCCAGATGCCAGTGCAATCGCGATGGCGATCGCGCTGAGTGCAAGGCTGGTCCTGTTAGCGCGTGCATTTTTCTCTGCTTTCTCCGGCGGCGGCGTTGCGCCGTCAGCCGCTTTGGTCTCTTCAACCTCAGCGGAGGAGTGTTGTTGTTCCGTCATTATGGCTTCCCATTATGAGAGTTATTGTAATGCGCGAAGCAGCGCATCGTTGTCGGCATTGTCAGCGACCTGAATATCCTGCCAGCCCAGATCCCGGGCGAGGTGCGCCAGACGTTCACTTACCACCACCAGGCGGCAGCGAAGTAACCAGTTCTCCCGATACCAGGGAGGAATAAGTGAATACAGTTGTTGCATCATTTCGCCGCTGGTGACCACAAGCGTGGTCACGCCGCGTGTGTGCCAGCGCATCGCTTCTTCCGCGCCGTCATAACATTTCGCGCTGCGTTGATAGCACTCGCAAAACTCAACGTCGGCGCCGCGCGCCGCCAGCGTTTCCGCCAGCACTTCGCGCCCGCCGTTACCTCGTAAGATTAGCGCATGCTTGCCCTGAACACTTTGTAATTCAGGTAATTGTAGCAACACTTCGCTGATTTCCCGATCGAGGGGATAGCGCACGTCAATCCCGCTAACGGTGTGCAGTGCCAGTGCGGTGGTGCGACCAATCGCGAAATAGTGCGGTTCGCGCGGAAAACGCAGACCTTGTTGTTGCAGGTGCGCGTGAGCGAAGGAAACGGCATGTTGCGACAGCGCGAACACCATGTCGTCTGCGGTTAACGCGGCAAGCCGGGCGGGCAGCGAACTCAACTCGCGACCCGGCGTGAATTCGATCAGCGGAAAGCTCCAGGCCACCAGCCCCAGTGTGCGCAGTCGGCTCACTAATTCTTCCCCAGCGGGGGACGGGCGGGTGACCAGAATGCTCATGCGGGGGCGTCTCCGTTATAAATTTCGGCCAGAATGGCGCGTGCGCCATTATCGAGTAACTCTTCCGCCAGTGAGATACCAAGCTGCTCGGCATCTTCCAGACGGCCGCGACGTTCGCCGCGTACCATGATGGAACCATCTGGCGCGCCAACCAGACCGCGCAGCCAGATCCCGCCATCAATCAGTTCAGCATAGCTGCCAATTGGCACCTGGCAGCCGCCTTCAAGACGCGTATTCATGGCGCGTTCGGCTTTCACGCGAACGGCGGTGTCGTCGTGGTTGAGCGGCGCGAGCAGGGCACGCGTACGCGTATCGTCCAGGCGACACTCAACACCTACTGCGCCCTGGCCGACAGCTGGCAGCGAGGTTTCCGGCGGCAGCGCAGTGCGAACGCGGGAACCCAGTCCAAGGCGATTAAGACCGGCAACCGCGAGAATAATCGCGTCATAGTCACCGTTGTCGAGCTTGCTAAGACGCGTGCCGACATTTCCGCGCAGGGAGCGGATCACCAGGTCCGGGCGATGCTCCGCTAACTGACACTGGCGGCGTAAGCTGGAGGTGCCGACAATGCTGCCTGCGGGTAATTCATCCAGCGAGTTATAGCGATTTGATACAAAAGCGTCGCGTGGATCGTCGCGCTCACAGATGGTCACCAGGCCAAGCCCTTGCGGGAAATCGACCGGTACATCTTTCATTGAATGCACGGCGATATCGGCACGGTTTTCAAGCAGTGCCAGTTCGAGTTCTTTGACAAACAGGCCTTTACCGCCCACTTTTGCCAGCGGTGTATCGAGGATCACGTCTCCGCGAGTGACCATCGGCACCAGTTCAACTGTTAGCCCAGGGTGGTTCGCCTCAAGGCGTTCCTTAACGTAATGTGCCTGCCAGAGCGCAAGAGGGCTTTGCCGTGTGGCAATTCTTAAAACATTGTCTAACATGCTTGTTACCGTCGTTATCGTCCGTTGACCATCCTAACATTGTTGCATTAGGGTGTCAGTGCTCGCGGTAGATTGCATGGGTGCGAGAAGGCGACACCTCTGCAATGCAGGCGCAACCGGGCTGTAATTCGGACTTTACAGAGAGCGTTTGATGCTACACTGGTTTGTAGCGCATCTTTCTTTACGGTCAATCAGCAAGGTGTTAAATTGATCACGTTTTAGACCATTTTTTCGTCACTCCCCCTATAAAGATAAAGGGCGAAAAAAGGTGACGGTTATTTTGGATTTTCTGTAAACATCAGGCGATATGTCTTGTACCTCTATATTGAGACTCTGAAACAGAGACTGGATGCCATCAATCAATTGCGTGTGGATCGCGCGCTTGCTGCCATGGGGCCTGCTTTCCAGCAGGTTTACAGTCTGCTGCCTACATTGTTGCATTACCACCATCCGCTGATGCCGGGTTACCTTGAAGGTAACGTTCCCCAGGGCATTTGCTTTTACACGCCTGATGAAAACCAACTTCACTACCTGAACGAACTTGAGATGCACCGTGGTATGCCGCCGCAGGCGTCGCCAAAAGGCGAACTGCCGATCACTGGCGTCTATTCTATGGGCAGTACCTCATCGGTTGGGCAAAGCTGTTCCTCGGACCTGGATATCTGGGTCTGCCATCAATCCTGGCTCGATAATGAAGAGCGCCAGCTGCTGCAACGTAAGTGCAGCCTGCTGGAGAGCTGGGCGGCCTCGCTCGGCGTGGAAGTGAGCTTCTTCCTGATTGATGAAAACCGTTTCCGCCACAATGAAAGCGGCAGTCTCGGTGGTGAGGACTGCGGTTCAACGCAGCATATCCTGTTGCTTGACGAATTTTACCGCACCGCCGTGCGCCTGGCCGGTAAACGTATTCTGTGGAATATGGTGCCGGGAGACGAAGAAGAGCATTACGACGACTACGTTATGACGCTCTATGCGCAGGGCGTTTTAACGCCGAACGAATGGCTGGATCTGGGTGGTCTGAGCTCGCTTTCGGCGGAAGAGTACTTCGGTGCCAGCTTGTGGCAGCTCTATAAAAGTATTGATTCACCGTACAAAGCAGTGTTGAAAACGCTGCTGCTGGAAGCTTATTCCTGGGAATACCCCAACACGCGTCTGTTGGCGAAAGATATCAAACAGCGTTTGCATGATGGCGAGATTGTCTCGTTTGGTCTCGATCACTACTGCATGATGCTGGAGCGCGTGACGGAATACCTGATCGCGATTGAAGACACCGCACGTCTCGATCTTGCTCGCCGATGTTTCTATTTAAAAGTCTGCGAGAAACTGAGCCGCGAGCGCGCCTGCGTTGGCTGGCGTCGCGAAGTGATTTCGCAGCTGGTAAAAGAGTGGGGCTGGGATGACGCGCGTGTAGCGATGTTGGATAACCGCGCAAACTGGAAAATCGATCAGGTACGCGAAGCGCACAACGAACTGCTCGACGCGATGATGCAGAGTTACCGCAACCTGATTCGCTTTGCGCGTCGCAACAATCTGAGCGTTTCCGCCAGCCCGCAGGATATCGGCGTATTAACCCGTAAACTGTACGCGGCATTTGAAGCGCTGCCGGGTAAAGTAACGCTAGTGAACCCGCAAATTTCACCGGATCTCTCCGAACCGAATTTAACCTTTATTCATGTGCCGCCGGGCCGTGCCAACCGTACGGGTTGGTATCTTTACAACCGCGCGCCAAATATGGATTCGATCGTCAGCCATCAGCCGCTGGAATATAACCGCTATCTTAATAAGCTGGTCGCCTGGGCGTGGTTTAACGGTCTGCTGACTTCACGTACGCACCTGTTTATTAAAGGCAACGGCATTGTTGATTTGCCGAAGTTGCAGGAGATGGTGGCGGATGTTTCCCACCACTTCCCGCTGCGGCTGCCTGCCCCGACGCCAAAAGCGCTCTACAGCCCTTGTGAAATCCGTCACCTGGCGATCATTGTTAACCTGGAGTACGACCCAACCGCGGCGTTCCGTAACCAGGTGGTGCATTTTGATTTTCGCAAACTTGATGTGTTCAGCTTCGGCGAGCAGCAAAATTGCCTCGTTGGCAGCGTAGATTTGCTCTATCGCAACTCGTGGAATGAAGTGCGAACCCTGCATTTCAACGGCGAGCAGGCGATGATCGAAGCGCTGAAAACCATTCTGGGTAAAATGCATCAGGACGCCGCGCCGCCGGATAGCGTCGAAGTGTTCTGCTACAGCCAGCATTTACGTGGTCTTATTCGCACCCGTGTCCAGCAACTGGTGTCGGAGTGTATTGAGCTGCGCCTCTCCAGCACGCGCCAGGAAACCGGGCGTTTCAAAGCGTTGCGTGTTGCCGGGCAAACCTGGGGGCTGTTCTTTGAACGTCTCAATGTCTCCGTGCAGAAGCTGGAAAACGCGATTGAGTTTTACGGCGCGATTTCTCACAACAAGCTGCATGGCCTTTCGGTGCAGGTGGAAACCAATCACGTTGAGTTACCTGCGGTGGTAGATGGTTTTGCCAGTGAAGGGATTATTCAATTCTTCTTTGAAGAGACCGGTGAAGAGGGCTTTAACATCTATATCCTGGATGAGAGCAACCGCGCGGAAGTCTATCACCACTGCGAAGGCAGCAAAGAAGAGCTGGTGCGTGATGTCAGCCGTTTCTATTCTTCATCTCACGATCGCTTTACTTACGGTTCGAGCTTTATCAACTTCAACTTGCCGCAGTTCTACCAGATTGTGAATGTTGAAGGTCGCGCGCAGGTGATTCCGTTCCGTAATCAGGCAATCAGCACCGCGACGCCGGCAAATCAGGATAACGATGCGCCGTTGTTGCAGCAGTATTTCTCTTAAGCGATTTGCCCGGCATGTCACCGGGCAATGAATGTCAGCGGAAGCTGACGGTTTCTCCCGCCTGTTGGCTCGCCGCTTGTTCTAGCAGATCCCAGAACGTCTCACCGCTGCGGTCGCACACCCATTCGTCGCCTTTCAGGTCAAAATGGTAGCCGCCCTGTTTGGTTGCCAGCCAGACCTGGTGTAGCGGTTCCTGGCGGTTAATAATGACTTTGCTGCCGTTTTCAAAGCTGATGGTCAGCACGCCGCCATTGATCTCGCAGTCGATATCACTGTCGCCGTCCCAGTCATCCAGGCGTTCTTCGATGGTCAGCCACAGGCCGTCTGCGAGGCGATGAAATTCACTGTCGTTCATTCTCTTATCCCGTTTTTTATGATGGCAGCAGTATAACGCGAAACATTTCCCGATGCCCTAAACGCGCAAACTCTTGCTTTTGTGTCTTCTCCTGCGATGATAGAAAGCAGAAAGAACGAACTTACAGGCAACTTATAATGAAAGATGTGTTTCGCACGCTGGCCGTACTGCTGACTCTGTTTAGCCTGACGGGCTGTGGTCTGAAAGGCCCACTCTACTTCCCGCCCGCAGATAAAAACGCGCCGCCGCCAACCAAAACGCAAACCAGCACGATTCAGCCGGCCACGCCGGATAAAAACGATCGTGGTGATGACGGCTCGCCGACGCAGGTGAATTACTGACGTTACCGTTCTGTATCCGCGCAAATGGAGTAGATGATGCAGTTCTCAAAAATGCATGGCCTTGGCAACGATTTTATGGTCGTCGACGCGGTAACGCAGAATGTCTTTTTTTCCCCGGAGCTGATCCGTCGTCTGGCGGATCGCCATCTTGGCGTAGGGTTCGACCAGTTACTGGTGGTTGAGCCTCCCTACGATCCTGAACTTGATTTTCACTATCGGATCTTTAATGCCGATGGCAGCGAAGTGTCGCAGTGCGGCAATGGCGCGCGCTGCTTCGCCCGTTTTGTTCGCCTGAAAGGGTTGACCAATAAACGTGATATCCGCGTCAGTACGGCAAACGGTCGTATGGTATTGAGCGTAACGGAAGATGAGCTGGTTCGCGTGAATATGGGTGAGCCGAACTTTGAACCGTCGCAGGTGCCATTTCGCGCCAACAAAGCGGAAAAGACCTATATTATGCGCGCGGCAGAGCAAACAGTATTGTGCGGCGTTGTCTCAATGGGCAACCCGCATTGCGTGATTCAGGTGGACGACGTCAACACTGCCCCCGTTGAAACGCTGGGGCCGGTTCTGGAAAGCCACGAACGTTTTCCTGAGCGTGCGAACATCGGCTTTATGCAAGTCGTTAAACCGGACACCATTCGCCTGCGCGTTTATGAGCGAGGCGCCGGGGAAACCCAGGCCTGCGGCAGCGGTGCTTGCGCAGCGGTTGCTGTCGGTATCTCGCAGGGGTTGCTGGCGGAAAATGTTCGCGTGGAATTACCAGGCGGTCGACTTGATATCGCATGGAAAGGCCCGGGCCAACCACTGTATATGACTGGCCCGGCGGCACATGTCTACGACGGGTTTATTCAGTTATGAAGCAGCCAGGGGAAGAACTACAGGACACCTTTACACAGCTGGATGACAGCGATGTCGTTGATTATCTGCTGCGTAACCCTGATTTCTTTATCCGCAATGCACGGCTGGTGGAACAGATGCGCGTACCGCATGCGGTGCGCGACACCGTTTCACTGGTGGAATGGCACATGGCGCGTTCGCGCAATCACATCAATGCGCTGGAAGAGAACATGACGCTGTTGATGGAGCAGGCCAGCGCTAACGAAGGTCTGTTTTATCGCCTGCTGCGTTTACAGGGACGGCTGGCGTCTGCGCCGAGCCTTGACGAAATGCTCAACCGTTTCCATCGCTGGGCGCGTGATTTAGGGCTGGCGGGCGCCACTATCCGCCTGTTTCCCGATCGCTGGCGTCTTGGCGCGCCGTCGAAATTTACCCATCTTGCGCTCTCACGACAGGCGTTTGAACCGCTGCGTATCCAGCGCCTTGGCCAGCAGCATCACTATCTTGGGCCGCTAAACGGGCCGGAGTTACTGCTGCTGTTGCCGGAAGCGAAAGCGATTGGCTCCGTCGCGATGTCGCTGATGGGGCAGGATGGCGCGCTGGGCGTTGTGTTGTTCAGCAGTCGCGACGTTCACCATTATCAACCGGGACAAGGCACGCAGTTGCTGGAAGAGATCGCGCAGATGCTGCCGGATCTGCTGGAGCGCTGGATTGAGCGCGTATGACCGATTCTCCGCTGTTTTCATTCGTCACCCGTTTTCTGCGCTACCTGGGCGTTGAACGCCAGCTCAGTCCTGTCACGCTTTTAAATTATCAGCGTCAGCTTGATGCCATTATTGCTTTGACCGAAGAAACGGGTCTGAAAAGCTGGCAACAATGTGATGCTGCGATGGTGCGTGCTATTGCCGTGCGCAGCCGACGCAAAGGGTTGGGGGCCGCGAGCCTGGCGCTGCGGCTTTCGGCACTGCGCAGTTTCTTTGACTGGATGGTCAGCCAGGGCGAGTTGCCTGCAAACCCGGCAAAAGGCATTTCCGCGCCAAAAGCGCCGCGCCATCTGCCGAAAAACATCGACGTTGATGATGTTAACCGGCTGCTGGATATCGATCTGAATGATCCGCTCGCCGTGCGCGATCGCGCAATGCTTGAAGTAATGTATGGCGCGGGTCTGCGTTTGTCTGAACTGGTGAATCTGGATATTAAACATCTGGATCTGGAAAGCGGCGAAGTGTGGGTGCTGGGCAAAGGCAGTAAAGAACGTCGTTTGCCGATTGGCCGCAACGCGGTCGTCTGGATTGAGCACTGGCTTGATTTACGCGGTCTGTTCGGCGCACAAGACGATGCGCTGTTTCTGTCGAAGCTCGGCAAACGTATTTCCGCGCGTAATGTGCAAAAGCGCTTCGCTGAATGGGGCATTAAGCAAGGGTTGAACAGCCACGTGCATCCTCATAAGCTGCGCCACTCTTTCGCCACCCATATGCTCGAATCGAGCGGCGATCTGCGCGGTGTGCAGGAGCTGCTCGGTCACGCTAATCTGTCCACCACGCAGATATATACTCATCTTGATTTTCAACACCTTGCTTCGGTATACGATGCGGCGCACCCGCGCGCCAAACGGGGGAAATAATGCGTTTTTACCGCCCATTAGGTCAGATCTCTGCGATCACCTTCGACCTGGACGACACCCTTTACGACAACCGGTTGGTTATCCAGCGCACAGAACAGGAAGCGCTGGCGTTTGTGCAGCGTTATCACCCGGCGTTAAGCAATCTGGAAAACAGTGAATTCCATCGTCTGCGCCAGTCGCTGCGGGAAACTGAACCGGATATTTACCACGATGTCACCGAGTGGCGCCGGCGTGCCGTTGAACGCGCGATGCTGGATGCCGGTCTGACCGCGGAAGAAGCCGCCGCCGGTGCAAATGCCTCGATGGTCAATTTTGCCAAATGGCGCAGCCGCATTGATGTGCCAGAGGAAACCCACGACACATTGACGAAGCTCGGCAAAAAGTGGCCGCTGGTGGCGATCACCAACGGTAACGCGCAACCGGAGTTGTTCGGCCTGGGCGACTACTTTGAATTCGTGTTGCGTGCCGGGCCGGACGGTCGCGCAAAACCCTTTAGCGATATGTATCATCTGGCGGCTGAGCGTCTCGGTGTGGCGATTGGCGATATCCTGCATGTGGGTGATGATCTGACCACCGACGTTGCCGGTGCGGTGCGCTGCGGCATGCAGGCTTGTTGGATCAAGCCGGAAGGCGCAGATCTGCTGCAAGCCAGCGACAGCCGGTTACTGCCGCATGTGGAAATTTCGCGGTTGGCATCCCTCACTACGCTGATATAATCACCAGCTGTTCTGTATAAATTCCCAGTAATATTTCGCGGCGGTGCCAATGGACGTTTCTTATCTGCTCGACAGCCTCAATGACAAACAGCGCGACGCCGTAGCCGCCGAGCGCAGCAATATGCTGGTGCTGGCAGGGGCGGGGAGCGGTAAGACGCGCGTACTGGTACACCGTATCGCCTGGCTGATGACCGTGGAAAACTGCTCGCCATACTCCATTATGGCGGTGACTTTCACCAACAAAGCGGCGGCGGAAATGCGCCACCGTATCGGCCAGTTGATGGGCACTTCGCAGGGCGGGATGTGGGTTGGCACGTTCCACGGCCTCGCGCACCGTTTGCTGCGCGCGCACCATATGGACGCCAATCTGCCGCAGGATTTCCAGATCCTCGACAGCGAAGATCAGCTGCGTTTGCTCAAGCGTCTGATCAAAGCGATGAACCTCGACGAGAAGCAATGGCCGCCGCGCCAGGCGATGTGGTACATCAACGGCCAGAAAGACGAAGGCATTCGTCCGCACCATATTCAAAGTTTCGGTAACCCGGTGGAACAGACCTGGCAGAAAGTTTACCAGGCCTACCAGGAAGCCTGCGATCGCGCCGGGCTGGTCGATTTCGCCGAGCTGCTGCTGCGCGCCCATGAGTTGTGGCTCAACAAGCCGCATATTTTGCAGCACTACCGCGAACGCTTTACCAATATCCTGGTGGACGAATTCCAGGATACCAACAACATTCAATACGCGTGGATCCGCCTGCTGGCGGGCGATACCGGCAAAGTGATGATCGTCGGCGACGATGATCAGTCCATTTACGGCTGGCGCGGTGCGCAGGTGGAAAACATCCAGCGCTTCCTGAAAGACTTCCCCGGCGCGCAGACGATCCGCCTGGAGCAAAACTACCGTTCGACCAGCAATATTCTCAGCGCGGCGAACGCCCTGATTGAGAACAACAACGGGCGCCTGGGTAAAAAGCTGTGGACCGATGGCGTCGATGGCGAGCTGATTTCACTCTACTGCGCCTTTAACGAACTGGATGAAGCGCGTTATGTCGTCAACCGTATCAAAGCCTGGCAGGATAACGGCGGCCAGCTTTCGCAGTGCGCCATTCTCTATCGCAGCAACGCCCAGTCGCGCGTGCTGGAAGAGGCGCTGCTGCAAGCCAGCATGCCGTACCGGATTTATGGCGGTATGCGATTCTTCGAACGTCAGGAAATTAAAGATGCGCTCTCCTACCTGCGCCTGATCGCCAACCGCAACGATGATGCCGCTTTTGAGCGCGTGGTGAATACGCCAACGCGCGGCATCGGTGACCGTACGCTGGACGTGGTGCGCCAAACCTCGCGCGATCGCCAGTTGACCTTATGGCAGGCGACGCGCGAATTGTTACAGGAGAAAGCGCTGGCGGGCCGCGCGGCGAGCGCGCTGCAACGTTTCCTGGAACTGATTGACGCGCTGGCACAGGAAACGGCGGATATGCCGTTGCATGTGCAAACCGACCGGGTGATCAGCGATTCCGGCCTGCGCATGATGTACGAGCAGGAAAAAGGCGAAAAAGGCCAGACGCGTATCGAGAACTTAGAGGAACTGGTCACCGCGACGCGCCAGTTCAGCTACAACGAAGAAGACGAAGATTTAATGCCGCTGCAGGCATTTCTCTCCCACGCCGCACTGGAAGCGGGCGAAGGGCAGGCGGATACCTGGCAGGATGCGGTGCAGTTAATGACGCTGCACTCGGCGAAAGGGCTGGAGTTCCCGCAGGTGTTTATTGTTGGCATGGAAGAGGGCATGTTCCCCAGCCAGATGTCGCTGGATGAAGGCGGCCGCCTGGAAGAGGAACGCCGTCTGGCGTATGTCGGCGTGACGCGCGCGATGCAAAAACTGACCTTAACCTATGCGGAAACGCGCCGGTTGTACGGTAAAGAGGTGTATCACCGTCCGTCGCGCTTTATTGGCGAGCTGCCTGAAGATTGCGTTGAAGAGGTGCGTTTGCGCGCCAGCATCAGCCGCCCGGTTAGCCATCAACGCATGGGTACGCCGGTGGCGCAAAGCGATACCGGCTATAAACTTGGCCAGCGCGTGCGCCATGCCAAATTTGGCGAAGGCACGGTGGTGAACATGGAAGGCAGCGGTGAGCACAGCCGTTTGCAGGTGGCTTTCCAGGGGCAAGGTATTAAATGGCTGGTGGCGGCTTACGCCAAGCTCGAAACCGTGTAACTTTCAGAAAAATATCATTATTTTGTAATATTCTGCTAGCCTTATACGCTGAAGGGCAAATATTGCTCTTTAGCGTTTCGTTGCGTGTTGACGCCTTCTGAGTGCTGGCGTAACATGCGCGCACGATCACGCTAAGAGGACATTCGCCTTGGACACACCCAGTAGATACTGGCTCAATTTCCTGGTTTTCAGGAACAACTCCTAAGGCTATCTCCTCATGCTGATGGCCTTAGAGGTTGTCAGCGACCCGCTGTATTCCCCGTCGCGCTGAGTCAGGCTGTTTAATGGTCTGAAACCCAATTTGTTTCTCTGTGTGCCCACCGAACTGTCCGATATTTTTTGCATTGGGAGTCCCGGCTATGCTGAGCGCATTTCAACTGGAAAACAATCGTTTAACCCGCCTTGAGGCTGACGAAATCAAACATCTCGCCAGCTCTGTTTGGGTTGATTTGGTCGAGCCGGACGATGAAGAACGTACCCGCGTGCAAACGGAATTGGGCCAGAACCTGGCCACCCGACCTGAACTGGAAGACATTGAGGCGTCGGCGCGTTTTTTTGAAGACGAAGACGGCCTGCACATCCACTCCTTCTTCTTTTTTGAAGATGCTGAAGATCACGCAGGCAACTCAACCGTAGCATTTACCATCCGCGAAGGTCGCCTGTTCACCCTGCGTGAGCGCGAGCTGCCTGCGTTTCGCCTGTACCGTATGCGCGCCCGCAGCCAGGAGATGGTCGACGGTAACGCTTATGAACTGCTGCTGGATCTGTTCGAAACCAAAATTGAGCAACTGGCGGATGAAATCGAAAACATTTACAGCGATCTGGAAAAGCTGAGCCGCGTCATTATGGAAGGCCAGCAGGGCGACGAGTATGACGACGCGCTTTCGACGCTGGCGGAACAGGAAGATATCGGCTGGAAGGTGCGCCTGTGTCTGATGGATACCCAGCGTGCGTTGAACTTCCTGGTGCGTAAGGCGCGTTTACCGGCCGGTCAGCTTGAGCAGGCGCGCGAGATCCTGCGCGATATCGAATCCTTGCTGCCGCACAACGAATCGTTGTTCCAGAAAGTGAACTTCCTGATGCAGGCGGCGATGGGCTTTATCAATATCGAGCAGAACCGCATCATCAAGATCTTCTCGGTGGTATCGGTCGTGTTCCTGCCGCCGACGCTGGTGGCTTCCAGTTACGGCATGAACTTTGAATTTATGCCCGAACTGCACTGGAGCTTTGGCTACCCTGGCGCAATCATCTTTATGATCCTCGCGGGGCTCGCGCCTTATCTCTACTTCAAGCGCCGTAACTGGCTATAAAACAAAAAGGTTCAGCATCACGCTGAACCTTTTTTATTACAGGCTCCAGTCCTGTTTGCCCTTCACTTTTAAATCGTAATACCAGATGTTGGCTCGACAGGCGATGATGGCGTTGACCATATAACCCAGGAAGCCAATGTTAAAAATAACCGCAACCACGATAACGACTATGTTGATAACTAAAACTAACAGGGCTTTCTTCCACAAACCAAGGATCAGCAAATAGATAATAGAAAAAAACCAGGCGAAGAAGTTGAAAGAGACTTTTATCTTCTGCCCGAAAGTCATTTCTTTATAGGCGTTTTTCCATGCCGGGCTCATCCCCCAAAAAGATGGGTAGCCATTCTTCTCATAGAATGCGAAACGATATTTCCATTTGTCGCTTAATGAATGGTCGCTTTTATAATCATAAGTGTTGGTGTTACTCATTTTCCCCTCCTGAAATAGACACGTGGTCCGTCGAATTAATTTGTTGCTTTAACTGCGTCGGTGCGAGCATAAAGACGAAAAATACCAGCACGTCGTAACCGAAATAGATTCTGATACCTAAGCTCACGCACTCTACATCGCTGACAACACCGGTGGCGGCAACCGCCAGCGAGGCCAGGTAGACCAGCAATGAAAAAATGACCACATAGCGGCCTTTGGCACCGCTATCTCTGCAGCGTTGCGCGTTAATATTTAGCTTTAAATAGGTGTAAAGCAGAAAGCACACCAGCGGCAGAACAGGCAGTTCGGCCACATTAAAGGCGACAACTAAAAAGAGAATATGCAGAAGTAAAAATATAAGGATATACGGCCCACGCGCGAGGCACGTTTTGCCCGATGGCAAAAAAATCCTGCGGATCATCGCTGATTCATCCTGAATAACGTAATGACGAAGGGGCAAACATAGCATTCCATTGCGCATTACGCGATTGGGTAAATCCTTACCTCTAAATTTTTGTAGGTATTGGGCGGCTATTCCGCCCATGTGTTTAATCAGGCTTTTTTGCGTAACCCGCGCTGCGTATAAACCGCGTCGAGAACAAAGATAGCCAGCGCAACCCAGATAAAGCCGAAGGTCACCATTTTATCCGCGCCGGGATGTTCGCCGTAAAAAAGCACCGCCAGCACGAACATCAATGTCGGGCCGATGTACTGGAAGAAGCCGAGCGTCGACAGGCGCAGACGCGTTGCCGCACCGGTAAAACAGAGCAGCGGCACCGTGGTTACGACACCTGCGGCCATTAAAAGCAGATTAAGCGACAGACTGTTTTGCCCCATATGGCTGGTCGGACTGTCGGTAATGCCGAACAACCAAATCGCCGCTACCGGCAGCAGCCACAGCGTTTCTATCAACATGCCGGTTTGTGCCTCCACCGCAATCTTTTTGCGCAGCAGGCCGTAAAAAGCAAAGCTGAAGGCCAGGCCAAGCGCGATTATCGGCAGCGAACCAAATGTCCACAGTTGTACCAGCACACCGATCGCCGCCAGCAGCACCGCCAGCCACTGCATGCGGCGAAAACGCTCGCCCAAAAACAGCATCCCCAGCAGAATATTCACCAGCGGGTTAATAAAGTAGCCCAGGCTCGCTTCCAGCATATGGTTATGGTTTACCGCCCAGATAAACAACAACCAGTTTCCCCCTACCAGTATCGCAGAGAGCGCCAGCAGCAGGATCTTTTTCGGCGTTTGCAGCAGGGCTTTCACGCTGCTCCACTGGCGGCTAACGCTAATCAACGCCAGCATAAAGAAGAAGGACCAGATCACGCGATGTGTAAGAATTTCGTCGGCCGGAACGAACCAGATCGTTTTGAAGTAAGCCGGGGCAACGCCCCAAATAAAATATGCGGCCAGGGCAAGAAGCACGCCCAGCCGCGTCTGTTTTGCATCCATCGGGAAAGCTCGTAGCTGAAATGAATCCTCATGGTACCCGATTTTTCTGACCGGCTCACCCCACCATATAGGTGGCGGTCGCGCTGGCGATGTAGAGCTGTTCTTCGTTGTGCAGCTCTACGCGCGCGACGGCAACTTTATTACCCGCGCGCAGCAAGCTGCTACTGGCGGTAAAGCGCGTACCGCGGCCCGGTCGCAGGTAATCGACGCGTAAATCGATCGTGCCCATCCGTGCTAAACGCTGGCGCAGCTCCTCTTCACTAATGGTTTCATGGCGGGTTAACGTGCTGCCCACGCAAACCAGACCCGCGGCGACATCCAGCGCGGAGGCAATCACGCCGCCGTGTAAAATGCTTTGCGCCCAGTTGCCGACCATCATAGGCTGGTTAGTGAAACTCAGCTGCGCGTACTCTTTTTCATAGCGCTCCAGCTCCAGCCCTAACGCACGATTAAACGGCATGTGGTACACGAATATCTCGCCGACCGTTTTCAGGACTTCTTCCGCTGTGAGAACAACTGACATGGCTATCTGATCCGATGAGTTAATGAAATGTTGATTTTATGCTTATCGATTGTTGATTTCCACTTTAGGAACCGATACATGAGCAGTGACTCAATAAATATGTAGAATACTTGCGGGGAAATTCGTCAATTCAACAATATGATTTGGAGCAGCAAACCGATGCGGACCTCTCTGGGTTGGTTTTTCGCAGTGCTTGCACTGCCGTTTATGGCTTACGCACAAGAAGCGACGGTAAAAGAAGTTCATGATGCACCTGCCGTGCGCGGCAGCATCATCGCCAATTTATTGCAGGAGCACGACAATCCGTTCACGCTCTACCCTTATGAATCCAACTACGTTATCTACACCGATACCAGCGATCTGAACAAAGAAGCGATTCGCTCCTATAACTGGGCGGATAATGCGCGCAAAGATGAAGTGAAGTTCCAGCTCAGCCTGGCGTTCCCTCTCTGGCGCGGGATTCTGGGGCCAAACTCGGTGTTCGGTGGGTCCTACACGCAAAAATCCTGGTGGCAGTTGTCAAACAGCGGAGAGTCTTCTCCATTCCGTGAAACCAACTACGAACCGCAACTGTTCCTTGGTTTCGCCACTGATTACGAATTTGCTGGCTGGACGCTGCGCGACGTGGAATTTGGCTTTAACCACGATTCGAACGGGCGTTCCGACCCGACTTCACGCAGCTGGAACCGCGCCTATACGCGATTGATGGCGCAAAGCGGCAACTGGCTGGTGGAAGTCAAACCCTGGTATGTGGTGGGATCGGTTGATGACAACCCGGATATCACCAAATATATGGGTTATTACCAGCTGAAAATTGGCTACCAGCTGGGCGATGCGATCCTCAGCGCAAAAGGACAATATAACTGGAATACCGGTTACGGCGGCGCGGAACTCGGTCTAAGCTACCCAGTAACTAAACACGTACGTCTTTATACGCAGGTCTACAGCGGGTACGGCGAATCGTTGATTGACTACAATTTCAATCAGACACGTGTCGGCGTGGGCGTGATGCTTAACGATCTGTTTTAAGCGTTGCAGTTTCTCTCTCAGGCGCTGAAAATAGCGCCTGTTT
Organism: Kosakonia sp. PSU_27; assembly: GCF_039409795.1. NCBI lineage: Bacteria > Pseudomonadati > Pseudomonadota > Gammaproteobacteria > Enterobacterales > Enterobacteriaceae > Kosakonia > Kosakonia sp. PSU_27. Next base: position 33,354 of record NZ_JBCIVK010000010.1, on the reverse strand, counting down.
TTATTTCAGGCAAATGGGGTCAGAGTGGCACAGGCGGAAGTATTGAATCAGGAATCGCTGGCGAAACAGGTTCTGCAAGAGACCTTCGGCTACCAGCAATTCCGCCCGGGCCAGCAGGATATTATCGACACCGTGCTCAGCGGCCGCGACTGCCTGGTGGTGATGCCGACCGGCGGCGGGAAATCCCTGTGTTACCAAATTCCGGCGCTGGTATTAGATGGCCTGACGGTGGTGGTTTCACCGCTCATCTCGCTGATGAAAGATCAGGTCGATCAGCTACTGGCAAACGGTGTTGCAGCAGCATGCCTGAACTCTACCCAGAGCCGCGAACAGCAATTTGAGGTGATCAACGGCTGTCGCAACGGCCAGATTCGCCTGCTTTATATCGCTCCCGAGCGCCTGATGCTCGACAACTTCCTCGATCAGCTGCGCCAGTGGAATCCGGTGCTGTTGGCCGTGGACGAAGCGCACTGTATTTCCCAGTGGGGCCATGATTTCCGCCCGGAATACGCCGCGCTGGGCCAGTTACGCCAGATGCTGCCTTCCGTGCCGTTTATGGCGCTTACCGCCACCGCCGATGACACAACCCGCCGCGATATCGAGCGTTTGCTGGGGCTTCACGATCCGCTGATTCAGGTCAGCAGCTTCGACCGCCCGAACATTCGCTACATGCTGATGGAAAAATTTAAGCCGCTCGATCAGCTACTGCGTTATGTGCAGGAGCAGCGCGGCAAGTGCGGCATCGTGTATTGCAACAGCCGGGCGAAAGTGGAGGACACCGCCGCCCGTTTGCAAAGCCGTGGTTTTAGCGCGGCGGCTTATCATGCCGGGCTGGAAAACGAGGTGCGGGCGCGCGTACAGGAACAGTTCCAGCGCGACGACCTGCAAATTGTCGTGGCGACGGTGGCGTTTGGTATGGGCATCAATAAGCCCAACGTGCGCTTCGTGGTGCATTTCGACATTCCGCGCAATATCGAATCCTATTATCAGGAAACCGGTCGCGCCGGACGTGACGGCCTGCCTGCGGAAGCGATGCTGTTTTACGATCCGGCGGATATGGCGTGGCTGCGCCGCTGCCTGGAAGAGAAGCCCGCCGGGCCGTTGCAGGATATCGAACGACACAAGCTCAATGCGATGGGTGCCTTTGCCGAAGCGCAAACCTGCCGCCGTCTGGTGCTGCTGAACTACTTTGGCGAAGGTCGCCAGGAGCCCTGCGGTAACTGCGATATTTGCCTCGATCCGCCGCGCCAGTACGACGGGTTGCAGGACGCGCAAAAAGCGCTGTCGGCTATTTACCGCGTGAATCAGCGTTTCGGTATGGGCTATGTGGTGGAAGTACTGCGCGGGGCGAACAACCAGCGCATCCGCGAGTTTGGTCACGACAAATTACCGGTGTATGGAATTGGTCGCGAGCAGAGCCACGAACATTGGGTGAGCGTGATCCGCCAACTGATTCACTTAGGCTTCGCCACACAAAACATTGCTCAGCACTCGGCATTGCAGCTCACCGAAGCGGCGCGTCCGCTGCTGCGCGGTGAAGTCCCGCTGATGCTAGCGGTGCCGCGTATGGTGGCGCTGAAACCGAAAGTGATGCAGAAAGCGGCGGTCGGCAATTACGACCGCAAGCTGTTCGCCAAGCTGCGCAAGTTGCGTAAAGCGATCGCCGATGAAGAGAATATTCCGCCGTACGTGGTCTTTAACGACGCTACGCTGATTGAAATGGCCGAACAGATGCCGCTCTCTCCCGGTGAGATGCTCAGCGTCAACGGGGTGGGTACGCGCAAACTTGAACGCTTCGGCCAGGAGTTCATGGCGTTGATTCGCGCGCATGTCGACGGCGAAGAAGAGTAGTCAGCCTGCGAAAAAAATGGGAGGATGGTTTCCCCCTGAACTATTTTCCCGCGAGTTATCTATGTTGATGTTATTTCTCACCGTGGCGCTGGTGCATATCGTCGCACTGATGAGCCCCGGCCCCGATTTCTTCTTCGTTTCACAAACCGCCGTCAGCCGCTCGCGCAAAGAAGCGATGATGGGCGTGCTCGGTATCACCACCGGCGTCATGATTTGGGCCGGCGTGGCACTGCTCGGCCTGAACCTGATCCTCGCAAAAATGGCGTGGCTGCATAACATCATTATGGTCGGCGGCGGCCTGTATTTATGCTGGATGGGCTACCAGATGTTGCGCGGCGCGCTGAAGAAAGGGCCGCAAAGCAGCGATGCGCCGCAGGTTGAGCTGGCCGCCAGCGGACGCAGCTTTATCAAAGGGTTACTGACCAATCTCGCTAACCCGAAAGCGATCATTTACTTTGGCTCAGTGTTTTCACTGTTTGTTGGAGATAGCGTGGGCGCTGGCGCGCGCTGGGGTATTTTTATGCTGATTGCGGTGGAAACCTTTGCCTGGTTTACCGTGGTCGCCAGCCTGTTCGCCTTACCGCAAATCCGTCGGGGTTATCAGCGTCTGGCGAAGTGGATTGATGGTTTTGCTGGCGCACTGTTCGCCGGTTTTGGTATCCACCTGATTATTTCCCGCTAAGCGATAAACGCCGGATCGCCGCTATCCGGCTCTCTTTTCAGGCGTGTCTTGCCGATGCCAGCAGCGCGCCGACCAGCATAAACAACGAACCAAACACTTTGTTCAACGCTTTCATCTGATGCGGGCCTTTGATCCATGCCGCAATGCGCTGCGCCAGCGTGGCGTAGCCAATCATCACAATGATATCCACCACGATGGTGGTGACGCCGAGCACCACGTACTGCATCACTTGCGGTTGATGCGGGACGATAAACTGCGGGAACAGTGCGGCGAGAAAAACAATGCTCTTCGGATTGGTCAGGTTGACGAATACGGCGCGTTTAAACAAACGCCCGCGCGTTTGAGTTTTTGCCAGCGTATTGAGATCGATAGCGCCCGCAGCGCGCCACTGCTGGATGCCAAGCCAAATCAGATAAGCCGCGCCCGCCCATTTCAGCACTTCAAAGGCCAGCACCGAGCGTGAAAATAATGTGCCTAAACCGACACCGACCAGCACGATGTGAATGGCTAAACCGGTTTGTAGCCCGGCAATCGACGCCGCCGCGCCGCGATAACCGTGGCTGATGGACGTGGACATGGTGTTAATCGCGCCGGAGCCGGGGGACAGGCTCAGGATTAAGGATGTCAGCAGGTAGGCGAACCACCATTCGAAGGTCATGAGAAACTCCCTGGATATCGGTTTTTATGCCACAATACGCTATTGGCAGCGGAATTTGCTATGGGTCACAAAAAACGATTTTACATGGCTAAAAGGGGCGAAATCCCAATGTTTCGGCACAAATCGACATGGGAAACCAGAGAAAAAGCGTTCGCGGCTTTTACCATGGGACCGCTGATGGATTTCTGGCGTTCGCGGGAAGAAGCGGTCTTTACCGGCGTGGACGATGTGCCGGTCAGTTTTGTCCGTTTTCGCGCGCAAAGTAACGACCGCGTTATTGTGATTTGTCCCGGCCGCATCGAAAGCTACGTAAAATACGCAGAGCTGGCGTATGACCTGTTCCACCTCGGTTATGACGTGTTGATTATCGATCATCGCGGCCAGGGGCGTTCCGGGCGAATGTTGCCGGACACGCATCGTGGCCATGTGGTGAAATTCAGCGATTATGTCGACGATCTGGCGGCGTTCTGGGATCAGGAAGTGGCCAGCGGGCCGTGGCGCAAACGCTATATCCTTGCCCATTCGATGGGTGGTGCCATTTCCACCTTGTTTTTGCAGCGCTATCCGCAAGCCTGCGATGCGATTGCCCTGTGCGCGCCCATGTTCGGCATTATCATTCGCCTGCCAGAATGGATGGTGCGCCCGTTGCTGGACTGGGCTGAAAGCTACCCGAGTCTTCGTGAAGGTTACGCTATTGGCACCGGGAGCTGGCGCCCGTTGCCGTTCGCGATAAACGTGTTAACCCACAGCCGCGAGCGCTATCGCCGTAACTTGCGTTTTTATGCCGATGAACCGCAGCTTCGCGTTGGCGGGCCCACCTGGCACTGGGTACGCGAAGGGATCCTCGCCGGTGAACACGCGCTGGCAGGGGCGGAAAACGACGCCACGCCGACATTGATTATTCAGGCAGAAGAGGAGCACGTGGTGGATAACCGCATGCATCAACGCTTCTGTGAACGACGCGCCGCAGCGGGCCACCCTTGTGAAGGGGGGAAACCGTTGGTCATACAAGGCGCGTACCATGAGATCCTTTTTGAAAAGGACGCTATGCGCTCGGTCGCGCTCAACGCCATCGTCGAATTCTTCGACCGGCATAACTGATGAATTATTGAGGTTAAATTTTCTTATGTACCAGGTTGTTGCATCTGATTTAGATGGCACATTGCTCTCCCCCGACCACACACTGTCGCCCTTTGCCAAAGAAACGTTAAAACTGCTTACCGCGCGCGGCGTCAACTTCGTCTTCGCCACCGGCCGCCACCATGTGGATGTCGGACAAATCCGCGACAATCTGGGCATTAAAGCCTATATGATCACCTCCAACGGTGCGCGGGTACACGACACCGATGGCAATCTGGTGTTCACCCATAACCTGGATCGCGACATCGCCACCGATCTGTTCGGCGTGGTGCATAACGAGCCGGATATCATTACCAATGTCTACCGCAACGATGAGTGGTTCATGAACCGCCACCGCCCGGATGAGATGCGTTTCTTTAAAGAAGCGGTGTTCCAGTATTCGCTGTATGAGCCGGGTTTGCTGGAGCCGGAAGGGATCAGCAAAGTCTTCTTCACATGTGAAAGCCATGAAAAACTGCTGCCGCTGGAGCAGGCCATCAACGCCCGCTGGGGCGATCGCGTGAACGTCAGTTTCTCTACCTTAACCTGCCTGGAAGTGATGGCGGGCGGCGTGTCGAAAGGCCATGCGCTGGAAGCGGTCGCCGGCGCGCTGGGTTATAGCCTGAAAGAGTGCATCGCCTTTGGTGACGGTATGAACGACGCGGAAATGCTGTCGATGGCGGGCAAAGGTTGCATTATGGGTAACGCTCACCAGCGCCTGAAAGAACTGCACCCGGAGCTGGAAGTGATTGGCACCAACGCCGATAACGCCGTACCGCATTACCTGCGTAAGCTGTTCCTCGAATAAGATTGACGAGTGGTTTTAAATTAACCACTCGTCAACTAAATACTCAAACTTTGCGCAACTGAGTTCGCTACAATGCCTGTCCACTCATCGAAGAGACATTCATTGTGGCGTTACTCATCATCACCACTATTTTGTGGGCTTTCTCTTTTAGCCTGATTGGCGAATACCTTGCGGGCCATGTCGACAGCTACTTCTCCGTGCTGATGCGCGTGGGGCTGGCGGCGCTGGTCTTTTTACCGTTTCTGCGTGCGCGTGGGCATAACCTCAACACCATTGGCCTGTATATGCTGGTGGGCGCGCTGCAACTGGGCATTATGTACCTGTTCAGCTTCCAGGCGTATCTCTACCTGACGGTGTCTGAATTCCTGCTGTTTACCGTTTTCACACCGCTGTATGTCACCCTGATTTACGATCTGCTCAGTAAGCGCGGGCTGCGCTGGAGCTACGCGCTGAGCGCCGGGCTGGCGGTAATTGGCGCGGCGATTATTCGCTACGACAAAGTGAGCGATCACTTCTGGATTGGTCTGATTCTGGTGCAACTGGCGAATATCAGCTTTGCCATTGGTATGGTCGGCTACAAACGCCTGATGGAGACGCGCCCGATGCCGCAACACAACGCGTTCGCCTGGTTTTATCTTGGCGCATTCGTGGTCGCCGTTGTGGCGTGGTTTGTGATGGGTAATCCGCAGAAATTGCCGACCACGACGCTGCAATGGAGCGTGCTGGTGTGGCTTGGCGTGGTGGCATCCGGGTTGGGTTATTTTATGTGGAACTACGGCGCTACACAGGTGGACGCCGGGACGCTCGGCATCATGAACAATGTGCATGTTCCCGCCGGGTTACTGGTTAACCTCGCGATCTGGCAGGAACAACCGCACTGGCCGAGCTTTATTATTGGTGGTGCGGTGATAATGGCCTCGCTGTGGGTGCATCGCCGTTGGGTCGCTCCGCGCTCCGCACAAACGGCAGATGGTCGCAAGCGTGGTTCCGCGCTGAGCGAATAAACGCTTCCGTTACCGGCTGACGCTGCTCGCCGTCGCGCACGGCGGCGTACAGCCGGCTCCACAATCCTTCGCCCAGGGTTTTGGTCACTATCAGACCCTGGCGCTCAAAACTCTCCACCACCCAGTGCGGCAGCGCCGCAATGCCCATCCGCGCGGCAACCATCTGAATCAGCAGCAGCGTATTATCAACACTTTTCAGCGACGGGCTCACGCCCGCCGGTTGCAGGAAGTGACGCCAGATATCCAGGCGGCTGCGCTGTACGGGGTAAATCAGCAGCGTTTCGCTGGCGATATCGTCCGGCGTGATGCGCGCTTTCGCCGCCAGCGGATGATCGGGGGCGAGCACCAGACGCACTTCAAAATCAAACATCGGCGAATAGTGCAGACCGCTGCGCGGCAAAATGTCGGAGGTCATGACCAGATCCAGCTCGCCCTGTTGCAGCGCAGGTTGCGGATCAAACGTGACGCCGGATTTGAAATCCATCTCCACTTGCGGCCAGTTCTGGCGGAAGTTCTCAAGCGCAGGTGTCAGCCACTGAATACAGCTATGGCACTCAATAGCGATGCGCAGCGTGGCTTGCTGCGGCTCATTGCAGGCCTGCAGCGCGCGGCTAATCTGCGGCAGCACCTGATTCGCCAGTTGCAGCAGAATTTCACCCTGCGGCGTAAAGCGCAGCGGCTGGCTTTTCCGCACAAACAGACGAAAGCCAAGGCGCTGTTCCAGATCGCTGAACTGGTGGGAAAGCGCGGACTGCGTTTGATGCAGCGTTGCCGCCGCTGCCGCCAGCGACCCGCTGTTTCGTAACGCCTGTAGCGTTTTCAGGTGTTTAATTTCGATCATGAAAGTCCTTCACTCCGGCATGAACATTTTGCGCTTGAGGAATATACAGTACCTACACAATATGGATGTGTAAACATCTGGACGTCTAAAAATCCTGTGTCTTTCGAATTAATGGTGCGTTGGCTGCGCTCTTTCACTCCAGTCACTTACTTCAGTAAGCTCCTGGGGATTCATGAACTTGCCGCCTTCCCTTAATCCGAAATCCTTTGGATTAACCCAATTGAAGAGGCTAAAAATGACAATTCTTAATCACACCCTCGGTTTCCCTCGCGTTGGCCTGCGCCGCGAGCTGAAAAAAGCGCAAGAGAGCTACTGGGCGGGTAACTCCACCCGTGAAGAGCTGCTGGCGGTAGGGCGCGAACTGCGCGCCCGCCACTGGGAGCAGCAAAAAGAGGCCGGTATCGATCTGCTGCCGGTGGGCGATTTCGCCTGGTACGACCATGTTCTGACCACCAGCCTGCTGCTGGGCAATGTGCCGGCTCGTCATCAGAACAACGACGGTTCCGTCGATATCGACACCCTGTTCCGCATTGGCCGTGGCCGCGCGCCAACCGGCGAACCGGCGGCAGCGGCGGAAATGACCAAATGGTTCAACACCAACTACCACTACATGGTGCCGGAGTTCAGCAAAGGCCAGCAGTTCAAACTGACCTGGACGCAACTGCTGGACGAAGTAGACGAAGCGCTGGCGCTCGGCCATAAGGTGAAACCTGTGCTGCTGGGCCCGGTCACTTACCTGTGGCTGGGCAAAGTGAAAGGCGAACAGTTTGATCGGTTAAGCCTGCTGAACGACATTCTGCCGGTCTACAAACAGGTGCTCGGCGAGCTGGCAAAACGCGGTATTGAGTGGGTACAAATCGACGAACCGGCGCTGGTGCTGGAGTTGCCACAAGCCTGGCTGGATGCGTTTAAACCAGCTTACGACGCGCTTTCCGGCCAGCTGAAGCTGCTGCTGACCACCTATTTTGAAGGCGTGACGCCGAACCTTGATGTGATCACCGCGCTGCCGGTGCAGGGGCTGCACGTTGATTTAGTACACGGCAAGGACAACGTGGCCGAGCTGCACTCGCGTCTGCCTGCTGACTGGCTGCTTTCTGCCGGTCTGGTGAATGGTCGTAACGTTTGGCGCGCCGATCTCACCGAGAAATATGCGCAAATCAACGAAGTGGTCGGTAAACGTCCGCTGTGGGTTGCCTCTTCGTGTTCTTTGCTGCACAGCCCGATCGATCTGAGTGTTGAAACGCGCCTGGATGCGGAAGTGAAGAGCTGGTTCGCCTTCGCCCTGCAAAAATGTCAGGAACTGGCGCTGCTGCGCGATGCGCTGAACAGCGGTAACACGGAGAAACTGGCGGAATGGAGCGCCCCGATTCAGGCGCGTCGCCACTCTACGCGCGTTCACAACACGGCAGTGGCACAGCGTCTGGCGGCGATCACCGCGCAGGACAGCCAGCGCAACAGCTCGTACGCCGAGCGCGCGAAAGCCCAGCGCGAGCGCTTTAAGCTGCCTGCCTGGCCGACCACCACTATCGGCTCTTTCCCGCAGACTACCGAGATTCGCGGCCTGCGGCTGGATTTCAAAAAAGGCAATCTCGATGCGGGCCGCTACCGGACTGGTATCGCCGAACACATCAAACAGGCGATTGTCGAGCAGGAGCGTCTGGGCTTAGACGTGCTGGTGCATGGCGAAGCCGAGCGTAATGACATGGTGGAGTACTTTGGTGAAAACCTGGATGGCTTCGTCTTTACACAAAACGGCTGGGTGCAGAGCTACGGCTCCCGCTGCGTAAAACCACCAGTGGTTATCGGCGACGTCAGCCGCCCGGAAGCGATTACCGTTGAGTGGGCGAAGTACGCGCAGTCGCTGACCGATAAACCGGTGAAAGGGATGCTGACCGGCCCGGTGACCATTCTTTGCTGGTCGTTCCCGCGTGAAGACGTGAGCCGCGAAACCATCGCCAAACAGATTGCGCTGGCACTGCGTGATGAAGTGGCGGATCTGGAAGCGGCAGGGATTGGCATTATCCAGATTGATGAACCGGCACTGCGCGAAGGTTTGCCGCTGCGTCGCAGCGACTGGGACGCCTATCTGGCCTGGGGCGTGGAGGCTTTTCGCATCAACGCGGCGGTGGCGAAAGATGACACGCAGATCCATACCCATATGTGTTACTGCGAGTTTAACGACATCATGGATTCCATCGCCGCGCTGGATGCCGATGTGATCACCATTGAAACTTCGCGCTCGGATATGGAACTGCTGGAGTCGTTCGAAGAGTTTGAGTACCCGAACGAAATCGGCCCGGGTGTGTACGATATTCACTCGCCGAACGTACCGAGTGTCGAGTGGATCGAAGCACTGCTGCAAAAAGCCGCGCAGCGTATCCCGGCACAACGTTTATGGGTGAACCCGGACTGCGGCCTGAAAACCCGCGGCTGGCCGGAAACCCGTAGCGCGCTGGCGAACATGGTGAAAGCCGCGCAGAATCTGCGTCAGCAGTAAGTCTTACCGCGCCGCCCGGTGTGAAACCGGCGGCGCGTCATTCCTCTGTAACAAGCCAACATCGCTTCGGTAACATTTTTGTCAAACTCCCTTGTTTAAATCGTCGCAACGAAAACACAGGGGACTGAACCATGAGTAAGAAAAGTGTGCTGGCAGCGGTACTGCTGGCCATCATCAGTACGTCAGCTTTCGCCAAATCCACTCTGACGCTCTATACCAGCCAGCCCAATGAAGATGCGCAAATGACCGTCAGCGCCTTTGAAAAAGCGCACCCGGACATTGAAGTGAAATGGATCCGCGACGGAACTACCAAGCTGACCGCGCGTTTGCAGGCAGAGTTAGCCGCCGGTGGCGCCGCCCCGGACGTGCTGCTGATTGCCGACAGCGTGACCATGGAATCCCTGAAACAGCAAAACCTGCTGGCGGCGTATAAATCACCGCAAGCGACGCGTTTTGATGCGCAGTTATATGACAAAGAGGGCTACTACTACGGCACCAAACTGATCACCACCGGTATTGCTTATCACAGCAAAGCCCCGGTTAAGCCAACCTCCTGGCAGGATCTGCTCAAACCGGAGCTGAAAAACATGACCACCCTGCCAAGCCCGCTCTATTCCGGCGCGGCGCAAATCCATCAGGCGACGCTGATGAACGATCCGGCGCTCGGCTGGCAATACTACGAGAAACTAAAAGAGAACGGTGCGATGCCGCAAAGCGGTAACGGCGCGGTGATGAGCGCGATTGCGTCCGGCAGCAAAGCCTATGGCGTGCTGGTGGATTACATGGCGATCCGCGAAAAAGCCAAAGGCGCACCGATTGAGTTCGTCTTCCCGAAAGAGGGCGTCAGCATTGTTACCGAGCCGGTAGCGATGATGAAAAACGCGAAAAACCCGCAGGCGGCGAAAGCGTTTATCGACTTTGTGCTCTCGGATGAGGGGCAAAAACTGGTGCTCCAGCAGGGCTATCTGCCCGCCGACGCCACGTTGCCGGTTCCGGCCGGGTTCCCGCCGCGCGACAGCATCAAGCTGATGCCGTTTGATGCAGCAAAAGCGTTGGCCGAGACGGAAGCCAATAAAAAGCGTTTTGCCGACCTGTTCGGAAACCGCTAATTGATGACCAGTATGACGCTGCGCCAGCACGCCAGCGGCGGCTCGGCAAAAGGGCTGCTCTGGCTGTTATTGTTTCTTGTTGCGCTACTGAGCCTGCTGCCCAGCCTGCGGTTGCTGGTCTCTGCGCTGGTTGACGGGCGCCACGGCAGCGACAGCAGTTTGTGGCGTGTGATGAGCAACCCTTCCACCTGGCTTGCGCTGTGGCACAGCCTGTATACCAGTGGGCTGGGCATGCTGCTGTCACTGCTGCTGGGTAGCCTGTTCGCTTTTTGCCTGGCGCTGACCAATATCCGCCTCAAACAGCTGTGGGTATTTCTGTTTATGCTGCCGATGATGATCCCGCCGCAGGTCACCGCGTTAAGCTGGCTGCAACTTTTTGGGCCGGGCAGCATCTTGCTCAATAGCATTGGTCTTGCGCCGGGGTTTGGCAGCAGCAACCCGCTCTATTCTGCCGAGGGAATTGCGCTGCTGCTCGGTATTCAGCATGCGCCGCTGGTGTTTCTGGCGCTGCGCACCCAGCTACAGTGTTTGCCAAAAGAGCATATTGAAGCCGCGCGCCTTCATGGCGCATCGTTGTGGCGGGTGTTCTTCGACATTGTGTTGCCGCTGTGCCGTACTGCATTGTGGGCCGGGGCGGCGATCGCGTTTGTTTCGGCGCTCGGTAATTTTGGTATTCCGGCGATGCTGGGCATCCCGATTTCCTACTTTGTACTGCCTGTGTATATCTATCAGACGCTTTCCAGCTTTGGCCCGGCGATGCTGAACGACGTGGCGGCGCTGTCGGTGCTGATGGGGATGCTGGCAATTGGCATTGTCACGCTGCAAGGCCACATGCAGCGGCGTTATGCGCTGCCGTTGATTGGTATGGCAGGGCGCGCGCTGGGTTTCACCCTCGGCAAATGGCGGCTGGCGGTCGAGTTATTATTGGCGGCGGTGCTGTGTGCCATCCTGCTCGCGCCGCTAGTGGCGCTGATTACCACCTCGCTGGTGCCGACGCTTGGCGTCGCGCTGAATAGTGAAACGCTTACCTTTGCCGCCTGGCGAGGGATCTTTGATGCGCAAAGCGCCACGTTACGCGCGCTCAGCAACAGCCTGTTTTTATCGATCTCGGCGGCTGTGGTGTTGATGTTGCTCAGCCTGCCGCTGGCGTGGCTGCTGGTGCGCTACCCGAACCGGCCGTTGCGCTGGCTGTATTTAATTATCGACATCCCCTATACCTTGCCCGGCGTGGTGCTGGCGATTGCCTGTATTCTGCTGTTTGCTCGCCCATTGCCGCTGATCGATGTCAGCCTTAGCGGCACGCTGGGCATTATCTTTTTCGCCTACCTCGCACGTTTCCTCACTGTTTGCCTGAAGCCAGTGCACAGCAGCATGCTGCAACTGGATCCCGCAATGGAAGAAGCCGCCAGCCTGGCTGGGGCGAACTTCTCCCGGCGACTGCGCCATATCGTCCTGCCGTTGCTGGCACCGGCGGCGTTTGCCGGGGCGTTGCTGGTATTCCTCACAGCGGTGAATGAACTCACCGTCTCGGCGCTGCTGTGGAGCGCCGGGAAAGAGACGCTGGGCGTGGTGATTTTTAACCTTGATGAGAGCGGCGATAAGGTGCTGGCATCGGCGCTTTCCGTGCTGGTTGTCATTCTGGTGGCGCTGGTGATGCTGCTACTCAGCGCGCTTGGCCGCTATTTACCAAAAGGAGTGATCCCTTGGCAGAGCTGAGACTGGAACATCTAAGCAAAGCATTTGCCGGCCAGACCGTGGTGCGGGATATCAATCTGACCATTCCACAGGGGGCGTTTACCGCCCTGTTGGGGCCAAGCGGCTGCGGCAAAACCACCACGCTGCGTATTCTTGCGGGGCTTGAGACCTTGAGCGAAGGGCGCTTATGGCTGGGCGATCGTCTGCTGGCAGATAAAACGCTGCACACTCCGCCGGAGCAGCGCGATATGGGGATGGTCTTTCAGTCTTATGCGCTGTGGCCGCATATGACGGTTGCCGGGAACGTGGGCTACCCGCTAAAGCTGCGCAATGTGAACGGCGCTGCGCGTCACAAGCAGGTGATGGACGCGCTGGAGGTGGTTGAACTGGGTGCTTACGCCGCACGTTCGCCGCAAGAGTTAAGCGGTGGTCAGCGTCAACGCGTGGCGCTGGCGCGCTGCCTGGTCGCGGAGCCACAAGTGGTGTTGCTTGATGAACCGCTGGCAAACCTCGATCGCCATCTGCGTGCCACCATGGAACAGACTTTCCGTGATTTTCATCGCCGTACTGGCGCAACGTTTGTCTATGTCACCCATGATCAGGCGGAAGCGATGGCGCTCGCCAGCCATATCGCGGTGATGCACCAGGGCGAACTGATGCAGTGGGGCGCACCGCAGGCGCTGTATCAGCAGCCGCAGAATGGTTGGGTGGCGCGTTTTATTGGTAAGGGGAGTGTGCTGATGCTGGCGACGCCCGCCGGGGTACAGCAACTGGATGGCGCGCAAATGCATGCTGGGTTGGCGCATACAGGCGCGGATCTTCACCAGCCAGTGCTGGTTCGCCCCGAGCATGTGCAGGTAGCGAGTGAGGGTCTGAGCGCTGAGGTACAAAGCTGCATTTATCAGGGCGAGCGCTATTTGCTTGATTTACGCCTGCGCGATGGGCAAACGCTGAGTGCCTTTCATCATGCACCGCTGCAATGCAAACAGGTCGTGGCGGTACGTTTGACCCAGGGCTGGCGTCTCGAAACAGCATGAGGTGCGCCGGGCATTTACTCCGGCGCACACCGTCACTTTTTACTGTACTGCGCAAACCATGCCAGCATCCGCTGCCAGCCATCAGCGGCGGATTCTGCGTGATAGCTCGGACGATAGTCCGCATTAAACGCGTGGCCCGCTTCGGGGTAGACGATGATTTCCGCTTTGGCGTTCGCGGCTCTCAGCGCCTGGCGCATGGTTTCCACGCTCTCCAGCGGAATGCCGGTATCCTGCGCGCCATATAAACCGAGCACTGGCGCGGTAAGTTCAGTGGCAATATCCACCGGATGGCGCGGAGAATTAAGTGATTTTTCCCCCACCAGCTTGCCATACCAGGCGACGGCGGCTTTCAACTGCGGATTGTGCGCGGCATACAGCCAGGCGATACGCCCGCCCCAGCAAAAACCGGTCACTAAGAGTTGGTGAGCGTTCCCGCCGTTACGCGCCGCCCAGCTGGCGACGTGATCCAAATCGGCAAGCACTTGCGCGTCCGGTACTTTGCTTACCAAGCCGCTCAGCAGGGTTTGAATATCGGCAAAATCATTCGGATCGCCCTGACGGAAATAGAGCTCCGGCGCGATGGCGAGGTAGCCTTCCAGCGCCAGACGTCGGCACAGATCGCGAATATGCTCATGCACGCCGAAAATTTCCTGTACCACAATGACAATCGGCAAGGGACCTTCGGCATTTTTCGGCCGGGCGTGAAAAGCGGGCATATTTTCGCCCTGTGTCGGAATAGACGTTTCGCCTGCGATTAAGGCGTCTTCCGACGTATGAACAACGGTTGAAGCAAGGGGTGAAGCCGCAGGTGCAAAGCCTGGTGTGTTGTTGGTTGTCATGGCATTCTCCATACCTTTTTTAGCGCTTCAATAACTATAGACGGGAAGGCCTGCCGCGCGCGCAAATCACCGTGCCGTAGACTATCTTTGCTGCTGAGTTGTGGGATGTGTCGTGTTAATGTGATGCAAATCACTAATTTATGGAAATTAACTGCAATCAGCTTCATTCATGGTGATGTCAGTCACGAAATTATGCCCGTGCCTTCTGTAAAGTATCTTTTTGCCTCTACTGATAAAACCGACCACAGAGGAGTCTGTTATGTCCAAGTCTGATGTTTTTCATCTCGGCCTCACCAAAAACGATTTACAAGGGGCTACGCTGGCCATCGTCCCTGGCGATCCGGAGCGTGTGGAAAAGATCGCCGCGCTGATGGATAAGCCGGTCAAACTGGCATCCCACCGCGAATTCACCAGCTGGCGCGCAGAGCTGGATGGCAAACCGGTTATCGTTTGTTCCACCGGCATCGGCGGCCCGTCAACCTCTATCGCCGTAGAAGAACTGGCGCAGCTTGGCATCCGCACTTTCCTGCGTGTGGGCACCACCGGTGCGATTCAGCCGCACATCAATGTTGGCGACGTGCTGATCACCACCGCGTCCGTGCGCCTTGATGGCGCGAGCCTGCACTTTGCGCCGATGGAGTACCCGGCGGTGGCGGATTTTGAGTGCACTACCGCGCTGGTTGCCGCAGCGGATGCGATTGGCGCAACGAAACATATCGGTGTGACTGCCTCTTCTGACACCTTCTACCCAGGCCAGGAGCGTTACGACACCTTCTCTGGCCGCGTGGTGAGCCGCTTTAAAGGTTCCATGGAAGAGTGGCAATCCATGGGCGTGATGAACTATGAAATGGAATCCGCCACGCTGCTGACCATGTGCGCAAGCCAGGGGCTGCGTGCCGGTATGGTTGCCGGTGTGATTGTAAACCGCACCCAGCAAGAGATCCCGAATGCGGAAACCATGAAGCAGACCGAAAGTCACGCGGTGAAAATCGTGGTGGAAGCGGCGCGTCGTCTTCTGTAATTCACCTCCCCGTTTGCTAAGGCCGACACGTTCGGCCTTTTCTTTTTGCGTACTGCTTCGCAGGAAAACCCCTTCCAAACTGGACGTTTATACAGCACAATCCTCCGCTATATGCGTTATCACTAAGGGGACGTGGTGGACACTTCAATCATCGTCATGGCAGCCGTTGCGCTGGCGGGTTTACTGGTCGGCTGGCTGGCAGCGAGCTGGCGCGGGGCGCAACAGCAGGCGGATCTCCTCGCGGAGCAGCGAGATGTCTTTAGCGAACTGAGCGCCGCCCGGCAGCAGATAACCCAAAACGAACACTGGCGCGAAGAGTGCGAGCTGCTCAATAACGAGCTGCGCAGCCTGCAACATATCAATAGCTCGCTGGAAGCTGATTTGCGCGAAGTGACGACCCGACTGGAAGCTACCCAGTTACATGCCGAAGAGAAGCTGCGCCAGATGCACAGCAGCGAGCAGCGCTTGAGCGAGCAGTTCGAAAATCTCGCTAACCGCATCTTTGAGCAGAGCAATCGACGCGTCGATGAACAAAACCGACAAAGTCTGAACGGTCTGCTAACGCCGCTGCGCGAGCAGCTTGATGGCTTTCGTCGCCAGGTGCAGGAGAGTTTTGGTCAGGAAGCGCGTGAACGGCATACGCTGGCGCATGAAATTCGCAACCTGCAACAGCTCAATGCCCAGATGGCGCAGGAAGCGATAAACCTTACGCGCGCGCTGAAAGGCGATAACAAAACCCAGGGTAACTGGGGGGAAGTGGTGCTGACCCGCGTACTGGAAGCCTCTGGTCTGCGTGAAGGTTATGAATACGAAACCCAGGTCAGTATTGAAAATGACCATCGCGCGCGAATGCAGCCGGATGTGATCGTGCGTCTGCCGCAGGGCAAAGACGTGGTAATCGACGCCAAAATGACGCTGGTCGCCTATGAACGTTACTTCAATGCCGACGACGACTTTACGCGCGAAGGCGCGTTACAGGAACATATCGCCTCGGTACGCAACCATATTCGCTTGCTTGGTCGTAAGGATTACCAGCAACTGCCGGGGTTGCGCAGCCTGGATTATGTGTTGATGTTTATCCCGGTGGAGCCGGCCTTTTTGATTGCGCTCGACAGGCAGCCCGAACTGATCACCGAAGCGCTGAAAAATAACATTATGCTGGTCAGCCCGACGACACTGCTGGTGGCGCTACGCACCATCGCCAACCTGTGGCGTTATGAACACCAAAGCCGCAATGCGCAGCAGATCGCGGAGCGGGCGAGCCGCCTGTATGACAAAATGCGCCTGTTCGTTGACGACATGTCATCCATTGGCCAGAGTCTGGATAAAGCGCAGGACAATTATCGTCAGGCGATGAAAAAACTGAGTTCCGGGCGCGGCAATCTGCTGGCCCAGGCCGAGGCGTTTCGCGGGCTCGGTGTCGAAATCAAACGCGAGATTAATCCGGAATTGGCGGCGCAAGCACAGGATCAGGACGAAGAGTTTCGTTTGCGTTCCGGGCAAAACGATTCCCTCGATTGCTTTGAAGACAATGCATTAGAGAGCATGGCCGCGGACGAGGAGCCCGAATCGAAGGCTTCTTCGGGTGGTTGAATCGTAGGGCAATCGCCTCCAATCTGATACACTTCACAAACAATTTCTTGAATAGCAGGCACTAAGATGGCGGAAGATTCAAAAGAGACAACACACTTTGGTTTTCAGACCGTCGCCAAAGAAAACAAAGCCGACATGGTGGCGCATGTCTTCCATTCGGTCGCGTCAAAATATGACGTCATGAATGATCTGATGTCGATGGGCATTCACCGTTTATGGAAGCGCTTTACCATTGATTGCAGCGGCGTGCGTCGCGGGCAGAAAGTTCTCGATCTGGCCGGTGGTACGGGCGATCTGACGGCGAAGTTCTCCCGCCTGGTGGGTGAAACTGGCCAAGTTGTGCTGGCAGATATTAACGACTCGATGCTGAAAATGGGGCGCGAGAAACTGCGCAACCTCGGTGTGATCGGTAATGTAGAGTATGTGCAGGCAAATGCTGAAGCCTTGCCGTTCCCGGACAATACTTTCGACTGCATCACCATCTCGTTTGGCCTGCGTAACGTGACGGAAAAAGAGAAAGCGCTGCGCTCCATGTTCCGCGTTTTGAAACCGGGCGGTCGCCTGCTGGTGCTCGAATTTTCCAAGCCAATTATTGAACCGCTGAGCAAAGCCTATGACGCTTACTCTTTCCACGTCCTGCCGCGTATTGGTCAACTGGTGGCAAACGACGCGGAAAGCTATCGCTATCTTGCTGAATCCATCCGTATGCACCCCGATCAGGACACCCTGAAAGCGATGATGCAGGACGCCGGTTTCGAAAACGTCGATTACTACAACATGACGGCCGGTATCGTTGCTCTGCACCGTGGCTACAAATTCTGACAGGAGTGCGTATGCCTTTTAAGCCGATGGTTGCCGCCGGAATTGAACGTGTATTGAATACGTTTTTATACCGTGAAGGCGCGCTGAAACCCGCGCGCCAGCGTTTGCATGGCAAGGTGTTGCGCGTAGTGCTGCAAGAGTTCTCTTCCCCCTTTGTGCTGGTGTTCAGTGAGCGCCAGATTGATGTATTAGGCGAGTGGGAAGGTGAGGCCGACTGTTCCGTGATTACGCAACTGCGGGTACTGCCGAAGCTGCGTGACCGCCAGCAGCTGACTGCGCTTATTCGCAGCGGCGAGCTGGAAGTGCAGGGCGATATCCAGGTGGTGCAAAACCTGGTTTCGCTGATGGATTTGGCGGAATTCGATCCTGCCGAGATCCTCGCACCATGGACAGGCGATATCGCCGCTGAGGGGATCAGTAAATTCCTGCGCGGCGGGGCACGCTTTCTGCAACACGGTTTTCAACGCCAGCAACGCTATGTCGCTGAAGTGCTGACGGAAGAGTGGCGCCTTGCGCCGGGCGCACTGGAAGTTGCCTGGTTTGCTGAAGAAACGGCTGCTGTGGAAAGGGCTGCGGATGCCTTAGCCAAACGCCTGGATAAACTGGAGGGCAAATGACGCCTGGAGAATTACGGCGCCTCTATTTCATCATCCAAACCTTTTTAAGTTACGGGCTTGATGAGCTCATTCCCAAAATGCGTATCACTTTGCCGCTGCGGTTATGGCGGCGGACGCTGTTCTGGATGCCAAACCGGCACAAAGAAAAATTGCTTGGGGAACGCCTGCGTCTTGCCTTGCAGGAACTGGGGCCGGTGTGGATTAAATTCGGGCAAATGTTGTCTACTCGCCGCGATTTATTCCCGCCGCTGATTGCCGATCAACTGGCAATGTTGCAGGATCGAGTTGCGCCTTTCGATGGTCATCTCGCCAAAAAGCAGATTGAAAAAGCGATGGGTGATCTGCCGGTGGAAACCTGGTTTGATGACTTCGCCATCGAACCGCTGGCCTCTGCGTCCATTGCGCAGGTGCATACAGCGCGGTTGAAAGAGAGTGGCAAAGAGGTGGTGATTAAGGTCATCCGCCCGGACATTCTGCCGGTGATCAAAGCGGATTTGAAACTGATTTACCGCCTGGCGGGCTGGGTTCCACGCCTGTTACCGGATGGTCGTCGCCTGCGCCCGCGTGAAGTGGTGCGCGAGTATGAGAAGACGCTGATAGATGAGCTGGATCTGCTGCGCGAAGCCGCTAACGCGATCCAGTTGCGCCGCAACTTTGAAAACAGCCCAATGCTGTACGTGCCGGAAATCTACTCGGATTATTGCAGCCAAAATATGCTGGTAATGGAGCGTATTTATGGCATTCCGGTTTCCGATGTGGCGGCGCTGGAGAAAAACGGCACCAATTTAAAATTGCTGGCCGAACGCGGTGTGCAGGTCTTTTTCACCCAGGTTTTCCGCGACAGCTTTTTCCATGCCGACATGCACCCTGGTAATATTTTCGTCAGCTACGATCACCCGGAAGATCCGCAATATATCGGTATTGACTGCGGTATTGTCGGTTCGCTGAACAAAGAAGATAAGCGCTACCTGGCGGAAAACTTTATTGCCTTCTTTAACCGCGACTATCGCAAAGTGGCGGAGCTGCATGTGGATTCAGGCTGGGTTCCGCCGGATACCAATGTAGAAGAGTTCGAGTTTGCCATTCGCACCGTGTGTGAGCCGATCTTTGAAAAGCCGCTGGCGGAAATCTCCTTTGGGCATGTGCTGCTCAACCTCTTCAATACGGCACGTCGCTTTAATATGGAAGTGCAGCCGCAACTGGTCCTGTTGCAGAAAACATTGCTCTATATCGAAGGTGTCGGCCGTCAGCTCTATCCGCAACTGGATTTATGGAAAACCGCGAAACCTTTCCTTGAAACGTGGATCAAAGATCAGGTGGGTATTCCGGCGCTGGTCAGAGCGTTGAAAGAGAAAGGTCCATTCTGGATCGAGAAAATGCCGGAAATTCCTGAACTGATCTACAACGGGTTGCAGCAAGGCAAGCATTTGCAGCAAAGCGTGGATAAGATTGCCAGTGAATTACAGGCAAACCATGTGCGCCAGGGACAATCACGCTATCTGTTTGGTATTGGCGCGACGCTCTTACTGAGCGGTACGCTGTTACTGATTAATCGACCAGAGTGGGGTTTAACGCCTGCATGGCTAATGGTTGGTGGCGTTCTGGCCTGGTTTGTGGGTTGGTATAAAACACGTTAAGCGAAACGCCGCCCGGGTGGGCCTGGTGCACAGAAGCTGTCAACAAAGAGGCAGCTTAATGGATAAAGTGTATACTGGGGCCTGTTTTTAACATCATCTGTTACAGAGGACTATGTATGGGTGGTATCAGCATTTGGCAGTTGTTGATTATTGCGGTCATCGTGGTGCTGCTGTTTGGCACCAAAAAGCTCGGTTCTATAGGTTCAGACCTTGGCGCATCCATCAAAGGCTTCAAAAAGGCTATGGGTGATGACGATAAAGAGGAAAAGCAGGATAAATCGGCACAAGATGCGGATTTTACGGCAACGTCTCTTTCCGACAGCAAGACATCCGACGACGCTAAAAAAGACGAAAAACGTCACGACAAAGAGCAGGTGTAATTCGTGTTCGATATAGGTTTTGGCGAACTGTTACTCGTTTTCATCATTGGCCTCGTGGTATTAGGGCCGCAACGGCTACCCGTGGCTGTGCGTACTGTAGCGGGCTGGGTCCGCGCGCTGCGCTCGCTGGCAACGACGGTGCAGAATGAGCTGACGCAGGAACTGAAGCTACAGGAGTTCCAGGACAGCCTGAAAAAGGTGGAAAAAGCGAGCCTGGAAAACCTGACGCCAGAGTTAAAGCAGTCGATGGATGAGCTGCGCCAGGCGGCGGAATCGATGAAGCGCTCCTATAGCGCTAACGATGCCGAAAAAGCCAGTGATGAAGCTCATACCATCCATAACCCGGTGGTGAAAGATAACGAAGCGCAGCATGAAGGCGTTACGCCTGCCGCCGCTGAAAATCAGGCCAGTTCGCCACAGCAAGTCCCCGATGCTGCAGAAACGAAAAAAGCGCCGCAGGTGACTACCACGGTGCAAACGGCCTCGCCGGTTTCCGACTCCACACCTTCTTCAAGTGATAAATCCTGAACATGGCTGTAGACGATACCCAACCGCTGATCGCACACCTTATTGAGCTGCGTAAGCGTCTGCTGAACTGCATTATCGCTGTTATCGTGATTTTCCTCGCGCTGGTTTACTTCGCGAATGATATTTACCAACTGGTTTCCGCACCGCTCATCAAGCAGATGCCATTGGGCGCGACGATGATCGCCACCGACGTGGCCTCGCCGTTTTTTACGCCGATCAAACTGACCTTTATGGTGTCGCTGATCCTTTCCGCGCCGGTCATTTTGTATCAGGTCTGGGCGTTTGTCGCTCCGGCGTTATACAAGCATGAACGTCGTCTGGTGGTGCCACTGCTGGTTTCCAGTTCGCTGCTGTTTTACATCGGCATGGCATTTGCCTATTTCGTGGTGTTCCCGCTGGCCTTCGGTTTCCTGACACACACTGCGCCGGAAGGCGTGCAGGTTTCTACCGATATCGCCAGTTATCTTAGCTTCGTGATGGCGCTGTTTATGGCTTTCGGCGTTTCGTTTGAAGTGCCGGTTGCTATCGTGCTGCTGTGCTGGATGGGTGTGACCACGCCTGCGGACTTGCGGCAAAAACGTCCGTACGTTTTGGTTGGCGCGTTCGTTATTGGTATGTTGCTAACGCCACCGGATGTCTTCTCGCAGACCTTACTGGCAATACCGATGTATTGCCTGTTCGAAGTCGGCGTCTTTTTTGCTCGCTTCTACGTCGGCAAGCGCCGCATTCCGGATGAAGAGAACGAAACAGAAACCAGCGAAGAGTAATTACCAGCCGCCCGACAGGGCGGTTGTTGTATGGGAAAAAACATGTTTGATATCGGTGTGAATTTAACCAGCAGCCAGTTTGCAAAAGACCGGGATGAGATCGTGGCACGGGCGCAAGCGGCGGGTGTGACGGGTATGCTCATTACCGGAACTAACCTGCATGAAAGCCATCAGGCACAGCAACTTGCTCAACGCTATCGTCATTGCTGGTCCACTGCCGGTGTGCATCCGCATGACAGTAGTGGCTGGACTGATGAAACCGCAGAGGCGATTCGCACGCTGGCAGCTACAGCGGAAGTCGTTGCCGTGGGTGAGTGTGGGCTGGATTTCAACCGTAATTTTTCGACGCCGCAGGAGCAGGAGTACGCTTTCGGTGCGCAGCTGTCGCTGGCCGCCGAGCTAAACATGCCTGTGTTTCTGCACTGCCGCGATGCGCATGAACGGTTCCTGGCGCTGCTGGATCCGTGGCTGGATAAGTTGCCCGGTGCGGTGCTGCACTGTTTCACCGGTTCGGCGCAGGAAGCACGAGAGTGTCTCGATCGCGGTATTTACATAGGCATTACCGGCTGGGTGTGCGATGAACGTCGCGGGTTGGAATTACGTGAAGTGGTTCCGCTGATCCCCGCCGGGCAGCTATTGATTGAAACCGATGCGCCCTACTTGTTGCCGCGCGATCTCAAACCAAAGCCTGCGTCGCGGCGTAATGAACCGGCCCTGTTAGGGCATATTCTTGCCACAGTTGCCGGGCTTCGTGGGGAAGAGGCTCAGTGGCTGGGTTCAGTAACGGATCAGAACGTGCGACGGTTATTCGGCGTGGATTTTTAACGCAACGCTCACGCCTTGCGAAAATCGGTGTTCTTGACGCTTTGCAGTACCTGCTTGTTAAGCAGGTGGAGTAAGAGCATGGAGCGCGCCTCGCCGTCCGGCTCTTTAAAGATTGCCTGTAAACCTTCGAGTGCGCCCTCGGTGATCACCACATCATCGCCTGGATAAGGCGTGTCAGGGTCGGTAATCCCTTCTGGCTGATAAAGAGAAAGTTGCTGAATGACGGATTGCGGAACGGTTGCCGGATGCATACCAAAGCGGACGAAATGGCTCACGCCGCGCGTAGCGTTGATCGTGGTGGTATGAATCACCTCAGGATCAAACTCCACAAACAAATAGTTCGGGAAAAGAGGTTCGTTCACTGTTGTGCGTTTGCCGCGCACCATTTTTTCCAGTGCAATCATAGGCGTCAGACAGCTGACCGCCTGGCGTTCTAAGTGTTCCTGGGCGCGCTGGAGCTGGCCACGTTTGCAGTAAAGTAGATACCAGGATCGCATAATGACTCTTTTCCGTAAGTTCGGGCGCAAGAATATCAAAACCGCAGCATGATGGCTAAGTTGATTATAACCTGCGCCAAAAGATGTCGTTGTAATTCACGCAGATTTAACAAAAATACAGCAACCGCCGGGCGAACACCGTATAATATGCCCCTTACCTGGAGGCGATAATAGACCGCATGAAATACAACGACCTACGCGACTTCCTGACCCTGCTTGAGCAGCAGGGCGAGCTGAAACGCATCACTCTTCCGGTTGACCCTTATCTGGAAATGACGGAAATAGCCGATCGCACGCTACGTGCGGGTGGCCCGGCGTTGTTATTTGAAAATCCCAAAGGTTACACCATGCCGGTGCTGTGCAACTTATTTGGCACGCCGCGCCGCGTAGCGCTGGGCATGGGGCAAGAGGATGTCAGCGCGTTGCGGGACGTGGGCAAACTGCTGGCGTTTCTCAAAGAACCGGAGCCGCCAAAAGGTTTTCGCGATCTCTTTGATAAACTGCCGCAGTTTAAGCAAGTGCTGAACATGCCGACAAAGCGTCTGCGCGGTGCTCCTTGCCAGCAAAAAGTAGTGCAGGGTGATGACGTGGATCTGCGCAACATCCCGATTATGCAGTGCTGGCCCGAAGACGCCGCGCCGCTGATCACCTGGGGGCTGACCGTGACGCGTGGCCCGCACAAAGAGCGGCAGAACCTGGGTATTTATCGCCAACAACTGATCGGTAAAAACAAATTAATCATGCGCTGGCTTTCCCATCGCGGCGGTGCGCTCGATTTCCAGGAGTGGCAGGCAGCGCATCCTGGCGAACGTTTCCCGGTTGCTGTGGCGCTGGGCGCCGATCCGGCAACCATCCTTGGTGCGGTAACGCCGGTGCCGGATACGCTTTCTGAATATGCTTTCGCCGGGCTTCTGCGCGGCACAAAAACCGAAGTGGTGAAGTGCGTATCCAGCGATCTTGAAGTTCCCGCCAGTGCAGAAATCGTGCTGGAAGGCTATATTGAGCCGGGTGAGATGGCGCCGGAAGGGCCGTATGGCGATCACACCGGTTATTACAACGAAGTTGATAATTTCCCGGTGTTTACGGTTACCCATATTACGCAGCGCGAAGATGCGATTTACCACTCCACTTATACTGGCCGTCCGCCAGATGAGCCGGCAGTGCTGGGCGTGGCGCTAAACGAAGTGTTCGTGCCGATCCTGCAAAAGCAGTTCCCGGAAATCGTTGATTTTTACCTGCCGCCGGAAGGGTGCTCCTATCGCCTGGCGGTAGTCACCATGAAGAAACAGTACCCCGGTCACGCCAAGCGCGTGATGATGGGCGTCTGGTCTTTCCTGCGTCAGTTTATGTACACCAAATTTGTGATCGTGTGCGATGACGATGTGAACGCCCGCGACTGGAATGACGTTATTTGGGCGATTACCACCCGAATGGATCCTGCGAGGGATACGGTTCTGGTGGAAAACACGCCGATTGATTATCTGGATTTTGCCTCGCCGGTTTCCGGACTGGGCTCCAAAATGGGACTGGATGCCACCAATAAATGGCCGGGCGAGACCCAGCGTGAATGGGGCCGCCCCATCAAGAAAGACCCGGAAGTTACGGCAAGAATCGACGCCATCTGGGATGAACTGGCCATACTGAACGACGAAAATAGACCCGACAGAGAGAGCGCATGACAACCTTAAGCTGTAAAGTGACCTCGGTAGAGGCCATCACTGATACCGTATATCGTGTCCGTTTAGTGCCGGAGGCGGCTTTTTCGTTCCGCGCGGGCCAGTATCTGATGGTGGTGATGGATGAGCGAGACAAGCGCCCGTTCTCGATGGCCTCGACGCCGGATCAGCATGATTTTATCGAACTGCATATTGGCGCGTCTGAGCTGAATCTCTACGCGATGGCGGTGATGGATCGCATTCTGAAAGACCGGGAAATCGTTATCGATATTCCGCACGGCGATGCCTGGCTGCGTGACGATGAAGAGCGTCCGATGGTGCTGATTGCCGGTGGTACCGGCTTCTCGTATGTCCGCTCTATTTTGCTGACTTCTCTGGCGCAAAACCCGAATCGTGACATCACCATTTACTGGGGTGGTCGCGAAGAGAAACATCTCTACGATTTAAGCGAGCTGGAAGCGTTGTCGGTAGATCATCCGAATCTGCGTGTTGTGCCCGTCGTTGAGCAGCCGGAAGCGGGCTGGCGCGGCCGCTCTGGCACCGTGCTGGCTGCGGTATTGCAGGATTTCGGTTCGCTGGCCGAGCACGATATCTATATTGCAGGCCGTTTCGAGATGGCGAAAATTGCCCGCGATCTGTTCTGTAATGAGCGCGGTGCGCGTGAAGATCGCCTGTTTGGCGATGCGTTTGCGTTTATCTAAGCCTGTCTTCGCCTTTGTTACTCTGGCCGCGCTGGCTGCCTTCGCTTTCCCCGGTCACATAGTTCACTATGCTGCCGGGGATTGATTTATTCCTGCCCTGATCTGCCGCCAGCGGCTTTGATATCGCCTTTTCTCTTTACTCTATGCGGTGGTTGCCTGCCGGATAACAGAAATAAAAAACCCGCCCCTGACAGGCGGGAAGAACGGCAACTAAACCTTCTCTTTACCCTTGACGCATCGCGTGTTGGCTACTTTCGCTCACCCCGGTTACATACCACTATGCTGCCGGGTATTCACTCAGTTGCCGCCTTGCTCTGGCACCAATGGCTTGACAGACCTTTTCTCTTTGCCCTAATCGCCATCCGCACTGCTGGCTGCTTTTGCTCACCCCGGCTGCGCGCCGGGGATTCGCTCTGTTGCTGCCTTGCTCTGGCGTTCATGGTATTGAGATAGCACTTTTCCTGCCTGAAGCGCTAAACGCGTTCAAACACCGTAGCGATCCCCTGACCTAACCCGATGCACATGGTCGCCAGACCAAATTGTGCGTCTTTACGTTCCATCAGGTTCAGCAGCGTGGTGCTGATACGTGTTCCGGAGCAGCCCAGCGGGTGACCAAGCGCAATCGCGCCGCCGTTGAGGTTGATCTTCTCATCGATCTGCTCCATAAGGCCCAGATCTTTAATACACGGCAGGATCTGCGCGGCAAACGCTTCATTCATCTCAAACAGGTCGATATCGCTGGCGGTCAATCCGGCTTTTTTCAGCGCCAGTTGAGAGGCCGGAACCGGGCCATAGCCCATGATCGACGGATCGCAGCCAACCACCGCCATCGAACGAATGCGCGCGCGCGGCTTCAGACCTAGCTCACGGGCGCGGCTCTCGCTCATCACCAGCATGGCTGATGCACCGTCTGACAGCGCGGAAGAGGTGCCAGCGGTAACGGTGCCGCTTACCGGATCAAAGGCCGGGCGCAGCGTTGACAGTGCTTCGACCGTGGTTTCCGGGCGGATCACTTCGTCATAGGTAAACTGTTTTAGTACGCCGTCCGCATCGTGACCGCCGGTAGGGATTAACTCATTTTTAAACGCACCGGATTGCGTCGCGGCCCAGGCGCGGGCATGGGAGCGAGCGGCAAAGGCATCCTGCATTTCACGGCTGATACCGTGCATGCGCGATAACATTTCCGCGGTAAGCCCCATCATTCCCGCCGCTTTCGCGACGTTACGGCTCATGCCCGGATGAAAATCAACGCCGTGACTCATCGGTACATGGCCCATATGTTCCACGCCGCCGACCATACAAACCTGCGCATCGCCGGTCATGATCATACGCGCGGCATCGTGCAACGCCTGCATTGAGGAGCCGCAAAGACGGTTAACCGTTACGGCGGGTACAGAATGTGGGATCTCAGCCAGCAGCGCGGCGTTACGGGCAATGTTGAAGCCCTGTTCCAGCGTCTGCTGCACACAACCCCAGTAAATGTCGTCGATGGCGGTGGCGTCCAGCGCCGGGTTACGCGCCAGCAGGCTACGCATCAGGTGAGCGGAAAGATCTTCCGCCCGCACATTGCGAAATGCGCCGCCTTTTGAACGGCCCATCGGGGTGCGAATCGCATCGACAATGACAACGTGTTCCATTGTGACTCCTTAAGCCGTTTTCAAATCGCCCACCGGGCGCGCAGGTTCAACCGCAGGATAGTAAGGCTCGTTGTGGCGCGCTTTTTCACGCAGCCCGGCCGGCACTTCATACAGCGGGCCAAGGTGCTGATAATGCTGTGCCATATCGAGGTATTTCGCGCTGCCGAGCGTATCCAGCCAGCGGAACGCACCGCCGTGGAACGGAGGGAAGCCCAGGCCGTAAACCAGCGCCATATCTGCTTCTGCGGGGCTGGCGATAATGCCTTCTTCAAGGCAACGCACCACTTCGTTGACCATCGGGATCATCATGCGCGCGATAATGTCGTCGTCGCTGAAATCCTGTTTGCCTTTGCTGATTTCCGCCAGCATACCGTCCACGGCGCTGTCTTCTTCTTTCTTCGGTTTGCCTTTGCTGTCTTCTTTATAGCGCCAGAAACCGAGGCCATTTTTCTGTCCAAAGCGGTTAGCGTCGAATAGCGCGTCAATCGCATCGCGATAATCTTTCTGCATCCGCTGCGGGAATCCAGCCGCCATCACTGCCTGTGCGTGATGCGCGGTGTCAATGCCAACGACATCCAGCAGATAAGCCGGGCCCATCGGCCAGCCGAACTGTTTTTCCATCACTTTGTCGACTTTGCGGAAATCCGCGCCGTCGCGCAGCAACTGGCTGAAACCGGCAAAGTAGGGGAACAGCACGCGGTTCACAAAGAAGCCGGGGCAGTCATTGACCACAATCGGCGTTTTGCCCATTTTGCTCGCCCAGGCCACCACTTTCGCGATGGTGTCGTCAGAGGTTTTCTCGCCGCGAATGACCTCAACCAGCGGCATACGGTGCACCGGGTTGAAGAAGTGCATGCCGCAGAAATTTTCCGGCCGCTTCAGCACACTTGCCAGTTCGCTGATGGGAATGGTGGAGGTGTTGGAGGCCAAAACGGTATCCGGTCGAACCTTGTCTTCTGTTTCCGCCAGCACCGCTTTTTTCACTTTCGGGTTTTCTACCACCGCTTCAACCACCACATCGACACGCTCAAAACCAGCGTATTCCAGCGTTGGCTGAATAGTGGCAATCACGTTCGCCAGCTTCAGGCCATCGATCTTGCCGCGTTCAAGCTGCTTATTCAGCAACTTACCCGCTTCATTAATGCCAAGCGTGAGGGATTTCTCATTGATATCTTTCATTAATACCGGCACGCCTTTCCAGGCCGACTGGTAAGCGATACCGCCGCCCATAATGCCTGCACCCAGCACAGCAGCATGTTTTGGCGTTTCAGTATCTTTGGTGAGTTTCTTCGCTTTGCCTTTTACATACTGGTCATTGAGGAAAATGCCGACCAGCGCGCGGGCTTCGTTGGTATGTGCGAGCGGAACAAAACTCTGGTTTTCCAGCTTCAGCGCTTCTTCGCGGCCAAATCTGGCGGCGGCTTCAATGGTTTTAACCGCAGTGATCGGCGCCGGGTAATGCTTTCCGGCGGTTTGCATCACCATGCCTTTGGCGATGGTAAAGCTCATGGCGGCTTCGATTTTACTCAGCTTCAACGGCTCCAGTTTCGGCTGGCGTTTGGCTTTCCAGTCGAGATCGCCATTAATCGCCTGACGCAGGATCGCCACCGCGCCATCGCGCAGTTTCTCCGGTTTGACGATGCCATCGACCAGGCCGATTTTCAGCGCTTGTTCCGCGCCGACATCTTTCCCGGCGGCGATGATCTCCAGTGCGCTATCGGCACCCAGCAAACGTGGCATGCGCACCGATCCGCCAAAGCCCGGCATAATGCCGAGTTTGGTTTCCGGCAGGCCAATGCGCAGATCCGGCGTGGCTAAGCGGTAGTCTGTCGCCAGAACACATTCGCAGCCGCCACCGAGGGCATAGCCATTTACGGCGGAGATCGTCGGGACAGGTAGATCTTCCAGACGGTTAAAGACGCTGTTGGCGAAGTGCAGCCATTGGCTCAACTGTTCTTCCGGAACCAGGAACAGGGAGAGGAATTCGGTGATATCGGCACCGACAATAAAGGCCGCTTTTTCCGAGCGCAGCAGCAGCCCTTTTAAATCTGATTGCTTTTCCAGCACGCCCAACGCTTCGCCAAGGCTGGCGACGGTAGCGGTATCAAGCTTGTTAACTGAGCCAGGCGCATCGAACACCAGTTCGGCGATGCCGTCTTCCAGCCAGTCGAGGTACAGGTTATTGCCTTTGTAGAGCATGTCAGTCTCCTGAATCCAGCGGTGATCTGGTCGTACCAGATGAAGCGGAGTGTGGTTTTTATGTTAAAAAAATGCAAACAACTCATTAAAAAAATGCAGCGCCGATCACGCTCGGCGGAAATCACTCAGTTGCGGGCAGGTGTGCTAAGATGCGAAAACTTGAGGTCACAAGAAACAGAAGGAAAAACGATGGACTCACTGGCTGAACTTTATAAAAATCATATTGTTACTTTGCAGGAACGCACCCGTGATGTGCTGGCGCGGTTTAAACTCGACGCATTACTTATTCACTCCGGCGAGTTGTTTAACGTCTTTCTTGATGACCACCCTTATCCGTTTAAAGTGAACCCGCAATTTAAAGCCTGGGTGCCGGTAACGCAGGTGCCGAACTGCTGGCTGCTGGTTGATGGCGTGAATAAACCGAAGCTGTGGTTCTACTTGCCGGTGGACTACTGGCACAACGTAGAGCCGCTGCCGACCAGTTTCTGGACCGAAGAGATTGACGTTATTGCGTTGCCAAAAGCGGACGGTATTGGCAACCAACTGCCAGCCGCACGCGGCAACATCGCTTATATTGGACCTGTTGCGGAACGCGCGTTGAGCCTTGATATCGCGGCAAGCAATATCAACCCGAAAGGGGTGATTGATTATCTGCACTATTACCGCGCGTATAAAACCGATTATGAACTGGCGTGCATGCGTGAAGCGCAGAAGACGGCGGTGATTGGTCATCGCGCCGCGCATGAGGCGTTCCAGTCCGGCATGAGCGAGTTCGACATCAACCTCGCCTATCTGACCGCCACCGGCCATCGCGATACTGACGTGCCTTATGGCAACATTGTGGCGCTGAACGAACACGCCGCTGTGCTGCATTACACCAGGCTCGACCATCGCGCACCGGCGGAAATGCGCAGTTTCTTGCTGGACGCTGGCGCGGAGTACAACGGCTATGCCGCTGACCTGACCCGTACCTGGGCGGCGAACAGCGACACCGATTACGCGCAACTGGTGAAAGACGTTAATGATGAACAACTGGCGCTGATTGCCACCATGAAAGCGGGTGTCAATTACGTGGAGTACCATGTGCAGTTCCATCAGCGCATCGCGAAGTTGCTGCGTCGCCACCAAATCATCACCGATATCAGTGAAGAAGCCATGGTTGAGGAGGACATTACCGGGCCGTTTATGCCGCACGGTATTGGTCACCCGCTTGGCTTGCAAGTGCATGATGTCGCTGGTTTTATGCAAGACGACAGCGGTACGCATCTGGCTGCGCCATCGAAATACCCGTATCTGCGCTGCACGCGTGTGATGGAACCGCGCATGGTGCTGACCATCGAGCCGGGTATTTACTTTATTGAGTCGCTGTTAGCGCCGTGGCGCGATGGCCCGCTCAGCAAGCACTTTAACTGGCAGAAGATTGATGCGCTGAAACCGTTTGGCGGCATTCGTATTGAAGATAACGTGGTTATCCACGAAAACGGTATTGAAAACATGACGCGGGACCAGAAGCTGGCGTAATGGAGAGCTGGCTGATCCCGGCGGCACCGGTCACCTTTAGCGAGGAGATCAAAAAGAGCCGCTTTATTACGCTGCTGGCGCATACGGACGGTGTTGACGCAGCAAAAGCGTTTGTTGACGCGGTTCGGGCGGAACATCCGGACGCGCGTCATCACTGTGTAGCGTGGGTCGCTGGCGCGCCGGATGATTCGCAGCAGTTAGGCTTTTCTGACGATGGCGAACCGGCAGGCACGGCGGGTAAACCGATACTCTCGCAGTTAATGGGCAGCGGTATCGGCGAAATTACCGCCGTAGTTGTGCGATATTATGGCGGCGTGCTGCTGGGAACCGGTGGGCTGGTGAAAGCTTATGGCGGCGGGGTGCAGCAGGCGTTAAGCCTGTTAACCACCGTCCGCAAAATGCCATTAACCGAATATACTTTGTGGTGCGATTACGCACAGCTCGCCGGAGTTGAAACACTGCTTGGGCAATTTGAGGGGAAAATTGTCGCAAGCGAGTATCAGGCCTCCGTGCATCTGCGAGTGGCGCTTCCTCACAGCAGACTGGACGCATTTTCAGCAAGGCTTGCGGATTTTAGTCGTGGCGCATTGCAATTGTTAAAAACTGAAGAATAATCCCCCACCTGATTTTCTGAACACCTAAGGAAGCGGCAGAGATGCAATTTCGCGCCATAACCCGAATCGTTGGACTGCTGGTTATCCTCTTTTCCGGAACGATGATCTTACCCGGACTGGTAGCCCTTATTTACCGCGATGGTGCGGGTCGTGCATTCACCCAAACCTTTTTCGCTGCGTTGGTAATTGGCTCCATCCTGTGGTGGCCAAACCGTCGGGAGAAAAAGGAACTGAAATCCCGCGAAGGCTTTTTGATCGTCGTGCTGTTCTGGACCGTGCTGGGGAGTGTGGGTGCGCTGCCTTTTATTTTCTCGGAAAGCCCGAACCTGACGGTGACCGACGCCTTTTTTGAATCCTTCTCTGGCCTGACGACAACCGGAGCCACCACGCTGGTGGGGCTGGATTCGTTGCCGCATGCCATTCTCTTCTACCGCCAGATGCTGCAATGGTTTGGCGGTATGGGGATCATTGTCCTGGCGGTCGCGATACTACCGATTCTGGGCGTGGGGGGGATGCAGCTTTACCGCGCGGAGATGCCAGGGCCACTGAAAGATAACAAAATGCGCCCGCGTATTGCCGAAACGGCAAAAACGCTGTGGCTTATTTATGTGTTGCTGACCGTAGCGTGCGCGCTGGCGCTGTGGTTTGCCGGGATGCCCGCTTTTGACGCCATCGGCCATAGCTTCGCGACCATCGCCATTGGCGGCTTCTCGACACATGATGCCAGCGTGGGTTATTTCAATAGCCCCACCATTAACACCATCATTGCTATCTTCTTATTGATCTCCGGCTGTAATTACGGCCTGCACTTCTCTTTGCTGAGCGGGCGCAGCCTGAAAGTTTACTGGCGCGATCCTGAATTCAGAATGTTTATCGGCGTGCAACTGACGCTGGTGGTGATCTGCACCGTGGTGCTGTGGTTCCACGATGTTTACAGCTCTGCGGTAACAACGGTGAATCAGGCTTTCTTTCAGGTGGTGTCGATGGCGACCACTGCCGGGTTTACCACTGACAGTATTGCGCGTTGGCCGCTGTTCTTGCCGGTGCTGCTACTGTGTTCGGCGTTTATTGGTGGCTGTGCGGGTTCTACCGGTGGTGGTTTGAAAGTGATCCGTATATTGCTGCTGTTCAAACAGGGTAACCGCGAGCTGAAACGTCTGGTCCACCCGAATGCGGTTTACAGCATTAAGCTGGGGAATCGCGCTTTGCCGGAACGTATTCTTGAAGCAGTGTGGGGGTTCTTCTCTGCTTATGCGCTGGTGTTTATTGTCAGCATGCTGGCGATTATCGCCACAGGCGTGGATGACTTTTCTGCTTTTGCTTCCGTTGTCGCCACGCTGAATAACCTGGGGCCAGGGCTTGGCGTAGTTGCTGATAACTTCGCGAGCATGAACCCGGTGGCGAAGTGGATCCTCATCGCGAATATGCTGTTTGGTCGCCTTGAAGTCTTCACATTGTTGGTACTGTTTACCCCAACTTTCTGGCGCGAATAAGGGAGTGTGACGTGAAAACATTGATTCTATTTTCGACCCGGGATGGGCAAACGCGGGAAATCGCCTCTTATCTGGCGTCCGAGCTGAAAGAGCTTGGTGTCTATGCTGATGTGGTGAACCTGAACCGTACGCCAGATATTGAATGGGATAACTACGAGCGCGTGGTGATTGGTGCATCTATCCGTTACGGCCATTTCCACCCGGCGCTGGCGAGCTTCGTGAAAAAGCATCTGCAGCAGCTGAATGCGCTACCGAGCGCGTTCTACTCCGTTAACCTTGTTGCGCGTAAGCCTGAGAAAAGCTCTCCGCAAACCAATAACTATACCCGTAAATTTTTGCTCTCTTCACCGTGGCAGCCAGATCAGTGCGCGGTATTTGCCGGTGCGTTGCGTTATCCACATTATCGTTGGTATGACCGCTTGATGATTCAACTGATTATGAAGATGACCGGTGGCGAAACGGATCCTACTAAGGAAGTTGTCTATACCAACTGGCAGCATGTGGCGAGTTTTGCCCGCGAAATCGCTCAATTAAAGTGCAAATCGACCGATTAGCGGCCGTTACGACTGAAAATTAAGCGAACGAAAACTTTTTTTAAATTTATGCTTGTCAGCGGGAATTAACTCCCTATAATGCGCCTCCACTGACACGGCACAACGGCAAACACACCGGCCTGTCAGGTGAAG
>NZ_JBCIVK010000009.1:0-122543 GCF_039409795.1 Kosakonia sp. PSU_27 | reverse complement strand
AGGCCATCCTGACGGATGGCCTTTTTGCGTTTTTACGCTGTGAACCCACACCCTGTGATGCCGGTTGCTGGTTTTCAGCAATCCTCTGTGCGTGACGGAAAAGCAGCCTGCCTGCCGGGGGCAGCGCACAACAGGCGTGACTGCCTGTCCAGAACAAAGCCCCATGTGAAACAGGCATTGAGCCCCAAAAAACTAACCTACTTGCCTCATCCAGCGCAAAATAAACGTTACTATCTGCTCAATATCATTCAGGTTTAGTACCGGCACACCCTGCCTCAGAGGAATATCACTGGCAATGGCGATAACATGCTTGTCCAGCGTTAACTCCGCTAAATCATGACCGCAGTCATGCCGCCAGAGCAGGATCTTAGGCACTGCCTCGTGTTTAAAACCCTCGACTAATACCAGATCCAGTTTTGTTGCATCCATTCTGCTAACCAGATATGCCAAATCCAGCTCGGCTTCATCTGGGGTTTCTGTCATTAACGCCCATCGTTGTGAACTGGCAACCAACGTTTGCGCCGCACCTGCTTTACGTAATTCATAGCTGTCTTTACCGGGCTTATCGATGTCCATATCGTGATGAGTATGTTTGATTAAGCCCGGACGAATACCTTGTTCGCAGAGAGCTGGAATCAACTTTTTAAGCAGCGTCGTTTTGCCGGTTCCGCTCCAGGCAGCAATAGCAAGTAATGGGATCATGTTCTCTCCTGCCAGTGCGCGAGATCATCAGGGGTGTTCACATTAGTGAATGCGGATTTCACATCACTACAATCCACCGAATGTCCTCCGGCTTGTCGCATAAATACCATCACTCGACGTTCGCCGCTGGCGAGATAATCCTGCAAAAATGGTAAAACGCTGCGGTGTACCAGAGCAATTGCCGGGTGATCTCGTTCGCCATCATTAACCCACACTGCCGGCGCATTATGCTGCCGGTTCTTTTGTAACCGAGCCATAAGATCCGTTGGTATACGCGGCGTATCGCACGGGCAAAACAGAAACCACTCCCCATCGCTTTGCTGCATAACGGAGAGAATTCCCGCCAGCGGGCCGGGAAAATCATCCAGCGTATCTGTGAGGACGGGTAAGCCACTGGCGCGATAGATTTCAAGGTTTCGATTGGCGCTGATAACTAAGCTGGATACCTGTGGTGCCAGCCGTTCCGCAACATGTTGCCACAGCGGTTTGCCATTTAATTCCTGCAGCCCTTTATCTTTTCCACCCATCCGCGAGGCTTTTCCTCCCGCCAGCACCACACCTGTTACTGCACTACTGTCCGTCACCCTTATCGCCTCTTTTATTGTGGGTTTTACCCTGCTAACGTGTCTGTACCCAGAGTAAGGAGCACGATTATGAAATGTAAACGCCTGAATGAAGTTATCGAACTTCTCCAGCCCGCATGGCAAAAAGAGCCGGAGCTTAATTTAGTGCAATTTTTGCAGAAACTGGCGCAAGAGTCAGGTTATCAAGGCGACCTGGCGGATTTAAGTGATGACATCCTGATCTATCACCTGAAAATGCGCGACTCCTCGAAAGATGCGGTGATCCCCGGCATTCAGAAGGATTATGAAGAGGATTTTAAAACCGCGCTGTTGCGCGCGCGCGGCGTAATTAAAGAGTAAAAGCTTGTAAGCGGCGCAACCGAATACGCTACGAAATGATATCCTGAATTATTAGTCGTATTTTCGGATCCCAGGATGACCTGCAACGCCTTTACTTTCCAGACATTACACCCGGATACCATTATGGATGCGCTGTTTGAGCAGGGGATCCGAGTGGATTCCGGGCTTACCCCGCTTAACAGCTATGAAAACCGCGTTTATCAATTTCAGGATGAAGATCGCAAACGCTATGTGGTGAAGTTTTACCGCCCGGCGCGTTGGTCTGCAGAACAAATTCTTGAAGAGCATGAATTTGCTTTAGATTTGCAGCGTGATGACGTGCCGGTTGCGGCGCCGCTCGCTTTCAACAATCAAACCTTACTCACGCATCAGGACTTCTTTCTCGCCGTTTTCCCAAGCGTTGGCGGCCGTCAGTTTGAAGCCGACAACCTGGAGCAAATGGAGTGGGTGGGCCGCTACCTTGGCCGTATGCATCAAACCGGCAGTAAAAAGCGTTTTATAAGTCGTCCGGAAATAGGCGTTAAAGAATATCTGATTGAGCCACGCCAACTTTTTGAAACATCAACGCTCGTTCCTTCTGCTTTAAAAGATGAATTTTTGCGTGCAGCCGATAAGCTTATCGATGCTGTAATGGCGCAATGGCATAACCGTTTTAATCTTCTGCGTCTGCATGGTGATTGCCATGCAGGGAATATTCTCTGGCGAGACGGGCCAATGTTCGTTGATTTAGACGATGCCCGTAATGGCCCCGCCGTACAGGATCTCTGGATGTTGCTACACGGCGATAAAGCCGAGCAGCGTATGCAACTGGAGATAATTGTGGAGGCCTACGAAGAATTCAGTGAATTCAACATGGCTGAGCTGGGGTTAATGGAGCCGCTACGCGCCATGCGCCTGGTTTACTATCTGGCATGGCTGATTCGTCGTTGGGACGATCCAGCATTTCCCAAAAATTTTCCGTGGCTGAGTAGTGAAGATCACTGGCGCAGGCAAATATTGATTTTTCTTGAACAGGTGAAAGTTCTTCAAGAACCACCTTTAGCATTAACACCAATGTATTAAATGGAGAGAGTTGACCATGAAGAAGATTTGGCTGGCGCTGGCAGGAATGATTCTGGCTTTTAGCGCCTCAGCAGCACAACCTACAGACGGCAAGCAATTTATTACGCTTGATAAGCCAGTGGCGGGAGAGCCGCAGGTGCTTGAGTTCTTCTCGTTTTATTGCCCGCACTGCTACGACTTTGAGCAGGTCTGGCATGTTGCTGACGCGGTGAAGAAGAAGCTGCCTGAAGGGACAAAAATGACCAAATACCATGTGGAATTCTTAGGCCCACTGGGTAAAGAGATGACGCAGGCGTGGGCTGTGGCCATGGCGCTTGGTGTGGAGGATAAAATCACCTCTCCACTGTTTGAAGCCGTGCAGAAAACGCAAACCGTGAAGTCTGTTGCTGATATTCGCGATGTCTTCATCAGCGCGGGCGTGAAAGGCGAAGAGTATGATGCTGCGTGGAACAGCTTCGTGGTGAAATCGCTGGTTGCTCAGCAAGAAAAAGCGGCTGCGGATTTACAACTGCAGGGTGTTCCTGCCATGTTTGTTAACGGGAAATACCAGGTTAACCTGCAGGGTATGGACGGGAGCAGCCTGGACGCCTTCGTTCAGGACTACGCAAATACCGTGAAATATCTGGTTGAGAAGAAGTAAAAATAACGCCGGTCACTGACCGGCGTTTTTGTATTCTGCTTTGATAGTATCAATCAGTTCGTCTTTTCCAAGCCACAGTTTATTCAGCCACTGCTGGAAACTCCGTTTAAAATTTTTATCGTTAACGTAGTCGCCATGTAGCGCTTCATCCACCGGCAATAAATTGACTCGCACGACAATACGCGTCAGCTTACCGCTGAGCATATCAAAGAACGGCGTCCGGTCGTTTTCCGGATAACAGAGCGTAACATCAAGCAATTTATCGAACTGTTTACCCAATACATTTAGCGCCATGGCAACACCTGCTGCTTTTGGCGACAGCAGGTTTTTGAAAGAAGAGCGTGTCTGTTGGCGCTTTTCTTCTGTAAAACGTGAGCCTTCAACAAAGTTCACAATGGTGGTTGGGTGAAAGCGAAATTTCTCGCATGAACGGCGCGTAGTTTCGACATCTTTACCCCGACGTTCAGGGTGGCGAATCAGATAACTTCTGGAGTAACGGCGCATAAAAGGCATATCCAGCGCCCAGCAGGCTAGACCAATAAAAGGTACCCACGCCAGTTGCTGTTTAAGGAAATATTTGTTCATGGGAATATGTTTACGAAACAGTACACATAGCACCACAATATCTGCCCAACTATGATGATTGCAGATCAGCAAATACCAGTTCTTCTTATCCAGGCCTTCCAGCCCTTCAACATCCCATTTTAAATAAGGGTTGAGATGCAATAACCAGGAAAGCCCTTCACACCAGCAATACATCATAAAATTGCAGAAAGCGGAGATCGCGCGCCATACCACGGGAACGGGAATTAACAGCTTGAGCATTCCGGCGATAATAATGGGCACGGAGCAAAAAATGGTAACCAATATGGTGAGCAGGACACTCAAAAATAGAGTGGCTACCGCAAGGAATCTCGACATAGTTATATTATTCAGAAAGTTAGCTGCTAAAAGCACACTAAAACAAGCGCAAGGCGCAGATCTTAACAGAAAACGGTTATCAGGAATGCTTAAACCTTGCTGGTAATACCTGAGGAATTATTGGCAATAAATCAAATCAAAATTACTTATATCCACACAGCGTAAATTGTCAGCAAATAGCAATAACGATCATCTTTTATATTATAACTCATTGAATATAAATAATTTGTATAATCCTGCGATCGGCGAAATGGCACAAAAGTCCAGCCTGATAAAAACTATTCACAAACTTATCCACAGGATGTTTATGCGAGCGATCCCGACGATCGCGAAATCTTTTCGGCATTTTCCGCGAAAAACTCATGTTTTCTCCCTGTCTGTGGCATCCTTTAACCATAATTTGATAAACAGGCATGGACATCATGGTTCAGATCCCAGAAAACCCACTTATCCTTGTTGACGGCTCGTCTTACCTTTATCGCGCGTATCATGCGTTTCCGCCGCTGACCAATAGCGCCGGTGAGCCTACTGGCGCTATGTACGGCGTGCTCAACATGCTGCGCAGCCTGATTTTGCAATACCAGCCGACACATGCTGCGGTGGTGTTTGATGCGAAAGGCAAAACCTTCCGTGATGAACTGTTTGAGCATTACAAATCACATCGCCCGCCAATGCCGGACGATTTGCGTGCGCAAATTGAGCCGCTGCACACCATGGTAAAAGCGATGGGATTGCCGTTACTGGCGGTCTCCGGCGTTGAAGCGGATGATGTCATCGGCACGCTGGCGCGTGAAGCCGAAAAAGCGGGGCGGCCCGTGCTGATAAGCACAGGTGATAAAGATATGGCGCAGCTGGTGACGCCAAATATTACGCTTATCAATACCATGACCAACACGATCCTTGGCCCGGAAGAAGTGGTGACAAAATATGGTGTCCCGCCGGAGTTAATTATCGATTTCCTCGCTCTGATGGGGGACTCCTCAGATAACATTCCAGGTGTGCCAGGTGTTGGCGAGAAAACGGCGCAGGCGCTGCTACAAGGGCTGGGCGGCCTGGACACGCTCTATGCCGAATCGGATAAAATCGCCGGGCTCACCTTCCGCGGTGCCAAAACCATGGCGGCGAAGCTTGAGCAGAACAAAGAGGTGGCTTACCTCTCTTACCAACTGGCCACGATCAAAACGGATGTTGAACTGGAGCTGACTTGCGAACAGCTGGAGGTTCAGCAGCCTGCGGTGCAGGAGCTCCTTGAGCTGTTTAAGAAATATGAATTCAAACGCTGGAGTGCAGATGTAGAAGCGGGCAAGTGGCTCCAGGCGAAAGGCAGTAAACTGGCGGCGAAACCGCAGGAAACCATTGAGATTGAGGCAGAAGCTGATATTCCCGCAGCCGCGCTGTCAGCGGAAAATTACGTCACCATTCTCGATGAAGAGACGTTGCAAACATGGATTGGCAAACTGAAAAGCGCACCGCTCTTTGCTTTCGATACGGAAACCGACAGCCTGGACAATATCAGCGCCAACCTGGTTGGCCTCTCCTTTGCGACCGAACCGGGTATCGCGGCTTATGTGCCGGTTGCGCATGATTATCTTGATGCTCCGGATCAAATTCCGCGCGAACACGTGCTGGAATTGCTGAAACCGCTACTGGAAGATGAAAATGTCCGTAAAGTGGGGCAGAACCTTAAATACGATCGCGGCGTGCTGGAAAATTACGGCATTGAACTGCGCGGTATTGCCTTCGATACCATGCTGGAATCCTACACGCTGGATAGCGTCGCTGGCCGTCATGATATGGACAGTCTCTCCGAGCGCTGGCTGAAGCACAAAACGATCACCTTTGAAGAGATCGCTGGTAAAGGTAAAAACCAACTGACCTTTAATCAGATCGATCTTGAGCAGGCCGGGCGTTATGCGGCGGAAGATGCCGATGTCACGCTGCAACTGCATCTGAAGATGTGGCCGGAGCTGCAAAACAATGCCGGGCCGCTGAACGTCTTCCAGAACATCGAAATGCCGCTGGTGCCGGTAATTTCGCGTATCGAGCGTAACGGCGTCAATATCGATCCCGCCGTGTTACACAAGCACTCCGAAGAGTTGACGCTGCGCCTGGCAGAGCTGGAGAAAAAGGCGCATGAAATTGCGGGCGAGCCGTTTAACCTCTCGTCAACCAAGCAGTTGCAAACCATTCTGTTTGAGAAGCAGGGCATTAAGCCGTTGAAGAAAACGCCTGGTGGCGCGCCGTCGACGTCGGAAGAGGTGCTCGAAGAGCTTGCGCTGGATTACCCACTGCCAAAAGTCATTCTCGAACATCGTGGGCTGGCGAAGCTGAAATCGACCTATACCGATAAGCTGCCGTTGATGATTAACCCGAAAACCGGGCGCGTGCATACCTCGTATCATCAGGCTGTGACGGCAACGGGCCGTTTATCTTCGACCGATCCGAACCTGCAAAATATTCCGGTACGTAATGAAGAAGGCCGCCGTATTCGCCAGGCCTTTATCGCGCCGAAAGATTACGTCATTGTCTCGGCGGACTACTCGCAAATCGAGCTGCGTATTATGGCGCACCTGTCACGCGACAAAGGCCTGCTGTCTGCATTTGCCGAAGGTAAAGACATTCACCGCGCAACAGCGGCAGAAGTGTTTGGTTTGCCACTGGAAAGTGTCAGTAACGAGCAGCGCCGCAGCGCGAAAGCGATCAACTTTGGGCTGATTTACGGCATGAGCGCCTTTGGCTTATCGCGCCAGCTCAATATCCCGCGTAAAGAGTCGCAGAAGTATATGGATCTCTACTTCGAGCGTTATCCTGGCGTGCTGGAATATATGGAGCGTACCCGCGCACAGGCGAAAGAGCGTGGCTATGTTGAAACACTGGACGGGCGTCGTCTTTACTTGCCGGACATCAAATCCAGCAATGGAGCCAGACGAGCCGGTGCGGAACGTGCGGCGATTAATGCTCCAATGCAAGGAACGGCTGCGGACATCATTAAACGCGCCATGATCGCTGTAGATAGCTGGCTGCAAAGCGAGAAACCGCGCGTGCGGTTGATCATGCAGGTACACGATGAACTGGTGTTTGAAGTGCACAAAGATGATGTTGAGGCCGTGTCGAAAAAGATCCATGAACTGATGGAGAGCAGCACTAAACTGGATGTGCCGTTGCTGGTGGAAGTCGGGAGCGGTCAGAACTGGGATCAAGCGCACTAAGTATTCGGTGGGTAAAGAGCTTTTTCTGTAAGTAAGCAACAAATCACCGTGAGTTTTGTGACAATCATTAGAATTCCCTATGTAAAAATTGAAAAGAAATTACAAAAAGTGCTTTGTCCGGATCTAAAAAGGGAGTAGAGTTATTCGCGTAGGGTACAGAGGTAAGATGTTCTATCTTTCAGACCTTTTACTTCACGTAATCGGATTTGGCTGAATATTTAGCCGCCCCAGTCAGAAATGACTGGGGCGTTTTTTATTGTGCGAAAGAAAGAAAAAAGCGTGGCGAATGCCACGCTTGATAGGAAGGTTACTCGCCCGTTTCTTCTTCCACTGGCGGCAGGTTATTGAACCAGCCATCCAGTTTCTCACGTAGTTTATCCACGCCCTGTTTTTTCAGCGACGAGAAGGTTTCAACCTGTACTTCGCCGTTAAAAGTAAGCACAGCTTCACGTACCATATTCAGCTGCGCTTTCCGCGCACCGCTGGCCAGTTTATCCGCCTTGGTCAGCAGCACCAGCACTTGCAGATTGCTCTCGACTGCCCACAGGATCATCTGCTGATCAAGATCTTTCAGGGGATGGCGAATATCCATCAGCACCACCAGGCCTTGCAGGCACTGGCGTTTTTCGAGGTATTCGCCCAGTGCGCGCTGCCATTTGAGTTTCATCTCTTCCGGCACTTCCGCGTAACCGTAACCCGGCAAGTCGACAAGACGTTTGCCTTCAGCGACTTCAAACAAGTTGATCAGCTGCGTACGGCCGGGCGTTTTCGAGGTTCGCGCCAGGTTTTTCTGGTTAGTCAGGGTATTAAGTGCGCTCGATTTACCTGCGTTGGAGCGGCCAGCAAAAGCCACTTCAATGCCGGTATCAGCGGGTAAGTGGCGAATATCAGGCGCACTGGTGACAAAGTGCGTCTGTTGGTAATTCCAGTTAGTCAAAATGGTCGTCTCCATCGTCAAAGCATGCGGCGATTATACCTGAACCCACGCAAAAGGCTGTTTTTCTCGCCAGAAACTCTGCTGTGAGCCATTACCGCGCGCTATGTAAGATATTTGCCCTTTTCGTTATACGAACTTTCGGAGAAGTTGCAGATTAAAAAATGGCTAAAAGTTATTTAATCAAAGGGTTATGTATATAGAATTTTCTTAAACTGCGGGTTCCGGGGCTTTTCCTGCTTGTCAGTTTAGCTCAGAAGGGTAAAGTAACCCACCAAGGCCGGATGCTGCTTGTGGAAGGATAACTCACGGAATGAGGGGTCAGGAGCGCCAGGAGGCGAAGACCGGAGACTAACGTCAGAAGACGTTGAACAAGGAAAAGGAACCGTAACAGGGAACGTTCTACGCTAACGGATAAACAGGGCAAGTTGATAGCGAACACGGAATGTAAAACCCATTACGGGTGAAGGGTCAAGAAAAAAGGCGACAGTTTGCACTGTCGCCTTTTTTCTTTGCTTGCTTTCTGCTAGATTCCGCCGCAATTCTATACTGATGAAAAACGACTTAAGACCACTAATATGAAAAAACCGTCCACCAATCCGCGCGGTAAAGTACGCCGTAAAACCCGTGAAGAGTTAAATCAGGAAGGCCGCGATCGTAAGCGTGAGAAAAAGCACCGCGGTAATGCTTCAGGCAGCCGTGCGAACGGTGGCGACGGCGCTTCTGGCTCCGGAAGGGGTAAACAGCAAAAAGATCCGCGTATTGGCAGTAAAAAACCGATCCCGCTGGGTGTCACCGACACGCCGGTCAACAAGCAGCACAAACCTAAGAGCGAGAAACCTATGCTTTCACCGCAGGCTGAGCTGGAAATGCTGGAAACGGATGAGCGCCTGGACGCGCTACTGGAACGTCTGGAAGAGGGTGAAACCCTGAGCGCTGACGATCAAGCGTGGGTCGATGCCAAACTGGACCGCATTGATGAGCTGATGCAGAAGCTCGGCCTCTCTTACGATGATGACGAAGAAGAGGAAGAAGAAGGCAAAGAAGATATGATGCGTCTGCTGAAAGGCGGCAACTAATCCTTTTCTATGGGGCTTTCTGTCCTGCTTATAACCCTTCCGGTTATATGTTATCTGGTGTGGTTATTCGTTAAACTACAGCGGTTGTCGCGGCGCAAGCTGTGGCTGCGCAACCGGCTTATGACCCGAAATGAGGTCAGGCCGGGCCGCCGGAACCGCCAGCGGCGTCATCGGAAGGAGTAAACAATGTCTGAGCAAGTCATCGACTGGGACCTGGCCCTGATCCAGAAATATAACTATTCCGGGCCGCGTTACACCTCATATCCTACCGCGCTGGAGTTTTCC
This sequence comes from Kosakonia sp. PSU_27, assembly GCF_039409795.1. NCBI lineage: Bacteria > Pseudomonadati > Pseudomonadota > Gammaproteobacteria > Enterobacterales > Enterobacteriaceae > Kosakonia > Kosakonia sp. PSU_27. The sequence goes on along the minus strand of NZ_JBCIVK010000009.1, from coordinate 112,788 downwards.
GACGCTTACGGCGAAGACGATTTTCGCCAGGCTGTGGCGCGTTATCCTGAGCGACCGCTATCGCTATATGTGCATATCCCGTTTTGTCACAAGCTGTGCTACTTCTGCGGTTGCAATAAGATTGTCACCCGCCAGCAGCATAAAGCCGATCAGTATCTGGACGCGCTCGAGCAGGAAATTATTCACCGCGCGCCGCTATTTTCAGGTCGCCACGTCAGCCAGTTGCACTGGGGCGGGGGAACACCGACTTACCTGAACAAAGCGCAAATCAGCCGCCTGATGAGCCTGCTGCGCGGTCATTTTGCGTTTAATGCTGATGCGGAAATCTCGATCGAAGTTGATCCGCGCGAAATCGAACTGGATGTGCTCGATCATCTGCGCAGCGAGGGCTTTAATCGCCTGAGCATGGGCGTGCAGGATTTCAACAAAGAGGTTCAGCGTCTGGTTAACCGCGAGCAGGATGAAGCCTTTATCTTCGCGTTGCTCAATCATGCCCGCGATATTGGTTTTACCTCGACCAATATTGACCTGATTTACGGCCTGCCAAAACAGACGCCGGAAAGCTTCGCTTTTACGTTACAACGCGTGGCGGCGCTTAGCCCGGATCGCCTGAGCGTCTTTAACTACGCCCATTTGCCGACATTATTCGCCGCACAGCGCAAAATCAAAGACGCTGATTTGCCGACGGCGCAGCAGAAGCTCGATATTTTGCAGCAGACCATCGCTTCGCTGACCGGCTCCGGTTACCAGTTTATTGGCATGGATCACTTTGCCCGCCCGGACGACGAGCTGGCTATTGCTCAGCGAGAAGGTGTATTGCATCGTAATTTCCAGGGCTACACCACGCAGGGCGACAGCGATCTGCTGGGGTTGGGCGTTTCTGCCATTAGCATGATCGGCGATAGCTACGCGCAAAACCAAAAAGAGCTGAAACACTATTATCAGCAAGTGGACGAGCGCGGAAATGCGCTGTGGCGCGGTATCGCGTTAACCCGTGACGACTGTATTCGCCGTGATGTGATCAAAGGACTGATTTGCAACTTTCGCCTTGAGTTCGATGCGGTGGAACGTGCCTGGGATCTCAACTTCCGTGACTATTTTGCCGAGGATTTGCGCCTGCTGGCGCCGCTGGTGGTGGACGGGCTGGTGGCAATGAACGAGCAGGGATTGCAAGTCACAGCGAAAGGGCGTTTGCTGATCCGCAATATCTGCATGTGTTTTGATGCCTATCTGCGGCGCAAGGCGCGTTTGCAGCAGTTTTCACGTGTGATTTAACGAGATGGCGCATCAAGCCTACAAAACACGTTCTGTAGGCCTGATAAGCGCAGCATAACGCGAAGATTAGCTAAACAGCCCAACCAGCGCGGCACACAGAACAGCCGCGATGGCTGTTTGCGGTGTATGGCTTGCCGACGCGCCAGCTTCTACGCCTGCAGTGACCACATTGATTAATGATTCCAGCATGATGACCTCTCCCATGAACGGGCAAGATCATACGTCACTGCCGGTAACAGTAAAGCGCAAAATAACGGCAATTTGCGATCGCGGTTCATTCTTTACACTTCACCCGCACGCTACTCCATTCCCAGTTCTTTCAACTTACGCGTCAGGGTATTACGACCCCATCCGAGCAGCCGCGCCGCTTCCTGTTTGTGGCCCTGCGTGTGACGTAGCGCCGTGGTCAGCAAGGTACGCTCCATTTCCGGTTGCGCTTCTGAAAGCAGGTTTTGATGACCGGAACGTAATGCGCGATCCGCCCATTGCGCCAGCAGCGTTGCCCAACTGTCCGGCAGGCTCTGCGAAGGGCTGTCCGGCACGCTGGTTTCGAACAACTCGCCTGGCAAATCCTGAATCAACACTTCCTGGCCTGCGGCCATAACCGTTAACCAGCGGCAGGTGTTTTCCAGTTGGCGGACGTTACCCGGCCATGCCAGACGCGTTAACGCGGTTTCGGTTTCCGGGTGCAGTTGTTTCGTTTCCACGCCCAGTTCACGGGCGGCGACTTGCAAAAAGTGGCGTGCTAAACGCGGAATATCTTCCCGGCGTTCACGCAGCGGCGGCAAATGAACGCGGATCACATTCAGGCGGTGAAACAGATCCTCACGGAATTTGCCCTCTTGCACGCGCTGTTCCAGGTTCTGGTGTGTGGCTGCGATAATACGGACATCGACCTTCACTGGCGCATAGCCGCCAACGCGATAAAACTGGCCATCGGCCAGCACGCGCAGCAACCGAGTCTGCACATCCAGCGGCATGTCGCCTATTTCGTCCAGAAACAGTGTCCCGCCATCGGCTTGCTCAAAACGTCCCTGACGAATCGTATTCGCACCGGTAAACGCCCCTTTTTCGTGACCAAACAGTTCCGATTCAATCAAATCCTTCGGAATGGCGGCCATATTGAGGGCGATAAACGGCGCTTTCACACGCGGACTGTGGCGATGCAGCGCATGAGCCACCAGTTCTTTACCGGTCCCCGATTCACCATTAATCAATACGCTGATCGACGAGCGCGACAGGCGACCGATTATGCGAAACACATCCTGCATCGCCGGTGCTTCACCGATGATGTCAGTTGTCGGGCCGCTGGCCTGCACATTGCGCGGCTGCTGCTGTTCCTGATAATGGCTGATAGCGCGCTCAACCAGCGCAACGGCTTCGTCGATATCAAACGGTTTAGGCAGATAATCGAATGCCCCTTGCTGATACGCGCTTACCGCCGCATCAAGATCGGAATGCGCGGTCATAATGATGACCGGGAGCATCGGATGGCGCTGTTTGATCTGTTTCAGTAACGCAAGACCATCCATCCCTGGCATACGAATATCCGAAAGCAGTACATCCGGGGTTTTGGTGGTGAGTGCGTCTAGCACTTCATTGGCACTTTCAAACGTTGTACAACTCAAGCCAGCTCCGGTGAGCGCGCGTTCCAGCACCCAACGGATGGAGCTATCGTCATCAACGATCCAGACTATCCCTCGTTGCATAAACACCTCTACTTCCGAATAGGCAGAAATACCGAGAATTCGGTATGGCCTGGCCAACTGGTAAATTCAATTTTGCCAGAATGTTGATCAATCAAACTGCGTGCGATAGATAACCCCAGCCCGGTACCGCCTTCACGTCCGCTTACCATCGGATAGAACAACGTATCCTGCAGGTGCGACGGAATACCCGGGCCGTTATCTTCCACATCTATTCTCGCCGCGAGGCGATAACGCACGCCGTGCAGCGTTAGCTGGAAGGCAGTACGGGTACGCAGAATAATTTCGCCCCCCTCCGGCCCCAGCGCCTGCAAAGCGTTACGCACAATATTCAGTAAAACCTGTTCGATTTGGTCGGGATCGTGCGCGAGCTCCGGCAAACTTGGATCATAATCACGGGTTAAGGTGACATTCTCCGGTAGCTCCATCGATACCAGTTTCACTACACGCTCAGCTACTTTGTGAATACTTTCGGTAACGTGCATGCCCGGTTGTTGCGGCCCTAACAGGCGATCAACCAGGTTACGCAAGCGGTCAGCCTGCTCGATGATCACTTTGGTGTATTCCAGTAACGCTGGATCGGGTAGGGCTTTGCTCAGCAACTGCGCCGCACCGCGTAAACCGCCAAGCGGGTTTTTAATTTCATGCGCCAGACCGCGTACCAGATCGCGCGCCGCAACTTGTTGCGCATGCTGGAGTTGCTCCTGGCTAAGACGGCGCTGGTTATCCATCGGCGCCATTTCCAACAGAATCAAACCATCCGGCAGACGTTGCGCCGTCAGCGAAAGAATGTGTGAGCGCCCGTCAATGACAAGCGTCACTTCGTTATCAGTAAACCCCTGCCCGGCATGTAAACTTTCCCGCATCAAATCGATGTTCAGGGAAAAGTAACTCAGCAGTTCGGGGAGCGGTGTGCCGAATAACTTACGAGAGCTTTGCGCCAGCAGTTGCTGTGCCGCAGGGTTGGCGTAATGTACCGCCAGGTCGTCATCAACCAGCAAGATGCTGTTGATCAAAGAATTGAGGATCTGCCCAGCATCGGGCAGCACGCCGCTTGCCATTTAGCAGTCTCCCGGAGGTGTGCACCAATTTAGTGCAGTATAGCGTTTTATTGATAAAAAGCGCGTTAGATCAGGTTGTTGGTGGAGAAAAAAGCCCATCCAGGGATGGGCTAAAAGTTCCACGGCAACTAAAAATCCTCTGGCATCTTTCTCACCGTAGCAGCGTTGGCTGCCCTCATTAGCCCGAATCACTTATAGACTAAGCTCATCGGGACTCATTCGGTTGCCACCTTGCTGCGACAAGACTTCTGCCGAGTCTTAATTATTAAACGCTGTAGTACAGTTCGAACTCTACCGGGTGCGGCGTCATGCGAACGCGGTCGTTCTCTTCCATACGCAGCGCGATGTAAGCATCGATAGCGTCGTCGGTGAACACGCCACCAGCAGTCAGGAACTCGCGGTCAGCATCCAGCGCGTTGAGCGCTTCTTCCAGAGAGCCTGCAACCTGCGGGATCTCTTTCGCTTCTTCAGCCGGCAGGTCATACAGGTTTTTGTCCATCGCTTCGCCCGGATGGATTTTGTTTTTAATGCCATCCAGACCGGCCATCAGCAGCGCTGCGAAGCACAGGTACGGGTTAGCAGCCGGATCCGGGAAGCGAACTTCGATACGACGCGCTTTCGGAGAAGCCACTACCGGAATACGGATAGAAGCAGAACGGTTACGAGCAGAGTAAGCCAGCATTACCGGCGCTTCATAACCCGGGACCAGACGCTTGTAAGAGTTGGTGGTCGGGTTAGACAGGGCGTTGATAGCTTTTGCGTGTTTGATTACGCCGCCAATGTAGTACAGCGCCATTTCAGACAGGCCAGCGTATTTGTCGCCAGAGAACAGGTTCGTGCCGTTCTTGGACAGAGACATGTGGCAGTGCATACCGGAACCGTTATCACCGAACATCGGTTTCGGCATAAAGGTCGCGGTTTTGCCGAAGCGGTGGGCAACGTTGTGCACCACATATTTGTAAATCTGAATTTCGTCCGCTTTTTTGGTCATGGTGTTGAAGCGGGTAGCCACTTCGTTCTGACCAGCCGTTGCCACTTCGTGGTGGTGAGCTTCAACAACCAGGCCCATCTCTTCCATCACCAGACACATGGTGGAACGCAGATCCTGTGATGAATCAACCGGCGGAACCGGGAAGTAACCGCCTTTCACTGCCGGACGGTGACCTTTGTTACCACCTTCGTATTTGGTGGAAGTGTTCCATGCGCCTTCGATATCGTCGATAGCGACGCTGGAACCGGAGATGGAGCTGCCGAAACGTACGTCGTCGAACAGGAAGAATTCCGGCTCTGGCCCAAACAGAACGGTGTCTGCCAGACCGGTGGAGCGCAGGTACTCTTCAGCGCGTTTAGCGATGGAGCGCGGGTCACGATCGTAGCCCTGCATGGTGCCTGGTTCGAGGATATCGCAACGAATGATCAGCGTAGACTCTTCGTAGAACGGGTCAATGACAGCGGTAGTCGCGTCCGGCATCAGCACCATGTCTGATTCGTTGATGCCTTTCCAGCCACCAATCGAAGAACCATCAAACATTTTACCTTCTTCAAAGAAGTCGGCGTTTACCTGATGGGCTGGGATAGTGACGTGCTGTTCTTTACCTTTGGTATCGGTGAAGCGCAGATCGACAAACTTCACTTCGTGCTCATTCAGCATCGTCAAAACGTGTTCAGCGGACATACTTAAACTCTCCCGGATTTGTCATTGTCGTCGTGGTAACGAGGTCTTCTAATTACTACGTAAGCTGGCGTAGTTATCGTACAATCGTTAAAGCGAAATCTATGCCAACTTTTAAATGCCCCTAAAAAGGCGTTATCATGCACGGTATAGTGCAAAAGGGCTGCACCATGATGGTTATGTTGCACCAATATAGTGCCTTTATGTGAACATTGGGCACTATATTGGTGCAATTTTCGTTAAATGCCCCTTTTAACGCTCCGTGAAAGCGATCACAAAGCAACTCTGCAATACTTGTTTGCGGAGGATGTTTGTGATCCTGTTTAGTCCTTCGATTAATACGTGTACAATAACGCGCTATTTCTAATGCCTGAGGCAAAGTTGTGATCGAAAATCTGCGTAACATCGCCATCATTGCTCACGTTGACCATGGTAAAACGACCCTGGTTGACAAGCTGCTGCAGCAATCCGGTACGTTCGACGAACGTGCTGAAACTCAAGAGCGTGTGATGGACTCCAACGATTTGGAGAAAGAGCGTGGGATTACCATCCTCGCTAAAAACACCGCTATCAAATGGAATGATTACCGTATCAACATCGTTGATACCCCAGGGCACGCCGACTTCGGTGGTGAAGTTGAGCGTGTGATGTCCATGGTCGATTCCGTGCTGCTGGTGGTTGACGCATTTGACGGCCCTATGCCGCAAACGCGTTTCGTGACCAAAAAAGCATTTGCCCATGGCCTGAAACCGATTGTGGTAATCAACAAAGTTGACCGTCCTGGCGCGCGTCCGGACTGGGTTGTCGATCAGGTATTCGACCTGTTCGTTAACCTGGACGCGACCGACGAGCAGCTGGACTTCCCGATCGTTTACGCTTCTGCGCTGAACGGTATCGCGGGTATGGACCACGAAGACATGGCTGAAGACATGACCCCGCTGTACCAGGCGATTGTTGACCATGTACCTGCTCCGAACGTCGATCTCGACGGTACTTTCCAGATGCAGATCTCCCAGCTCGACTACAACAACTATGTTGGTGTAATCGGCATTGGTCGTATCAAGCGCGGTAAAGTAAAACCGAACCAGCAAGTCACTATCATTGATAGCGAAGGCAAAACCCGCAACGGTAAAGTCGGCAAAGTGCTGACCCACCTGGGGCTGGAGCGTATCGATAGCGAGATCGCAGAAGCCGGCGACATCATCGCGATCACCGGTCTGGGCGAGCTGAACATCTCCGACACCATCTGCGATCCGCAGAACGTCGAAGCGCTGCCGGCACTGTCTGTTGATGAACCGACCGTAACCATGTTCTTCAACGTCAACACCTCTCCGTTCTGTGGTAAAGAAGGTAAGTACGTGACTTCACGTCAGATCCTCGACCGCCTGAACAAAGAGCTGGTGCACAACGTTGCGCTGCGCGTTGAAGAGACCGAAGACGCTGACGCATTCCGCGTTTCCGGCCGTGGTGAGCTGCACTTGTCCGTGCTTATCGAGAACATGCGTCGTGAAGGTTTCGAAATGGCGGTTTCCCGTCCGAAAGTTATCTTCCGCGAAATCGATGGCCGCAAACAAGAGCCGTTCGAAAACGTCACGCTGGACGTTGAAGAGCAGCACCAGGGTTCTGTGATGCAGGCGCTGGGCGAGCGTAAAGGCGATCTGAAAAACATGAATCCGGACGGCAAAGGCCGCGTACGTCTCGACTACGTGATCCCAAGCCGTGGTCTGATCGGCTTCCGTTCAGAGTTCATGACCATGACTTCCGGTACCGGTCTGCTGTACTCCACCTTCAGCCACTACGACGATGTTCGTCCGGGTGAAGTGGGCCAGCGTAACAACGGTGTGCTGATCTCCAACGGTCAGGGTAAAGCGGTTGCGTTCGCACTGTTCGGCCTGCAGGATCGCGGTAAGTTGTTCCTCGGTCACGGCGCGGAAGTGTACGAAGGTCAGATCATCGGTATTCACAGCCGTTCTAACGACCTGACGGTAAACTGCCTGACCGGTAAGAAACTGACCAACATGCGTGCGTCTGGTACAGACGAAGCTACGGTTCTGGTTCCGCCGATCAAGATGACCCTGGAGCAAGCTCTGGAATTCATCGATGACGACGAACTGGTAGAAGTGACCCCGCTCTCTATCCGTATTCGTAAACGTCACCTGACGGAAAACGACCGTAAACGCGCAATGCGCGGAGCGAAAGAAGAGTAATCGCTCTTTATTTGCTTGTGAAAAAGCCGCTGATTTTCAGCGGCTTTTTTTATGTCTGTATCTTCTTCGCGTGAAGCCGCGAACTATTCAAGTCAGAACTTTCCCGCTACAGTTAACTCTCCACGGCTGGCAAGGAGAGAGAAATGCTCTATATCTTTGATTTAGGTAACGTGATTGTCGACATCGACTTCAATCGGGTGCTGGGTGTCTGGAGCGATTTTAGCCGTGTGCCGCTGGCGACCTTGAAGCAGAATTTCACCATGGGCGAGCCGTTTCATCAGCATGAACGAGGGGAAATCAGCGACGAAGATTTCGCTAAAGCGCTGTGTCATGAAATGGAACTACCGCTCAGCTACGAGCAGTTTTCCACCGGCTGGCAGGCCGTGTTTGTCGCGCTGCGCAAAGAGGTCGTCGACATCATGCACAAACTGCGTGAGCAGGGGCATCGGGTCGTTGTGTTATCGAATACTAACCGGCTGCACACCACGTACTGGCCGGAGCAATATCCGGAAATTCAGGCGGCGGCTGACCATATTTATCTTTCCCAGGAGATGGGGATGCGTAAGCCCGAAGCGCCAATTTATCAGCAAGTGCTGGCGCTCGAAGGTTTCTCTGCCGAAGATAGCGTCTTTTTCGACGACAATGCGGATAATATCGCCGGTGCGGAACAACTGGGCATAACCAGTATTCTGGTGACGGATAAAACGACCATCCCGGACTATTTCGCGAAACAGCTATGCTAAAAAATCTGCGGCATCATGCAAAACATCGCACGCGCCCGCTTGTTGCCTGGTTGCGGTTGCTATGGCGGCGCATTGATGAAGACCATATGACGACGCTGGCGGGGAATCTCGCCTACGTCTCTTTGCTTTCGCTGGTGCCGCTGATCGCCGTGGTGTTTGCATTATTCGCTGTTTTTCCTATGTTTTCTGAAATTAGCGTCCAGTTGCGCCACTTTGTATTTGCCAATTTCATTCCCACCACCGGCGATGTGATTCAGAACTACATTGAGCAGTTTGTGGCGAACTCCACCAAAATGACGGCGGTTGGCGCATGCGGGCTGGTGGTGACATCGCTGCTGCTGATGTACTCCATCGATTCGGCGCTAAACACCATCTGGCGCAGTACGCGTGTACGCCCGCATGTTTATTCATTTGCCGTCTACTGGATGATCCTGACGCTCGGCCCGCTGCTGGCGGGTGCCAGCCTGGCGATAAGCTCCTACTTGCTGTCGCTGCGCTGGGCCAGCGAGCTTGATAGCGTGATTGATGATGTGCTGCGCATATTTCCGCTGATCCTGTCGTGGCTCTCTTTTTGGTTGCTATACAGCATTGTGCCGACAACCCGCGTGCCTAACCGCGATGCGATTGTCGGCGCGTTTGTCGCCGCACTGCTGTTTGAGTTCGGTAAAAAGATTTTTGGTCTCTACATCACCATGTTTCCGTCTTATCAACTCATTTATGGCGTGCTGGCTGTCATCCCCATTTTGTTCCTCTGGGTCTACTGGACCTGGTGTATCGTCTTGCTTGGCGCAGAAATAACTGTCACTCTCGGTGAATACCGAAAACTCAAAATAGCCGCACAGCAAGAAGAAGCAGACCAACCATGATTGCATTAATTCAACGTGTTTCCCGCGCGAGCGTTAGCGTGGCGGGTGAGGTGACGGGCGAAATCGGCCCTGGACTTTTGGTGTTGTTGGGCGTCGAAAGGGAAGACGATGAACAAAAAGCGAACCGCCTGTGCGAACGTGTGCTGGGGTATCGTATTTTTGGCGACGCGGAAGGGAAGATGAATCTTAACGTCCAGCAGGCTGGTGGGAGTGTGCTGGTGGTGTCGCAATTTACGCTGGCGGCGGATACAGAACGTGGCATGCGTCCGGGGTTTTCCCGTGGCGCTGCGCCGGAAAAAGCCGAGGCGCTGTACCACTATTTTGTTGAACGTTGCCGCAGCCAGCAAATGGAAACGCAAACCGGGCGATTCGCTGCCGATATGCAGGTTTCGCTGGTCAACGACGGCCCCGTCACGTTCTGGTTGCAAGTATGAGCCAGCTTGCGGCGTGGCCCCTGGTTACAAGAGAGAGTGCTGCTATGTACCACCTTCGCGTACCGCAAACGGAAGAAGAGTTAGAGCTCTATTACCAGTTCCGCTGGGAAATGCTGCGTAAACCGCTGCATCAACCGAAAGGTTCCGAGCGTGATGGCTGGGATGCGATGGCACATCATCAGATGGTTGTCGACGAAGAGGGCAACATTGTCGCTATCGGTCGGTTGTATATCAACGCAGATAACGAAGGGTCGATTCGCTTTATGGCGGTCCATCCGGACGTGCAGGAAAAAGGCCTCGGCACATTGATGGCGATGACGCTGGAGTCCGTGGCCCGCCAGGAAGGGGTGAAGCGCGTGACCTGTAGCGCCCGTGAGGATGCGGTGGCGTTCTTCGCAAAACTCGGGTTCGTCAATGAAGGGGAAATCACCGCGCCGCAAACCACGCCGGTACGCCACTTTTTGATGATCAAACCGATCGCCACGCTCGATGATATTCTGCATCGCGGCGACTGGTGCGGGCAGTTGCAGCAGGCCTGGTATCAGCATATCCCGCTGAGTGAAAAGATGGGTGTGCGTATTCAGCAGTACACCGGGCAGAAATTTATCACCACCATGCCGGAAACCGGCAACCAGAATCCGCACCACACGCTGTTCGCCGGTAGCCTGTTTTCCCTGGCGACGCTCACCGGTTGGGGGCTGATCTGGCTGATGCTGCGTGAGCGTCATCTCGGCGGCACCATCATCCTTGCCGATGCGCATATTCGCTATAGCACGCCGATCACCGGTAAACCGAGCGCGATTGCCGATCTTGGCTCGCTAAGCGGTGATTTGGACCGTCTGGCGCGCGGGCGCAAAGCGCGCGTTCAGCTACAGGTTGAGCTGTTTGGTGAAGATAAGCAGGGTGCGATCTTCGAAGGCATTTATATCGTCTTGCCCGCCAAACCCTTCGGCTCGTTCGAAGAGGGCGGTAACGAGGAAGAGTAAGCCGCTGCGCGCCTGACGATACAGGCGCGCAACGTCCTGCGAACCACCCCTACTGCGCGAAGAAAAACCACGCGATTTTGATCAACCCATCCTGCACTTCATAGACGGCCATATTTTCAATGACCGACTCGCCGATGCCGTAGATTTTTTCGTGATCGAACACCTTATTGCCCATCACCGTGCGCGACAGCAACTCGGCGCGTAATGCCGGGTTGTTAAAGCGATGCGCAGCATAAAAGGCACGTAATGCTTCGAGCCCTTGCAGCGACGGCTCAGTGGATGGCAAGCGATACGCGATAAAATCGTCGCTAAAACAGGCGGTAAACGCCTCAATATCATGGGCATTGTAAGCAGCAAACTGCTTTTCCACAGGCCTTACGACAGACATCGGCTCTCCTTTTTTCACGCGGTTATATCCTGGCCACCCGTGCGGCCACGTCTCTTATCGCGTCTTTTGCGCTTTGGCTGATCCCGGCAAGCTGGAAGAATCCATGGATCACGCCCTGATATTGTGAACAAGTGCAGGTTACGCCCTGCTCGGTCATGTGCTGAAACAGGGCTTCACCCTCATCACATAGCGGGTCAAACTCTGCGGTAATGATGTGTACCGGCGGCAGACCGGAAAAATCATCGCGCCACAGCGGGCTGACATCCGGCAACAGGCGATCGGTATCGCCAAGATACATTTCATAGCCTGAAAGCAGCGCCTCGCGGGTAATCACATAATCGGAACCGTTAAAGGTATAGCTATCAAAATAGGCGGTGGCGTCGAGCATCGGGTAAATCAACACCAGTTGCGCCGGTTGCCATGTCGCCGCAGCTTTCAGCCGTAGCGCCGTCACCAGCGCCAGGTGACCGCCTGCGCTATCCCCCGCAAGCGTGATACGTTTTCTGTCGACACCGAGTTTTTCGGCGTTTTTCCACACGATATCGGCACCAGATTGCGCATCATCATGTGCGGCAGGCCAGCGATGTTCTGGCGCTAACCGATATTGCACAGCAACAACCCGGCAGCCACTATAAAAGGCCAACTGACGCAATTGCTTATCGTGCGTGTCGAAGCCGCCGCTAATAAAACAGCCGCCGTGGTAGTAAATCAACGCGGGAAGATCACCGCTGGCGTTTTGCGGCGAAAACAGACGAAACGTCATGCCTTCAAGCGTTATATCTTCAACCTGAACGCGCGTTTCCGTTTCCCCTGCCAGCACGGTGCTGGCGACATATCCACTGCGCCGGTCATCAATACTCTTCGCCCGAGCTGACGGGCGACCGGCGGCAATAAAGTCGCTCACCAGCCCGGCAATACCTTTTTCCAGTGCCATTCCGCTAACCTTTATCTGTATAAATATCCAGCCTTTATAGCCTGGTTTAACCTGAATGGGAACGGTGATTTTTAACGCCAGCAGGCGTGAGAAGAGGGTAGGGGAAAGTGAAAAAGGCTGACAACCCTTGCCCGGAAGGCAAGGGCTGGAGGCGATTATTCCCCTTCGCCGGGGAATAAAAACGGGTTGATGGAGCTGCGGGCGAAGCCTTCCTGCTCCATGCGGGCATCTAACACCAGCGAGGCCAAATCGTCCGCGACCGGCTCGACGTTCGGGTCTTTTTCCTGATACAGGATCTTCAGGTAAGTGCCGCAGTCGCCGCAGCTTTCCGCTTTGATTGCCGCCTGCTCGTTATCCAGCGACCAGTAGTGTAAATCGCGGGTTTGCTCGCAGTTGCTGCATTTGACGCGCACCACATGCCACTCGGTTTCACACAGGTTGCAGTGCAGATAGCGCAACCCTTGCGTCGTGCCAATATGCACCATGCTGGAGACCGGCATTGATCCGCACACCGGGCAGAACTGGCGCTGTTCACCATATTCCGCGCGTGCTTTGCCGGGGATCAGGCTGGCCATTTGCGCCCAGTAAAGCGACAGCGCCGCCCAGATAAAAGGCGCTTTATCGCTGCTAACGGAGGCGAAATCAGCGGCAAACAGCGCGCTGGCCATCGCTTCCAGTTCCTGCGCAGAGGCTTTTTCCAGGTTCTCAATGACCGCCAGCGCCGGGCCGCTCATCTCCGGCTTCAGCTCGGCGATCAGCGAATGCAGCAGTTTGTGCCAGTGCGCATCGCGCGGCAGCACATGAATGTCCAGCGGCGGTTTGCCCTGTTCAGCGGCCTCTTTAATGCGCGCAGTCAGGTCGATGTGCAGGGGGTGGTCGTAAAGCACCACTTCCTGGGCATGGGCGATAAGCGCAGCAAAACGCAGATAATCACCCAGCGGGTTACTCTCTGCCAGCTCACGCAAACGCTCTGCGCGGCGGTTATAGAGATTTTTCAGTCTGGGGAATAATAACGGCGGAATAACTTCCGCCGTGCGTTTATCGCTCTTCTCCAGCTCATCTTGCGGGATTATGCGAATACTCATTCAGTCGATTTTTCCGTTGTCTTGCGAACTTCCCGGTACCAGCGCGGGTGATGTTTCTTCGCCCACGAACTGGTAACCCAGCCTTCCACCATTGCGGTTATCGTGCCTTTTACCCACAGGGCGGCGTAAATGTGCACCATAATAACCACAATTAACGCGACCGCGGCAAATGAATGCACCATCAACGCTAATCGGATCACCGGAATGGGAAACGCTGGCGCGAAGTAAGGGCGCCAGATAACCACGCCGCTTACCAGTAGCAACACCAGGAAAATAATCGCCGCCCAGAAAACACATTTCTGACCGAAATTATAGCGCCCGGTGTCACCCACTTCCTCATTGACGACGATCTTACGAATATTCTTCGCCCAAAAGATATCATCCCTATTGATGAGGTTATGGTGCCAGTAGCGGAAAAACATGATTATAAACGACGCGAACATCACCACGCCGACAAACGGATGGAGAATGCGCGCCAGCTGCGGCGTACCCAGAATCCCCATCAACCAGTTGAAGGAGGGGAAGAAAAACCCCAGCCCGCTCACCGCCGCCAGCACGAAGCAGAAGGCGGTGACCCAGTGGTTGATGCGCTCTGGCGCCGTGTAGCGCACGATGGTGTCACGTTTTTTCATTTGCGCACCTCGTCTTTCTCTTCATGCAGGTTATCGTCTTCCTCTTCTGCGCGGTTCGGACCGACACCGACATAATGGAAGATGCTGGCAGCGAAGGTCGCGGCAAAGCCGACCGCCGCAAGAGGTTTCCAGATACCTTTCCAGAACTTCACGGTAGAGCTGATTTCCGGGTTCTCTGGCAGGCCGTGATACAGATTCGGCTTGTCGGCATGATGCAGCACATACATCACGTGCGTACCGCCAACGCCTGCCGGATCGTACAGGCCAGCGTTGTCGTAACCACGGGTTTTCAGTTCCGCCACGCGCTCGCCGGCCAGCGTTTTCATATCCTCTTTAGAGCCAAAGTGGATAGCGCCGGTCGGGCAGGTTTTCACACACGCCGGTTCCTGGCCCACGGTCACGCGGTCAACACACAACGTACATTTGTAGACGCGGTTGTCTTCCGGGTTCATGCGCGGCACGTCGAACGGACAGCCGGCGATGCAGTAACCGCAGCCGATGCACTGTTCGGACTGGAAGTCGACAATGCCGTTGGCATACTGAATGATAGCCCCTTCTGACGGGCATGCTTTCAGACAGCCAGGATCGGCGCAGTGCATGCAGCCATCTTTACGGATCAGCCACTCCAGTTTGTCGTTCTGTTCCACTTCCGAGAAGCGCATGACCGTCCACGATTTGGCGGTCAAATCCGCCGGGTTGTCGTACACCCCGACGTTATGCCCCACCTCATCACGAATGTCGTTCCACTCGGAACAGGCCACCTGACAGGCTTTACAGCCAATACAGGTGGTGACGTCGATAAGCTTCGCCACTTCCTGCTGGTGATCCCGCGCCTGCGGCGCGGGAGTGAAACCATTAGTCGCGGAACGACGGATGATGTCTTGCGATTGATAAGCCATAAGTCGTCTCCGTTACACCTTTTCCACATTCACCAGGAACGCCTTAAACTCCGGCGTTTGGGTGTTCGCATCGCCGACAAACGGCGTTAACGTATTGGCGATAAAGCCTTTCTTCGCCACACCTTCATAACCCCAGTGGATAGGAATACCGATGGTATCGACTTCCTTACCGTGCACGTTGAGCGTGCGAATACGTTTGGTCACCACCGCTTTGGCTTTGATATAGCCACGGTTGGAGGAGACGCGCACCGTATCGCCCTGCGTGATGCCCAGCTTGTTCGCCAGTTTCTCGCCAATTTCCACAAACTGCTCCGGCTGCGCGATTGCGTTAAGCAGCGCGTGCTTGGTCCAGTAGTGGAAGTGCTCGGTTAAACGGTAAGTGGTACCGACATACGGGAACTTATCCGCTTTACCCATCGCTTCCAGATCGCCTTTAAACACGCGGGCGGCCGGGTTGGAAACCACTTTCGGGTGCAGCGGATTGGTGCCCAGCGGCGTTTCAAACGGCTCGTAATGTTCCGGGAACGGCCCTTCTGCCATCTTATCGAGCGCGAACAGGCGGCCCATGCCTTCCTGCTGCATGATAAACGGCCCAACATTGCTGCCAGGTGCGGCAGCGCTGTAGTCCGGAATATCCACCCCGCCCCATTTCGCACCGTCCCATTTCAGCAACTGACGCTTCGGATCCCACGGGTTGCCCTGCGGATCAGCGGAGGCGCGGTTATAGAGAATGCGGCGGTTAAGCGGCCATGCCCATGCCCAGCCCAGCGTATTGCCGAGGCCCGATGGGTCAGCGTTATCGCGGTTCGCCATCTGGTTGCCTTTCGGCGTCCAGCTTCCGGCGAAAATCCAGCAACCGCTTGCGGTGGTGCCGTCATCGCGCAGGTGAGCGAAGGTGCTCAGTTGCTCGCCTTTCTTCGCCAGCACGGTGCCGGTTGCCGGATCGATAATATCCGCCAGCGCTTTACCGTTGCTTTCCATGGCCACTTCTTCCGGCGACGGGTTTTCCGGCGTCGAGTAGTTCCAGGTCATGTTCAGCACCTGTTCCGGGTTGGCGCCGCCTTCTGCCGCGTACATTTTACGCATGCGCAGGAAGATGCCCGCCAGGATCTCGCCGTCGTTCAGCGCATCGCCCGGGGCGTCCGCGCCTTTCCAGTGCCACTGCAACCAGCGACCCGAGTTAACGATAGAACCGTTCTCTTCCGCGAAGCAGGTCGATGGCAGACGGAATACCTCGGTCTGAATTTTCGACGGATCGACGTCGTTAAATTCGCCGTGGTTCTGCCAGAAGTTCGAGGTTTCGGTATTGAGCGGGTCAATGGTCACCAGGAACTTCAGTTTCGACAGTGAGGCGACAACTTTATTTTTGTTCGGGAACGACGCTACCGGGTTAAAGCCCTGGCAGATATAGCCGTTGACCTTGCCCTGGTTCATCATGTCGAAGTACTGCAGGACGTCGTAACCCTTGTCCCACTTCGGCAGCCAGTCAAAGCCCCAGCTATTTTCCGCTGTCGCTTTGTCGCCAAAGAAGGATTTCATCATCGAAACGAAGAATTTCGGGTAGTTGCCCCAGTAGTTTACCTGGCCTTCCAGCAACGGTTTTGGCGTATTGGCGGTCAGATAGGTCTGGAGATCGGTCTGTTTTTCATTTGGCAGCGTCATATAGCCCGGCAGGCTTTGTGACAGCAGGCCAAGATCCGTCAGCCCCTGAATGTTGGAGTGACCGCGCAGGGCGTTCACGCCGCCGCCTGCCATCCCCATATTGCCCAGCAGCAGCTGAATCATCGCCATGGTGCGGATGTTCTGCGCGCCAACGGAGTGCTGCGTCCAGCCAAGTGCATACAGGAACGACGCGGTTTTATCACGGGCGCTGGTTTCGGCGATGTATTCACACACCTTCAGGAAATCCGCTTTTGGCGTCCCGCAGATGTCTTCCACCACGTCCGGCGTATAGCGGGAGACGTGCGCTTTCAGCAGGTTCCATACGCAACGCGGATGGGTGAGCGTGGTATCGCGTTTGGCGAAACCTTTCTCATCCAGTTCGTAGTTCCAGCTGGTTTTGTCGTATTTACGTTTTTCCGCGTCATAGCCGGTGAACAGGCCATCTTCGAAGCCAAAATCTTCACGCACGATAAGCGTGGCGTTGGTATAGGCCTCGGTGTATTCGCGCTGATATTTTTCGTTGGTCATCAGGTACAGCAACACGCCTGACAGGAAGGCGATGTCAGTACCGGAACGAATCGGCGCATAGAAATCCGCAACAGAGGCGGTACGCGTAAAGCGTGGATCGATAACAATCAGCTTCGCGCCATTGTGGATCTTGGCTTCCATCGCCCAGCGGAATCCCACCGGATGCGCTTCTGCCGCGTTCCCCCCCATCACAACGATAAGGTTGGCGTTTTTCATGTCGACCCAGTGGTTGGTCATCGCACCGCGACCAAAAGATGGAGCAAGACTTGCTACCGTTGGTCCGTGTCAGACACGCGCCTGGTTGTCGACGGCTAACATGCCGAGTGCGCGGGTAAATTTTTGCGTTAAATAGCCGGTTTCATTACTGGATGCGGATGCGCACAGCATCCCGGTGCTCAGCCAGCGGTTGACGGTCGTCCCTTCTGCGTTTTGCGCAATATAGTTGGCGTCACGATCCGCTTTCATTAATTTGGCGATGCGGGTAAAGGCTTCATCCCACGAAATTTGTTGCCACTTATCCGAGCCTGGTGCGCGGTATTCCGGGTATTTCAGGCGGCTTTCTGAGTGGATGAAATCCACCAGACCCGCGCCTTTCGGGCACAGCGCCCCACGGTTTACCGGATGATCGGGGTCACCCTCAATATGGAAGATTGACGCTTTGGCGTTTTTTGCTCCATCGCCGAGGCTGTACATCAACAGCCCACAGCCGACGGAACAATATGTGCAGGTATTCCGGGTTTCGCGGGTGCGCAGCAGCTTATACTGCCGTGTTTCCGCGAGCGCAACACTCGGGGCAAAGCCCAGCGCCGCTGCCGTGGTTCCTGCCATACCGCCAGCGCAGATCTTAAAGAACTGCCTTCTGCTGACCTGCATGGTTTGCTCCTGGTTCGACATTACTCTTATCGTTTTTTTCTTTGCGGTGCTTTTCGCAAAGGTTCAGAATTGCTGCTAATCCCTCATATCCTGGGGGATTAGCAACGAAGAATACCACAATGTAGGTATGCTTATTCTGACGTGAAGGATTCAGAACTGCTGCTATTCCCTCTTTTCCCCAAGGGATATGCGCGGAGAATACCATAATGTCGATACGCTTGTTCGATAACGGTTAAGACAAAGTGAACGATTTGCAGACAAAAAAGCACAAAAATGCAACATCAGTCACAGGAGCCCGCGAGGTTAGCCTGTGGAAACGCATTGATTTGCAACATGCCGTGCCGGATATGCTGGCGGAAGAAGTGCCTGTCGCGCTGGTGTACAACGGCATTTCGCATGTGGTGATGATGGCGTCACCCAAGGATCTTGAACTCTTCGCGATCGGCTTCTCCTTATCCGAAGGGATTATCGAAAACGCATCAGACATTTACGGGATGGATGTGGTCCCCTCCTGCAACGGCCTTGAAGTGCAAATTGAGCTCTCCAGCCGCCGTTTTATGGGGTTAAAAGAGCGGCGACGCGCGCTGGCCGGGCGCACCGGTTGCGGCGTATGTGGTGTCGAGCAGCTTAATGACATTGGCAAGCCCATCGCGCCGCTGCCTTTTACCCAAACCTTTGATTTACAGGCGCTGGATGCCGGTCTGGCGCACTTAACCGATTTTCAGCCTGTCGGGCAGCTCACCGGCTGCACGCACGCCGCCGCCTGGATGCTGCCATCCGGTGAGTTAGCGGGGGGGCATGAAGATGTCGGGCGTCATGTGGCGCTGGATAAGCTGCTTGGTCATCGCGCCCGTGAAGCGCAAACCTGGGCGAGCGGTGCGGTGCTGGTTTCCAGCCGCGCCAGCTATGAGATGGTGCAAAAGTCGGCCATGTGCGGTGTCGAAATCCTGTTTGCCGTCTCCGCCGCCACAACGCTGGCAGTGGAAGTGGCGCAGCGCTGTAACCTGACGCTGGTGGGTTTTTGCAAGCCAGGCAGGGCAACAATCTATACCCATCCGCAGCGATTAATGGGTGTATAGATTAGTCAAAAAAGTTGAATATTGAGAACAAATCCTTCCGCTTTTTGTTGTGAGTAAACAGGACTACTCTTTATTTCATCGAGGCACGGTGCCTCACTCCAACAAATTAACGTAAGGGTTTATATCATGAAAATCATCAAAACTTTTGTCGCAGTTATCGCCCTGGCTACTTCTTTTGGTTCTTTCGCTGCCCAGTCCGTGACCGCAACTGATTTAACGCTGAGCGGTGCTGAAGCAAAAATTGCGGCGCAGGCTCAACAGGCAGGTGCATCTTCTTACCAGATCACTGAAGCGTATACCGGCAACCAGGTTCACATGACCGCCGAACTGAACAAATAAGTCACGCTTCCCTGTCGAAAGAGCGCCTGCGGGCGCTTTTTTTTTGCTTTTTATCCAGCCTGCCGGGCGAGCCGCCAGTACGACACCAGCGTACTGAGAATGAAGGCGCTCTCCATGGCAACCGCTACGGGCGATCCGATCACCATATTATTCACCAGCCAGCAGCCGCTACCGCAGAGGGTGAGCCGCCGCATACTTTTTGCCGCCGGGTGAAAAGCGGCGCTGGTCATCAGCAGGCTACCGAGTAACGGTAAAACATCGGTGGGTTGCTGCCAGCTTAGCGCGCTGCACAGGCAGGTTGCGACAATAAACCCATTTTTCATTTTCCGCGCAGTCGTCATGATGGCGGTGAGATAACGGCATGCGGCCAGCGCCATCAAACTTGCGGCTACGGGCGCGTTCAGCAAGCAGAAATGTACCGCCAGCAGGCTGGTGGAGGCGGCAAGTATCGCCAGGGTTATCCGCCGGCGGGCAAACTGAAACGCCAGCAAATCAAAAATGAAAGAAAAGCCAGCCAGCATTTGCGACAGCCAAAAAGCGCTCATCATCGTTTCCTCTACGGTGTGATGAGGCGATGGTAGCGGCCTGGCGGCAGGCTTTCGTTAACCTTTGTTAAGGCGCGCGCGGATGCGCGACAGGCTCACCGGCGAGATGCCGATATAACTGGCGAGATCTTTTTGCGTTAATTGTGCTTCCCATGCGGGAAAATGGGTTTGCACATAGCGATAGCGTTGCTCCGGGTTATTGAGCAAAAACATCTGTTCCTTCTTCTCTTTAAATATCAGTTGCTGGCGCAGGAGCGCTATTTTTGCCACCTGATGTTCTTCTTTTTCCAGTAAACGCAGCGGTACTTCGCTGAGCACGCCTGGCGTCAGCATTTGCAGGCTGTAATCCGCCACGCTACCGGTTAGCCAACTGAGATAGAAAAAACAGCACTCACCGGGAAAATAAAACTCCTTCACGCGCTCGCTCCCTTCCGGCGAGTACCAGACCGCACGCGCAATACCTTCGTGCAGCACAAACATTTTTTGCTGGAGATCACCCTGTCTGAGCAGGGTTGTCGCCGGGCGGATTTGCACTGTTTTCTGACCGACAAGGAGGGGGGCTAACCAATCAGCTATCATGCAGATCTCTATTGTTCATTAATTTTGACAAAGAATGGCAAATCATTCCGCTTTTTGTTGTGAGCAAACAGAACTACTATTTATTTCATCGAGGCACGGTGCCTCACTCCAACAAATTAACGTAAGGGTTTATATCATGAAAAGCATCAAAACTTTTGTCGCAGTTATCGCCCTGGCTACTTCTTTTGGTTCTTTCGCTGCCCAGTCCGTGACCGCAACTGATTTAACGCTGAGCGGTGCTGAAGCAAAAATTGCGGCGCAGGCTCAACAGGCTGGCGCATCTTCTTACCAGATCACTGAAGCGTATACCGGCAACCAGGTTCACATGACCGCCGAACTGAACAAATAAGTCACGCTTTCCTGTCGAAAGAGCGCCTGCGGGCGCTTTTTTTATTTCTGCGATGGGATGATAGCGTATTATCGGGGATGTAGTTGTGTTCAGTAATTACCCAAAGTGTTTTAAAAATATCCCTATATTATTGAAATGCCCGATGGCATATAAGAAATGTCGTCGGGCATTATTATTATGGGTGATTTAAATTCACATTCTTATTATTACAGTGCGTTATCAATAATAATATTACGCGGTAAGCGAATTATTAATTATATGTGTAGTTAACAATAATCTGGCTTGACTGGCCATTGACTGTCACCATTCTACCGGTGCCATTTACGCGGGCATATAAACTGAACGGTTGGTTCGGTGCGAGATTATAAGGTGTGAAGTCAATATTACCTGAACGTGCATCAGAAATATCCCTACAGTTGTTACCGTTGTTATAGCATAAATAAACCTGCATTCCAGCCGGGTAGGAACTGTAAGCCCAGGTGTAATAAACCATGCCAACTTTACCAGTTGAAGGTGTTCCGGCTGTAATCGGGAACGTCTTGTTATACCATTGGTTTTTTACTGAGATTGATGGTGCAAGCATTGAGCCGATGGACGTGCCGCCCGTTGCAAATGCGCTTGAAGAGATAAACATTAAACCTGATAAAGCCAGCAGGATCGATTTCCGTTTCATTTAAAGCCTCATTAAAGAGTAAGCTAACTAATATCCATGATATTTAACTTAAATCATGGGAATTATTAAGTTGCCCTGCGTGAATACAAGGTAACTCAATAATTCTTATTTGTCAGCCATAATTTCCTTTTGCCCGTGGAAAACTAGATAATATATTTATTTTTGTCAACGTTTATTATTTAAATTAAGCGAGGCTTAATTGCTGTTTAATATTTAAATATCCGGGGTAAAGTATACGGAATACCTATCGGCGGATGTGGTTAATTCTTTAGGTGTCAATTTTGGTAGGTTTGGTTGAAATGAATCCATGGCAAAAAAGCTAAAGCTTTCGTTTTTCTGGCCGTTAATAGTGATATGTAGTTCACACCATATCCGTGTTCTTCAGGATGAATTATTGGCAAACATGGAACGGTTGCACGACTCAGGGATAAGCGAAACTCACCACACGACATCTGGCGCTGACTTGATACGCCTGGATTCGGTGACCTATTCCTACGCCGCCGGTACAGCGCGGCAGACTATCCTGCACAACATTTCGTTATCTATCCCCGCCGGGCAAAGTTGCGCCATTGTTGGCGCGTCTGGCTCGGGGAAAAGCACACTGCTCAATCTGCTGGGATTGCTTGATACGCCCACTTCCGGGCGCGTGATGTTTCATGGCGAAGATATGTCCCGCTGTGGCGCAGACGCCCGCGCGACGGCGCGTAATCACATCATTGGTTTTGTCTTTCAGAGCTTCAATTTACTGCCCCGGCTTACCGCGCTGGACAATGTTGCTTTGCCGCTGCTCTACCGCGGCGTGCTGCGCCATGAGGCACAGGACGCTGCCCGCAAACAGCTTCAGCGCGTTGGTTTAAGCGATCGCGCGCATCACCGTCCTGCGGATTTATCCGGCGGGCAGCGCCAGCGTGTGGCCATTGCCCGAGCGCTGGTTGGTGAACCGGCTTTGCTGCTCGCCGACGAACCCACCGGTAATCTTGATAGCCAAAACGCTGCTGACATTATTGACTTGTTGCTGGCATTGAATCGCGACAGCGGCACCACGCTGGTGCTGGTGACGCATGACAATTCCATTGCCCGCCGCATGTCGCGCTGTATTCAGGTGGCTGACGGGCGGATCAGCGAGGCAACGCATGTCTGATCTTC
Organism: Kosakonia sp. PSU_27; assembly: GCF_039409795.1. NCBI lineage: Bacteria > Pseudomonadati > Pseudomonadota > Gammaproteobacteria > Enterobacterales > Enterobacteriaceae > Kosakonia > Kosakonia sp. PSU_27. The sequence continues at coordinate 90,127 of NZ_JBCIVK010000009.1, read as the reverse complement.
GTCTGCCCGCTGCAGTCCGCGTGTCTCAGCCTTCACGCTACGGAATGCCGTGGCTGCAACTTTTGCTGGAGTCGCTGGATAACCTGCGGCTGCTGGGTCGCCGCGCGGTGCTGGCGCTATTAGGTATCGCGGTGGGCTGCGCGGCGGTGGTGGCGTTGCTCAACATTGGCTACAACGCCGAACGTGAAGCGATGAGCATCTTTCGCGGTATGGGTAGTGAGCTGCTGGTGGCTAACATTCAGCAGCCTGTCGGTTCCGGCCGAAAACCACTGGTTGCGCCGGCCGATCTGGATATCGATACCTTGCATCAACGCATCCCGGAAATTGACGCCGCCTCTGCGCTCGTCCCCAGTAACACGCAAGCACGTTTTAATGGCCGAACGGCGGCGGCAACGCTGGTCGGAAGCGGCGCTGAACTGCCTTCTGTTCTGCGGTTGCAACTGGAACAGGGCCGCTTTTTGAGCCGCTTTGATGCGCAGAGCACCTACGCCGTTCTCGGGGCGAATGTCGCCGCACAATGGGCTCAGCCCGACCGCCCTGTACTACTCGGCGACCGCATCCAGATTGACGGTTATCTCTTTGAGATAGTCGGTATTCTGCGCCCGCAAGGGCCAAACCCGATCATTCCGGTCTCCGTGGATGATGCCATTTTGCTGCCGATTACCGGTATGCGCCGGGTAATCAGTTTTCCGCAAATAACGGGCGTAGCGGTGCGCAGTCGCAATGGTGAAGAACTGGAGCGCATCGCGCCCCGGCTACAGGCGTGGCTCAGCGAAAAAATGCCCGGCTTCGAGGTCAATGTGCAGGTTCCTCAGCAGTTGCTGGAAGGCATTGAGCAGCAGTCGCGCCTGTTTTCCTGGTTGCTCGCCGGACTTGGCGGTATCTCGCTGTTGGTCGGCGGGGTGGGCGTGATGAATGTGATGGTGATGAATGTGTCGGAGCGTCGCCGGGAGATTGGTGTGCGCATGGCGCTGGGCGCGCGTCCGCGCGATATCGCGATGCTCTTTTTGCTGGAAGCGATTGTCTTAGCCACCGTTGGCGCGCTGCTTGGCGCGGCGGCGGGGTTGGCGGCGGCGTGGCTGTTTGTCTGGTTTTCCGGCTGGTCTGATTTTGCCTTATCCGCCGCTGCGTTGCCGCTGGGCATTGGCAGCGCCATTGTTATCGGGCTGTTTTTTGGCTTATCTCCCGCACTGGCGGCGTCCCGGCTGGAGCCGGTGGAGGCGCTGCGCGATGCGTAAACATGTCTGGCTGTGGTTACTGGCAAGCCTGATTGTTTGCCCGGCGCGTGCTGAAATGCCGGTGAACCCTTCCCATGCCACGCGAGACGGCGAGACGGCGCGTATTGCCCTGAAAGGCGACAGTATCGATCTCACACTGAGCGATGCCATCTATCTCGGGCTGCGTGATAACCGCGCTATTCGTAGCGCGTATCTCGACAGGGTTGCGCAGAAATTTGACCTGCGCGTGGCCGAAGATCGCTTCACGCCAAAACTGGTGCTCTCCGGCAATTATCTCTCCACGCGTAACCAGGACGACCGCTACCGGCAGGGAAACCTGACGCCGGGTTCCACGCTGCTCACCCCGTACGGCACGCGCGTTAGCCTCGGCTGGACATATCAGCACACCGACGCCAACGTGGCGGGGTTATCCCACAACGACGGGGCGAACTTTTCTGTTATTCAGCCGTTGCTGCGCGGCGCGGGTAAAGATATTGCCACCGCGCCGGTTCGCCTTGCGCAGATGACCGAGCAAATCAACCGCCTGAATTTGAAGTCCACCGTTTCGCAGACGATCACCCAAATTATCACCGCTTACCGCGATCTGTTGCTGGCGCAGGAGCAGTTAAAGATTGCTCAGGATTCGCTGGCGCGGGCGCGCCAGTTGGTGGAAGTGAACCAGGCGATGATCAGCGCCGGGCGCATGGCGGAGTTTGAAATTGTGCAAACCGAAGCCGAAGTGGCCTCACAAGAGCTGTCGCATGAAGAGGCGCGAAACCGGGTGGATATGGCGCGGCTGGCGCTGTTGCAACTGCTGGCGTTGGATCTGCATGCGCCAATCGTCGCGACCGAAGCGCTACAGGCAAAGCCTGTCGAGGTGCAGGCCGATCGCGCACTGAAACAGGCGGAGGCGTCGCAGCCCGCTTACCTGGCGCAGCTGCTTGTTGGCGAACAGGCTGCGATTAACCTCGCCGTCGCCCGTAATGACCGGCTGTGGGATGTTTCGTTGGTTGGCGGCGCGACACAGCAGTGTAACCGTGCGGCGCGAGGTGATGGCGCGCGCAACTGGGATAACTATGTTGGGGTTCAGGTGGAGATCCCTATCGGCGACATGACCGCCCGGCAGGCGGAAGTGCAAGCGCAGGTTAATGTGAAGAACCAGCAAATCCAGCTGGCGGAAGCGCACCAGCAGCTTGACCGTGACGTAACCAACGCCGTGCGCGATATGGGAACCCGCTGGCGGCAGTTTGAGATAGCCCAACGCGCGCGGGATTTGTCACGCCGAAAACTGGAAATTGAACGGGAAAAACTGACCGCTGGCCGCTCCAGCAACTTCCAGGTGCTGAGCTTTGAAAACGATCTTCGCAACGCGGAAAACGCCAGGCTAAATGCGCTTATCAGCTATTTGAATGCGCAGGCCGGGCTCGATCAAACGCTGGGAACCACGCTGCAAAGTTGGGATATTTCGCTCAATGATTAAATTTCTTATGCAAAAGCAACGCCTGCTTTTACTGCTGACACTTGCGGTAGTGGCTGGCGGCTCGCTCTTATGGTGGGTTGTCGCACGCGAACCGGAGAGTGGCGCTGCGCAGGAGATCTGGCTGCCGGTTCAGCCGCAGCGGCTTGAAAACCAACTGGGGCTGGTGGGGCGTATCCAGGCGGCCCGCCAGCAAACCCTTGCCGCGCCGTTTGACGGGGTGATCCGCGAAATCGCGGTTCACGAAGGGCAACGCGTTGAAAAGGGGCAAGTGCTGATAGTGCTCGATCCCGGACAGATTGAAATCCAACTTCGTCAGGCGCAGGCGGAGCTTTTGAAAGCGCAAAAAGAGGTGGCGCTGTTTCGCAACTGGAGCAGCAGCCCGGATGTTTCGCGCGCCAGACGCCTGGTGCAGACTGCGCGCGCGACGCTTTCCAATACGCAGGCCAATCTTCGCGATACTACTGCGCTTTTTAAGCGCGGGATTGTCGCCCGTATGGAAGTCGATGCGCTGGCGCAGCAGGCACAAGCGCAGCAGCAGGATCTGGCTGCCGCGCAGGAAGAGTTACAAACGATGGAAGCGCGGGGTAAAGGCGAGGACAGCAAAATTGCCGATATGGAACTGACAAATGCGCAGGCCCGCTACGCTGCGCTGAAGGCGCAGGTGGAACGGCAAACGTTACGTGCGCCCTATGCCGGTTTTATCATGCGCCCGGTCGCAACGGATAGCGGTAAACCGGTTACCCTCCAGCCGGGGTTGTCGGTGAGCCAGGGCGCGGCGTTATTGACGGTGACGGGGCTGGACACGATGCAGGTAGTGACCCGCGTCGAGGAAGCGGATCTCCACCAGTTAAAAGAGGGGATGCCGGTCAACATCACCGGTGAAGGGTTTGCCGGAAAAACGCTCAGCGGGCAGATCCGCGAAATTGGCGTTCAGAGCAGCGCGGCAGAGACGCAGGGCGCTTATTACGATGTCACTGTGTCGGTAGATACGCCGCTGGCGGATTTACAGCAAGATATTCGGCTGGGAATGAGCGCCCGGCTGGCGGTGATCACCTGGCAAAACGAACACGGTATTGCGGTGCCCGCTCAGGCGTTACATATCGATCCGCAATCCGGGGCGCGCTGGGTGCTCTGGCGAGCCTCGTCCGGTGAGACACCGCGCAAAGTGGTGGTCACCATCGGGCAGGCGGTGGCGCAGGGGGTGGAAATCCACGGGATTGACGCGGGGGAAGTACGCGTTGAAATGGGCGCGCAGGGCAGTTCGGCTAACCCTGTTCCCGTGAGTATCCATTAACACACCCGTTTCTTATGCGATTCCGGCAAGGCGCAGCAGCGCGGTGACGACCGCAGCGGAGAGGATCACCACAATCAGCGGCATTTTGCGCCAGGCGAGAAACAGCGCGAAAAGCACGCCCAGTACGCGTGCCATGCCAGCGAAATGCCCGCCTTCATAGAGCATTGATGCCAGCGCGACCGCGAAAAGCAGGGTGGTAGCCGCATCCGACAGCAGTGCCTGCGAATGCTCGGAAAGCGCCAGCCGGCTGCCGAGTTTTGCGCCGCCAAGGCGCATCAAATAGGTGCCGATAGAAAGGATGGCGATACCGCCAATAATGAGCGCGACGCTGGCCATTATTTCTTCCTCGTCAGTAAGCCAAGTAAAGAGAGCAGCACTGGTAATCCCACCGGCGCAAAAGGAACGGCGGCGAGCGACAGTACCGCGCCGCTCGAGGCGCGAATCAGCGTGGTGCGCTTTTTCAGCGCTGGCAATACCAGCGCCAGCAAAATTGCCGGGAAAACCGCATCCAGACCGATGGTTTCCGGTGCGGGCAGCAATTTACCCACCGCTGCCCCTACCAGTACGCCAGCGGGCCACAATAACGCGACACCTAAACCGCACAGCCAGTAAGCAGCTTTACGCTGCTCGGCGGTGGATTGTGATAAGCCGAACACGACGCTTTCATCATTCATGATGTGGCAGCCGAGAAAAGTGGCCGCACGTTGTCCTACCAGCTCACGCACCGTGACGCCAAAAGGGATATGGCGAGCGTTAACTAACAGACCCGCCAGAGCCGCAGCCAGCGGATTGCCGCCGCTGGCGACAATACCGATAAACATAAACTCGGATGCGCCAGCCAGCACCAGGGTGGAGAGCGCCAGCGGCACCCATAAAGGAAAGCCGTAAGCCATGGCCAGCGATCCATACGAGACGCCGACAACGCCCACGGCCAGGCAGACCAGAAAAATAGCTTTTACGGTGTCGCCCTTCAGCGAGGCGAAGTGTCTGGTGAACATCTCTCTTTACCCATATCGAACGTTTATCCATTATAATGAACACACCAGAATCGTTTTTCAACAAGAACGATTCGTTCGATTAAATGAACAATGGGGTGTTTATGACACAGCCAATTAGCATCATTGCCAAAAGTCTGGTGCGTGAGCGACTGCGAACCGGGCTTTCGCTGGCGGAGATTGCCCGCCGGGCGGGTATCGCCAAATCCACGCTTTCACAACTGGAAGCGGGTAACGGTAATCCTAGTCTGGAAACGCTCTGGGCGCTGTGTGTCGCGCTCGACATTCCCTTTGCGCGCCTGCTGGAACCGCAAAAACCCACCACGCAGGTTATTCGTCGTGGCGAAGGCACGAAAGTGATTGCCGAAGAGGCAAATTACCAGGCGATATTGCTTGCTGCCTGCCCGCCCGGTGCACGACGCGATATCTACTTGTTGCTGACTCAGCCAGGCGCCGATCGGATCTCGCATCCTCACCCGACAGGTTCAGTGGAGCACATTATTGTGACACAAGGGCGGGCTCTGGTCGGGCTGACGGAAGCGCCAGAAGAGTTAGGCGAAGGGGATTACATTTGTTATCCGGCGGACAGAGAACATATCTTTAAAGCACTCGAAGCCGATACACAGGCTATTCTGGTGGCTGAACAAAATTAACCCGCTTTAATTCCACCCGGCAATAATAAAAACGGATAAAGATAACAGAGAGTGGGACAATTTAATTGTTCCCTTTGCTTTTTGTGTTTTATTTGGGATTTTTCACTTCATTTTTTCTGGTGAATATTCTGATTAAATACCTATTTTAATTAATTAATTGATCTTTTTAAGTCGTTAATTAATTACGTATCGCGCTGTTTTTTATGGCTTTTTGTTTATTGGTGTATTGCTTTTGTGAATATTAAAAGCAATGTTATCAATTGCTTGTATGTTATAGCTTGGTTCCATTTAATGCTCTCTTTTAATACCTTTACATAAATATTATCCCAGTGTAATTTACTCGCGAAATCAAAATGATTGGATATATATCAATCATATTCATTGGAGTTGTTAATATAAGGAGCGAGGCGAGTTTATGCACAAGTTAGTAAATATTTTTGCCGCAACAGCTATTTTGTCATTGAGCAGTTCTGCTTTTGCCGCGACATCAAATAACACCGTGCGTTTTATGGGTGAAGTTAGCGAACAGACCTGTGATATCAATATTAATGGTAGCAGCACATCTCCGATTGTACTTTTACCTACCGTCAGTGACAGTCAATTAGCGTCTTCCGGTTCAACGACAGGTGATACGCCGTTCACCGTAACGCTTTCTGGCTGTGGCGGCACGCAAGCATCTAATGCCGGAATTGTTTTTGTTGCCAACGATATTGATGGTACGAATTTGAAAAATACCGCGACCACTTCAGCAGCAACGAATGTTGCGATTCAGCTGATGGACGGTTCGAATGCGATGGACTTTACGGGAAATAAAGCCCAAACCTCGACGCAATCTGTCGGCGGGGCCAATACTACCGTAACCTATGACCTGGCAGCACGTTATTACGCGACCGGGCAGGCAACACCTGGCGCTGTTGAAGCACAAGCGCAATTTGCTGTGACTTATCAATAATCTTTCTTAAAGCGCTGCATTATGCAGCGCTTCTATGCGGCTTATATCTGTATGTCGAAATATATATCACTGACAGCATTATTATTTTTTATTATCGGAAATGCTTGCGCCAGTGTGACGATGGTCGGGACGCGCATTATTTATCCTGCTGACATAAAAGAAAAGGGATTAGCTTTTACTAATACGGGTAATGAACCTGTTTTAGTGCAAGTCTGGGCGGATAAAAATAATCCTCAGTCGACACCGGAAACGGCTGATGCGCCGTTTCTTGTGATGCCGTCGATTTTCCGTATTAATCCAGCTACTGAACACACATTACGGCTGAAATTTACCGGAGCACAACTTCCTCAGGATCGAGAATCTCTTTTTTGGTTGAATTTTCTGCAATATCCGGCAAAGAAAACATCTGAACGTGGGCAGAACAGTTTAACCATGCTGATAAAAAGCCGACTGAAAATTTTTTACCGCCCCGACGGGGTTACAGGAGATGCTAACCATTCTCTCGACAATGTAAAAGTGACATTACATGGTCAAACTGTCGAAGTGAATAATACGAGTGCTTACCATATTTCTGTGATTAGCGCTTTTACTGAAGAACGGGGAAAGAAACATCCAATAAACTTCAAGGGAATGATATCTCCACGCTCCATTACGCAGTGGACTCTCCCAACTGCTGGTGGGGATAAATTAACGATTAATGCATTAAATGATTATGGTGGAGTATTTAGCAAGTCGTATTCTTTAGTTAAATAAATCTTCCGCTCGGAAATATAAAACATTATTCAACTCGGATGGTACTGATGCATCTGCGCTCCTCATGCTTTCGTATTCTCATAGGGTTTATTTCTGTTGTATCGTTGACGGCATCGGCGAAAGATAATGAATTTTATTTTGACGCGTCCTTGTTAAGGGGAAGTGGGTTATCTAATGAAGATCTCCTGCGCTTAAATAAGGATGAATTAATTACGCCGGGCCGACATTCTCTCGATATTTATCTTAATGGGAAATTTACTACCCACCGCGAGATTGAATTTTCCCGCCGCGGTAAAAAAATCGAACCGTGTCTACCCCATGATTTATTAACAACGTTGGGTTTTAATGCGTTGTCTGACGACGCTGCGCCATCCTGTTATTGGCCAGATGATAAGGTATTGAACGGTATCACCCGTAAAGATGACATGGCGCAATTGCGGATGGATTTCACCGCGCCGCAGGCGTTATTGAAATCGGTTCCCCGTGGCAGCGTAAGCGAAGCAAGCCTCAGCGCCGGGGAAAGCATGTTATTTCTCAACTACATGGCTAACCAGTATCATGTTAAGTCGCGCCAGGGTAATACCGACGGCATGGATTCAACCTGGCTGAGTTTCAATGGCGGTATTAATTTGGGGCTATGGCGTTATCGCCAGCAATCCAATTTTAGTTACAGCAAATATAGCGGCAGCCGCTGGAGCACCAGCCGCCGTTATATCCAGCGTGCGATTTATCCGTTACGCAGTGAAGTCTTGATCGGCGAAGGCTACACCAACGGGCAATTCTTCTCCGGCATGAGTTTTCGCGGCTTCCAGATCTCATCGGATACGCGAATGCTGCCGAATTCCCAGCGAGGCTATGCGCCCGTCGTGCGTGGGATTGCCAAAACCAATGCCAAAGTGACCATCCTGCAAGGCAAAACCACGCTATACGAAACCACGGTTGCCCCCGGTCCGTTCACCATAAATGATCTCTATCCCACCAACTTTGCCGGGGATTTAACCGTTGTTGTCAGCGAGGCCGACGGCAGTGAAAACACCTTTAGCGTGCCTTTCTCCGCGCTGGCTGAATCCATGCGTTCAGGCGCTTCTGATTACGTTTTCACCGTGGGGCGAGCGCGCGACGTTGGTGATAACAATGTCTTTAGCGAAGCGGTCTGGCGTCAGGGGCTGACCAACGCGCTCACCCTCAACCTCGGCAATCAGCTTGCCGCGGGTTATATGAGCTATTCATTGGGGGCGGTTTACAGCAGCGTGGTCGGGGCATTTGGTCTGAACAGTATGTTCTCACGAGCGAATATGGGCAGCGAAGGTAACAAGAGCGGCTGGACGCTGCGCGCGAACTACAGCAAATTTATTCCGCGTACCGGCACCTCATTTACGCTGGCGGGTTATAGGTATTCAACGGAAGGTTATTCTGAACTTTATGACGCCCTGGGTTCGCGTGAAGCGCGCAATCATGGGCAAAAATGGCAGTCATTAAGCTGGAAACAACGCAGCCGCATTGAGATTTCCGCCGGTCAGCGCATTGGCATGCTAGGGGATATCACCCTCTCTGCATCATCCCAGGATTACCGTGACGGTAAAAAGCGCGACAAACAACTTCAGTTCAACTGGAGCAAAACCTTCAACCATGGCATCTCGCTGAATCTGGGGGTTGCGAGGACGTATAACGTCGTGCCTGGCATGAACAGTACCCCATGGCAAAACAACGGTAACGAACATACGATTTTCCTGCGTGATCGCATTCAGACCATGTGGTCGCTCTCTGTTTCCGTGCCGCTTGGCAATACACGCTATGCCCCGATTTTGTCGGCCAGCGCGAACCGATCAAACAGTAGTAATAGCCGCGATGGTGGCTATCAATCGACGCTGAGCGGGGTGTATGGCGAGAAGAACCCACTGAACTACAACCTGAATTACTCGACCGATAGCAAAGGTGAGCAATCTGTTTGGGGGGGCGGACTCCAGCGCAGTTTCCCGTATGCCAATACGGGTCTTTCATGGTCCTCCTCGAAAAATTACTGGCAAGTTTCAGGCTCGCTTCAGGGTGCCCTGGTGGCGCATAGAGGTGGCGTGACGCTCGGTCACTGGGTGGGAGACAGTTTTGTGTTGGTTGATGCACCTGGCGCCAAAGGTGCGGAAGTGATTGGTGGGCAGGGTGCGCGTATTGATTCCTTTGGTTATGCGATTGCGCCGTCGCTGGGGGCTTATCAGTTCAATAACATCGGTCTCGATCCCCGCAATATGAGCGAAGATGTGGAACTGCAAACGTCACTCCAGCGTGTTGCACCTTATGCGGGCGCGACGGTGCGGGTTCGTTTTAACACGCTGAGCGGCCAGGCCATGCTTATCACCGCGCAGCCGCAGCACAATACACCGATCCCCATGGGTTCCTCTGTCTATGACAGCTACGGCAATTACGTCGGCATGGTCGGTCAGGCTAATCAAATTTACCTGCGTTCGAGTGACGATAACGGAACGTTGCGCGTTCAGTGGGGAAATAACGCTCAGGAAATCTGCCATATCTCGTGGCGTATTACGCCGCCACGCAAACCTCTGCTTCTGATGAGCTTGCCATGTCGTTAAGCAACGGAGTTTTTATGCCATTTATACGCATCATTTTGCTGAATATTCTTTTATTAACCAGTTTGTCCGCGAACGCGCTGTGTAAAAAAGGCCCGGATTTTGTCCGTACCGAATTAGATGACTATGGCCTTGGCCTGGCGATGGGAACTATTAACGTTTCCAGCCTTGAAATCCAACCGATAGGTTCCCCTCTGGGCTCCAATATCGTGACGTTCTCGCAGAACCCGCGTTACAAAGGCCCGGATAGCGTGTTGTGGGTGTGCGATATTGCAGATAAAGACAATATCTTCGAAATCATCGCCACTAACGGCGACGATCGTAACAGCGGTTTTTATGATTTAGGGAAAGACGATGGTTTTCCCAACTACTTCGGCACGCTGTTTGCGCATGTTGCGTTACGGTTGACGCATCTGAATTCAGGCACGGTGTTTACGCGCCAATATCAGCGTATCCCGATGAAAAATTACCTGGTCTCACCGGATGGTACGCAGATCTATATTCGGGTTAAAGATTTTAGCCCTATCCGCGCGGATCTGATTCGGGTGAGCGGGACAACCTCTACAGGTGCGCCCTTTAATTATTGCGGTCGTGCGTCGCAATTAACCTCCGGCAGTTATAGCTGCAACCAGCCCAACGGTTATGTCTCTTTTTGCTCGCCGGGCAGCCCAGATGCGTACTGTGATTCTGGAGATTCTGCTTACACCTTTGATGGCTGGTATTTAGATAACTGGATGGCCATTAATATGGGCATTTCTACGGGTCACCCCGCCAACCTGGTATCGATACCCACCTGTGTGGCGAAAAGCGTCACGCCGGTGGTGTTTTTCCCCACGATTTCCGTGAGCGATCTGAATAACGGCCAAACCGCTCAGAGCAACTTTAACGTGCACATTCTCTGTGAAGGTCAGTCGACAAGCGGTGAAACACAGGGGATGACGGCAATGGGACTGCAAGTGCCCTATGAAAGTTATCTGACTGCGCAGCAGCTTAATCTGGTGAATGCGTCAGGCGGTGTGAGCCATCTGCTTTCCGAAAAATATGGTCAACCGGGTTACGCCAGCGGAGTGGGAGTTCAGATAGCCAACAGCAATGACGGTGTGCTGCGTAATTTTATTGGCTGGTCTCGCTGCCAGGCCGCAACCTGCCAACCCGGCGGCAATGGCGGCTGGTACCCGGTGCGTGATGGCGCGACGCAAGTGACGAATAACGGCTCAACCGCGATCAATGAATATGTGGTGAATTTCAATGCTTATCTGACGCGTATCGCGGGCGAAACGGTCACGGCGGGTAAGGTTGATGCCAGTGCCGAAGTGCTGGTGAAAGTCCAATGAGAACCCGACTTGCCATCGCGCTGCTCACTGCTTTGTTGATGTCCGCCTTTTCCACCCGCGCCGGGCTTATCGCCGCCTCGACGCGGGTGATTTTTAACGAAGGACAGACCCAGCAAAGCCTGATGCTGGTCAACACCAACAGCTGGCCGGTGATGGTGCAAACCTGGGTCGATAACGGCGACGCGGATGTCGATGCGCCCGCCCGCTTTAAAGCGCCGTTTGTGGCGGTTCCGACGCTGTTTTCACTCGAACCCAAAGGGATGCAAGGGTTGCGGCTGTTGTATAACCAGCAAATGCTGCCAAAGGATCGGGAGTCGGTTTTTTGGCTCAACCTTTATGAGATGCCGCCAAAATCATCCACCTCAGCGCCAGACGCACGCAGCGTGATCCTGACGATGAACACACAAATGAAAATCTTCTGGCGGCCAAAAGGGCTTGGCGCGCCGGTGGATATGGCGAAAAAAATCCGTTTCAGTGTGGCAAACAGCGGTAAAAGCATGGAAATTGTCTGCCATAACGCCTCGCCGTGGCATGTCTCATTTGCCGGATTATCGTTACTCCACGGCGAAAAAACCTACGCCGTGGAGCAGCAGCCGGACATGATGGTGGCGCCCTACGGCGAGAAGCGATACACCGTGGTTGCAAAAGACCTGCAGCCCACGGTTTTACCGCTGCGTATCCAGGCCAAATTGATTGATGATAGCGGCCGGGTTGCCGAACAGACATTTCCCGTTCGTTAATCCCCCTCCGTTGCGAAGGGGGCTAACCGCTTACTCCTGGTAGAACACTTCTTTTAATTCCGCGCTGACCGGGCTGTTGTCCGGGTTAGCGGGCATTACATCACGCATATATTTCCACCAGCGCTGGCACACTTCCGTATTCGCGACCGCGTTCCAGCGCGCTTCCGATTCAATCTCAACGGTGGCGAACAACAGGTTGCGCTGTTTATCGAGAAAAATGGCGTAATGGTGCGCCCCGCCTGCTTTCAGCGCCGCTTCCAGTTCCGGCCAGATCGGGTTGTGGCGGCGTTCATACTCTTCGTGTGCATCGGGATTTACCTGCATCACAAAGGCTTTACGGATCATAATGCCTCCAGATAAAGCTCGCGGACTTCGTCCCGGCTGGCGGTTCGCGGGTTGCACGGTGCGCACGGATCGGCGAGCGCTTTATCCAGCCAGCCTTCGATATCCGCTTTGGTAACGCCGAGTTTGCTGAAACCAGAAGGAATACCGACGCGCGCACTCAGGGCGCGGATCGCATTGATGGCTTCCATGCTGGCGGTTTCATCGCTCATTCCTTTGGTGTCGACACCCATCGCCTGCGCCACGCGGGCAAAACGGGCGACGGCGTTCGGGCGGTTAAAGTTTTCGATGACTGGCAACAAGATGGCATTGCATACGCCGTGCGGTAAATTGTGCGTGGCACCCGGCTGGTGCGCTAACGCATGAACCAGACCAAGCCCGGCGCTGTTAAAAGCCATGCCGGCAAGATACTGGCCGTACGCCATTTGCTCACGCGCTTCGAGGTTGTGGCCGTCATCAACCGCCTTTGGCAGCCACAGGTTAATTAAGCGAATCGCTTCCAGCGCGTTGGCGTCGGTCAACGGGTGCGCACCCACCGAGACATACGCTTCAACGGCGTGGGTCAGCGCATCCATGCCGGTTGCGGCGGTAACAGAAGCGGGGATCTCCAGCATCACGCTGGCATCATCGACGGCGATATCAGGAATAATGTTCGGGTCGATAATCACTTCTTTCACCTGCCGCGCGGAATCAATGATCACCGCGTTACTGGTCATCTCCGCCGCCGTACCGGCGGTGGTATTGATGGCGACCAGCGGCACACCGGGGTTTTTCACTTTGCCGACGCCGGAATAGGCGGTCGACGGGCCAGGGTTAGCGGTGAGGATTTTCACCCCTTTGGCGGTATCGATCGGGCTGCCGCCGCCGAAGGCGATAATGTAATCGCAGGCGGCGTTTTGATACGCCGCATAGCCTTGTTGTACCAGCGCTTCCGTTGGGTTCGGGAACACGTCATCAAACAGGTGATATGGCATGTGATGCGCTTTCAGCGCGGCAAACAGGCTGTCCAGCAGACCCAGTTTGACCAGTTGCCCGTCGGTGACAATCAGCGCTTTTCCCCACTGTTTGTTCGCCACCATTTTGACCATATCGCCGATAGCGCCCGCGCCATGCAGGCTGATTTTGGGTAGTGCTAACATAAAGCTCATACATAACTCCTTTATTTTCTTTGATTTTTACCGGCGACGAAACGCCCTGTCGCCGGAGGGATTCATAAACGCCTGCGCTGCATCATGCGGCGGGTGATGATCGGCAGCGAAATCACCACAATCAGCATCGCGCCGACGATAATCGACATCACAATGCCCGGCACATTGAGCAGGCTCAGGCCAAAGGTCACCAGCCCCATCAGGAAGGCGGCGATAATCACGCCGACCATGCTGCCGGAACCGCCAAGAATGTTGACGCCGCCGAGCACCGCCATCGTCACCACTGAAAGCTCCCAGCCCAGCGCAATCGTCGGGCGCGTGCTGCCCAAACGCGATGTCAGCAGCACCGAGGCCAGACCCGCCATCAGCCCCACCAGCGCGAAGAGGATCAGGTTGTGGCGTTTCACATTGATGCCGGAATACCACGCGCCGGTCGGGTTATTGCCGATGGCGTACGTGCGGCGGCCAAAGTTGGTTTTGTGCAGCAGAAAAGCGAACAGCAACGCCAGCACGATGAACAAGGCAAACTCAAACGACAGTGCGCCCCACACGTAGCCCTGACCAAACCACGCAAAACTCGCAGGCCAGGTGTTAAGTGCCTGATCGCCGAGCAGAATGTAAGTAATGCCGCGATACAGGCTCATGGTGCCGATGGTGATCACAATTGAAGAGAGGTTAAAGCGAGTCACCAGAATGCCGTTGAACACTCCGCACAGCAGCCCAACGCTCAAGCCGACGCACACCAGCAGCGGCGTATCCATACCCGCCTGGGCGCAAAAGCCCATCGCCGTTGAGCTGAGCGCGATGGTGGCGGCGACAGAGAGGTCAATTTCGCGGGCAATGATCAGCATCGCCATTGGCAACACGATGATCGCTTTTTCGGTGAAGTTGAATGTCGCGTCGGAAAGATTCCAGATGTTGAGAAAATAGGGCGATGCAAGGGCGTTCACCACAAACACTGCCAGCGTCACCGCCAGTAAAAACCCTTCCCAGCACAACAAGCGCTTAAAGAACGGTGTCGCGGCAGGGGTATTTTTCACGGGCTCAGAAGTCAATATTTTGCTCATGGTTTCACCGCCTGTTTTTGTCGTGCCAGCGCCGCGTCACGCAGGATCAGGCGGCCTTTGCGTTTGTTACCGCGCTCGTTGAGCAGTACCGCAATCACAATCACCGTGCCGGAAATCGCCATCTGCCAGAACGGCGAAATGCCAATTACCGGCAGTGCGTTATTGATAACGCCGAGGAATAGCGCGCCGAATAAACAGCCGAGCACGCGCCCGGTGCCGCCCATGGTGCTGATGCCGCCAATCACACAGGCGGCAACCACTTGCAGTTCGAACCCGTTAGCCACGTCGACATAGGCCACGGCAAAACGCGAGATCCACAAGTAGCCGCAAAAGCCCGCCAGTGCGCCAGAAAGGCAGAAGCTGACAAACTGCATCTTTCCGGCGTTGATACCGGTGTAATACGCCGCCGTGGCGTTGCCGCCCGCGGTATAGAGCGCTCGTCCGGTGCGGCTGTAACGCAGGAAGTAGCCCACCAGCAGCAATATGGCGATGGCGCACCAGCTCAGTACCGGCAAACCCAGCACTGAAGTTCGCGGCAGGCCGAGAAAATCCGCGCCCATCTGGTTCGAGTTCACCCAGCCGCCGCCGGAGAGCAAAAAGATAATCCCGCGATAAATACTCATGGTGCCAAGCGTGACGACAATTGCCGGGATACCGAGTTTCCATACCAGCAGGCCATTGATGATGCCCATCACCAGTCCGAGTACCGTTGCCAGTAGCAGCAACGACCAGACAGGCACATCCGGGTGATGGAAATTAATCAGCGCGACAATCATGCCGGTCAGCGCCAGGTTGGCGGCCATCGACAGGTCGATACCTTTGGTGAGCAGCACCATCATTTGCCCGAGGGCGAGAATGATCAGAATGGCGGTGTCGTTGAACATCTCCACCAGGTTGCCAGGGCTGATAAACGAGGGGACACGGCTGCCGATGATAAGCACCAGTAGCACAATCACGCCGCCGAGCAACGCTTCGCGATGTTTAAGCAGTTGTTGCCACATTATGCTGCCTCCTTCCCGGCACCGCTGGCGGCGCTGACGATGGTTTCCGCCGTCGCTTCACCGGCCTGGTACTCGGCGACCATCAGCCCTTCGTGCATGACGATCACCCGATCGGCCATGCCCATCACTTCCGGCAATTCAGAAGAGACCATAATCACAGCCAGACCGTGGGCTACCAGTTCCGACATAAACTGGTGTACGGCGGCTTTCGAACCGATATCGATGCCTTTTGTTGGTTCATCGAGGATGATCACGTCCGGATGGGTGGCGAGCCATTTGCCGATCACCACTTTTTGCTGATTGCCGCCGGAGAGGGTTTCCACCGCCTGCTTCCAGCTAAAGGCTTTCACCTGCAAACGGCGGGCGTACTCATCCGCCAGCGCCCACTCTTTGGCCTCGTTAAGCACGCCGTTGCTATTGAGTTTGCTGAGCTGCGGCAGGCTGATGTTCTGGGCAATCGACAGCTCAATGATCGCGCCCTGTTTTTGCCGCTCTTCCGGTACGCAAACAATCCCGGCGTTGATAGCGTCCGCAGGCTGGCGGAAATGCACCGTTCGCCCGTTAAGGATGATCTCGCCAGAAGAGGGGCGCGACACGCCGGAAAGTGCCTGCATCAGTTCCGTGCGCCCGGCACCCACCAGGCCGTAAAAGCCGAGGATTTCGCCTTTGCGCAGCGAAAAGTTGATATGGGCAAATTCCGTGGGATGGCATAAATCGCGCACTTCCAGCACGGTTTCGCCGGGTGTGCAGGCCACTTTCGGCCAGCTCTGGTTAATGGCGCGCCCGACCATCATCGCCACCATCCGCTCTTCGGTGATGTCATTGATGGCGCCGGAATCGACATACACTCCGTCGCGCAAAATGGTGTAGTGATCCGCCAGCTCAAAAATTTCATCAAACTTGTGCGAGATAAACAGGATCGCTTTGCCTTCCTGCTTCAGACGTTCAACGATTTGGTAGAACTCCAGGATCTCATGCTGCGAGAGCGCGGCGGTCGGTTCGTCCAGAATCACCACCTGCGCTTCAAAGGAGAGCGCACGGGCAATCGCCACCATGTGGCGCTGGGCGATACTCAATGTTTTCAGCGTCGCGCGCGGATCAATTTGCACCTCCAGTCGGGTGAGGATCGCCTGTGCTTGCTGGTGCATGGCGGGCCAGTCGAGTTTTTTCAACAGCCCTTTATACAGATACTGCCCAACGAAGATATTTTCGGTGACCGATAACTCGTCAAACAGCACTGTTTCCTGGTGAATAGCGGTGATCCCTACTTTATGCGCCGACTCGGGCGTGGGGAGCGAAATGGGGATCGCTTTGTAGAGTATTTCGCCCTCTTCAGGCTGGTAAATACCGGTCATCACTTTGACCAGCGTGGATTTGCCCGCGCCGTTTTCACCGATCAACGCGGTGACTTTGCCGGGCCAGAGATCGAGCTGTACGTTCTCAAGGGCGCGCACACCGGGAAAAACTTTGGTGATGCCCTTGAGCGACAGCAGAGGAGTGGATGCCGTCATGATAGTTCTCCAGTTTTTGCCCTCTCCCGCAAAAGAGGGCAGGAAGGGATCAGAAAATCTTCGAGAACTTATCAATGTTGCTGGCATCGTAGACAAACGGCTCAGCCATCGCGCCGTTACCGTCGGCGTCGAGTTTCACCTTGCCGAGTTTGCCCATGCTGGCTTCGTCTTTGGTCGCCGTGCCTTTCACCAGATCATCCGCTAAATAGGTGGCGGCATAACCGAGGTCGATCGGGTTCCAGATGGCGAAACTTTTGCTCGCGCCGGACTTGATCGCGCCCGCCATTTCAGACGGCAGCCCTAAACCGGTGACATACACTTTGCCAATCTTGCCCTGGTCTTTTACCGCTTGCGCCGCCGCGACAATGCCGACCGACGATGGCGAAACAATCACTTTCAGGTCCGGATACGATTTCAGCAGGCCGACCGCTTCGCGGTAGCTCTTATCGGAGAGATCGTCGCCATAAGCGACAGTCACCAGGTTAATCGACGGGTACTTCGGCAATACCTTTTTCATCTCCGCAATCCAGATATTCTGGTTGGTGGAGGTGGGCGTGGCGCTAAGAATCGCCACATCGCCTTTTTCAACATTCAGCGCTTTTAGCGCATCGGCGGCCAGTTTGACGTTGGTTTCGCCAATCAGCGCGTTATTCGAGGGGTTGAGGTGGATCTGGCGTCCGGCTTTCGCCACGCCGGAATCCCATGACACCACTTTAATGCCGCGCTGCATCGCTTTTTTCAGCACCGGCACCACGGCATCGGGATCGTTGGCGGAGATGGCGATCGCATCCACCCCCTGGGCGATCAACCCGTTAAGCACTTCGATCTGCGCTTCGGCCGTGGTGGTGGTCGGGCCGGTGTAGATCACTTTGACATCTCCTAGCTCTTTGGCTGCCTCCTGTGCGCCGGTGTTTGCTGCTTCAAAAAAGCCATTACCTAAAGATTTCGCCACGAGGGCGATTTTTACTTCAGCTAAAGCGGAACCGGACAACGCCAGCATGGCAACGGTGAGGATTAAGCTTGCTTTTGTTTTCATTGCTTTTACTCCACGAGAGTTAGTGTTTGTAGGGCTTGCAGGTGAGGATTCGCCCCGTCTCAGTGAGCGGGGCGCGATGTTGTTATGGGTACAGATCTAATGCCGATTGCAGCGGCGTCACGCCAAAGCGTTTACCCAGCGCAATCAACTCTTGCTGCGTGATGGTCTGTTTCATACCGCCCATCGAATAGATTTTTACCAGCACCTCGGCGGATTTCTCGGCGGTGTCGATCAGACCAAACGCTTCATCCAGCGTCGGGCCGCTACCGAACACGCCGTGGAAAGGCCACAGCACCAGCGAATGTTTCTGCATATCTTTGGCGGTCGCCTGGCCGATTTCATCCGTGCCTGGCACCATCCACGGCAGAATGCCAACGCCATCCGGGAACACCACCAGACACTCGGTACTGCCTTCCCACAGTTTGCGGGTAATCAAATCGGCGGAGTTTTCCAGCACGTAGGTCAGCGCAATCAGATTGGTGGCATGGCAGTGCATGATCACGCGGTCTTTCCCGCCGGTGGCTTTGATGCGTTCGCAGTGCGACAAAAAGTGCGCCGGTAGCTCTGACGTCGGAACCGCTTCATGTTCCAGTCCCCACAGAATGTGGTAACCCGCGCCGTCGCTGTCGACTTTCACTACGCCTAAATTTGCTGCCGGATCGAGCTGCACGTTACGGAAAAATTTGCCGGAGCCGGTGACGATAAACGGCGTGTTAGCCAGCAGCGGCATCGGCTGGCTGAGGGCGATATAGCGTGGTTTCTGGTGAAAATCAGCGGCGAACGATGTGATGTCCGCCTCATCCAGGCGCAGCGTCAGGTTGCCGCCGTTGCGTTCATCCCAGCCTTTCAGCCAGGCGTCCGAGGTGGCTTTGATCATCCCCTGGACGAACCAGGAATCGGTAATGGTCTGCATAGTCTTCTGTTTCCCGTTTATTGCCCGGTAGCGCTGCGCTTACCGGGCTGATGAATGCGCAGCGATTAGCCACGTTTGCTTAATACGTCTTTCTCATAGGCCCGCACGCTTTCCAGCCACTGGCTACCGGCTGGCGTATCGTGGCGCTGGCAGTACATTTCCCACACCGCCTGCCACGGCAGGGATTTCTGCTCTTCGAGCAGCGCCAGGCGCGCGGTGTAATCACCGTCCGCTTCCAGTTTGCGCAGTTGCTCAACCGGCTCGAGCAGCGCCCGCAGCAGCGCTTTTTTCATGTTGCGCGTACCAATCACCCACGCGGCGATGCGGTTGATGGAGGCGTCGAAGAAGTCGAGCCCGATATGGACGCGATCGAACAGTTTGTGGCGGATAATTTCGCTGGCGATAGCCTGGGTTTCGTCATCCAGCAGCACCACGTGGTCGCTGTCCCAGCGTACCGGGCGGCTGACATGCAGCAGCAGACGCGGCACATAGAGCATGGCGGCGGAGATTTTGTCGGAGATAACCTCCGTTGGGTGGAAGTGTCCGGCATCGAGGCACAGCGCGGTCTGGCGGCTGGTGGCGTAACCCATATAGAACTCGTTGGAGCCGACGGTGTAGCTCTCAGCGCCGATGCCGAATAACTTACTTTCCACGGCGTCGATATGGTGCGCCGGGTTCAGTTTTTCGCTGATCACCTCATCCAGCGCATTGAGCAGGCGCTGGCGCGGCGCAAGACGGTCAACGGTGACATCTTTCATGCCGTCCGGGATCCAGATATTCATTACCGACGGTGTACCCAGTTGTTCGCCAAAATAAGCGGAAACGCGGCGGCTGGCTTTCACGTGGTCGATCCAGAACTGACGGATCTCGTCGTTAGCGTGGGAAAGCGTGAAGCCATCGGCGCTCAGCGGGTGCGAGAAGCAGGACGGGTTGAAGTCCAGACCCAGATTGTTGGCTTTTGCCCACTGCACCCAGTTTTTGAAGTGCTCGGGTTTGATTTCATTTCGCGCGACCGGCGTTTCGGCTTCGTGATAAATCGCATGCAGGTTCAGGCGTTTCGGACCTGGGATCAGGCTCAGCGCTTGTTCCAGATCGGCGCGTAATTCCGTGGCGTTGCGCGCTTTGCCCGGATAATTGCCGGTAGCCTGAATGCCGCCGGTCAGGCTGCCTTCCGGGTTTTCGAAACCGGCAACGTCATCGCCCTGCCAGCAGTGCATGGAAACCGGCAGCCTGTCGAGCTGGCGCAGCGCCTCCTCGACATCAATCCCCACAGCGGCGAAACGCTGTTTAGCAATGTCCCAGGCTTGTTCAAGTTGAGTGGTCATGCGCAAAGCTCCTTTGTCTGTCGTTTTTGCTGAAAGCGCGCGACATAGCGGGCGATTTCATTATCAGGATTAGGGGTAAACGTAATCAGTGAGTGGTTAGCTGTGACCAGCTGGCGAAAGTCATCGACGTTGCTTAACTCATCCAGCGTCATCAGTTGCACGCCAATATTGCCCAGCGTCGAGGCTTCCACCGGCCCGGCGACCACCGGCAGCCCGCAGGCATCGGCGCAGAGCTGGTTCAGTAACTGGTTCTGGCAGCCGCCGCCGACAATATGCAGGCGGGTAAACGGCTTACCACGCAGGAAAGCCAGTTCGCTCAGCACATCGGCATACAACAGCGCGAGGCTATCGAAGATGCAGCGCGCCAGTTCGGCGGCGTTTTGCGGTACGGGTTGACCCGCATCCCGGCAGGCGGCCTGGATTTCGGCGCTCATGTTGTCCGGGTTGATAAAGCGATCGTCGTTCGGGTTAATCACGCAGCGGCAGTTAGGGAGCTGCTCAGTGAGGGCGATTAACGCCGGCAAATCGGTGATGTTTTGCTCTTTCAGCACGCGTTGCAGCAGCCACAACCCCATGATGTTTTTCAGCACCCGGTAACGGCCTTCGGCACCGCCTTCGTTGGTGATATTGGCGGCGAGCGCCTCATCGCTGGTGTGTGGGGTTTTGCTCTCAAAACCCATCAGTGACCAGGTGCCGGAAGAGAGATACGCCGCGTCGGGATTTTCCAGCGGTGCGGCGATAACCGCGCTGGCGGTATCGTGGCTGGCGACAGCGACGACCGGAATGGCATTCCCCTGCGGGCAGATCCAGTTGCCGATAACGTTGCCTGGATGGGTTGGCGTGCCAAACCAGCGAGCCGGAACGCCTGCCCAGTTCAGCAGGGATTCATCCCAGTTATCGGTGTTGATATTGACCAGTTGTGTGGTGGTGGCGTTGGTGTATTCCCAGTTGAGATTGCCGGTCAGGCGGTAGCTGAAGTAATCCGGGATCAGTAGTGCGTGGTCGGCCTGTTCCAGCAGGTGCGGTTGCTGTTCTGCCAGTGCGCGCAACTGGTACAGAGTGTTGAAGGGTAAAAACTGAATACCGCTGCGGCGATAGATATCGGCTTTGCCGGGGTTTTGCAGCGCGCGGTGCATCACGCCATCGGTGCGATTATCGCGGTAGGCAATCGGCAGCCCGACGCGCTGGCCTTCACGATTAACCAGAATGTAATCGACGCCCCAGGTATCAATGCCGATGCTGTCTGGCTGTATGCCTTCGGCGCACACCTTATTCAGACCGAGGCGGATTTCGGCTTCCAGACTGTCGATATCCCAGCAATCAAAGCCGTCCACTTTTTGCAGACAGTTTACAAAACGGTGCATTTCGCGAAGCGAAAGCGTGCGGTTCTGGCGGTCGTAGCGCGCCAGCATGACGCGTCCGCTGGAGGCGCCTAAATCAACCGCAACACAATGGCGAAAAGTCATGATCGGGTCCTTCTTAGAGTCATTGCGGACAGTCTAAAAAGGGCGCGGCAGTCGTACCTTCTTGCTACTGACAGTGGCGATTTCGCGCTGGCAAGAAAGCAAAGATGAACGTGAGAGAGTTCACAGTTTCCAGTAATCGCGAGGTTTTCAGCCATTGTGACCCTCACCACATTTCCCGATCTTTCCGGCCATTTCTTGAAAAAACGGCAGGCTATGCGCAAATCGGCGTCGAAAATTTAAGGTGAGGTGGAAAACCCTTAATTACTATTTTGAGAACATTTCTCAAGACCGGGGCCATCATGACCGTACTGCATAGCGTGGATTTTTTTCCGACAGGTAAATCACCCGTTGCCATTGAACCGCGATTGCCCCAGGCCGCGTTTCCGGAACATCATCATGATTTTCATGAAATTGTGATTGTTGAACACGGTACGGGGATTCATGTGTTCAATGGTCAGCCGTACACCATCAGCGGCGGCACGGTCTGTTTTGTGCGCGATCATGACCGCCATTTGTATGAACATACCGATAATCTCTGTTTGACCAATGTGCTGTACCGCTCGCCGGATGCGTTCCAGTTCCTTGCCGGGTTGAACCAGTTGCTGCCGCAGGAGCAGGACGGGCATTACCCGTCGCACTGGCGGGTAAGCCAGCACACGCTGGGGCAGGTGCGCGGCATCATTAGCCAGATGGAAGAGATGGGCAGTGAAGTGGCAACGCATGACATTGCCAACCGCGAGATCCTGTTTATGCAGTTGCTGGTGTTATTGCGTAAAAGCAGCCAGCAGGAAGATGCGGGCAACAGCGATGCGCGGCTGAACCAGCTTATGCTGTGGCTGGAAGATCACTTCGCGGAGGACATTTGCTGGGAGTCGCTGGCAGAACAGTTCAGCTTGTCGTTGCGTACGCTGCATCGTCAGCTTAAACAGTCCACCGGCATGACGCCGCAGCGCTATTTAAACCGCCTGCGGTTGATTAAAGCGCGCCATATGTTACGCCACAGCGACGAGAGCGTGACGGATATCGCTTTTCGCTGCGGGTTCGGCGACAGTAACCACTTTTCGACGCTGTTTCGCCGCGAGTTTGACTGGTCACCGCGCGATATCCGCCAGGGGCGCGACACGCTGCTTCAGTAACGAGAAGGTTATCACCGATTTTTAGCCGGGCTTCCGTTAATAATGTCAGGTTGTTCACGGCAGAGGTGGCGTTGTGGCTGGTGAGTTAATTCTTCGTAAAGCAGACTTTTTTCCGCGCGCCGGACAGGCGGTCGTGGTGGCCGATCGCTACCCGCAAAATGTCTTTGCTGAACATACGCATGAGTTCTGCGAACTGGTGATGGTGTGGCGCGGCAATGGGTTGCATGTGCTTAATGACCGGCCTTACCGCATTACGCGCGGCGATCTGTTTTATATCCGCGCCGAAGATCGCCACTCTTACGCCTCGGTTAATGACCTGGTATTGCAGAACATCATCTACTGCCCGGACCGGCTGACGCTGAATCTTGACTGGGCGGCGCATATTCCGGGGCTTAACGGCGCGCCGTCCAACCCGCACTGGCGGATTGGTAGCAGCGGCATGGCACAGGCGCGGCAGGTGATTACGCAACTGGAACATGAGAGCGCGAAGGACGATCCGCTGGCCAATCTGATGGCGGAAACCCTGTTTGCTCAACTGGTGATGACCCTAAAACGCCACCGTTTCGCCACCGATAACCTTGCCGCGACCCACAGCGAAACGCTGCTGGATAAGCTCATCACCGCGCTTTCCGGCAGCCTGAATCGCAGCTTTGTGCTGGAGCATTTTTGTGAACAGGAGCAGTGCAGCGAGCGGGCGCTGCGCCAGCAGTTTCGTACTCAAACCGGGATGACCATCAACCACTATTTGCGCCAGTTGCGCATTTGCCACGCCCAATTTTTGTTGCAGCACTCCGAGCAGATGATCAGTGAAATCGCCATGCAGTGTGGCTTTGAGGACAGTAACTACTTTTCGGTGGTGTTTAGCCGCGAGGTAGGGATGACGCCAGGTCAGTGGCGTCATCGTAGCCGGGTTGCTGCCTGATTAGCTCGCCATGCCGAGGCCGACGATATTGGCCGCGACAATGATCACCACGCAGCCGAGACTCAGCACACTCACCGGTTGCCGTCCGGCATTCTTCCACTCTTTTAGCACCAGACCAACCAGCCCGCCGCACAGCACATAGAAGCTCATATGCAGCATCCAGCTAATGTAGTCATACTGCCCCGGAATGCTGGCGTGACCCCAGGCGTAGAAGAAAAATTGCAGATACCACATCAGGCCACCCAGTGCCGAAAGCAGGATATTGCTGATAAGCAGCCCTTCTGCCAGCGAGAAGTCGGCTTTTAGCGACAGATCTTTCACTTTTGCCAGCCGGATAAAGCAGAAGCTCAGGTTCACCAGCGCACCACCGCCCATGATCACCACGTAGCTTGGCAATGCGGTATAGAGCGGATCGATACCCAGTGCGGCGGCGGCGTCGTGCATCGGTTTGGCGGCGTTCATCGCAAAAGACATCCCGGCAGAGAACACGCCGCACATCACTGCCAGCGCTAACCCTTTTTTCAGGTTGAACTCTTCGGCTTTGATGCCCATTTTGCGCTCTTTCAACTGACCGGCGCGGGTGACAATGCCAACACCAATCAGCGCCACCAGCACACCCAGCAACGTCATCCGCCCGCCTTCGGTGTTGATCAGCACATCGAAGTGGCCGTTGAGGATCGGCGTCATCAATGTTCCGACAATCAGCGTAATACCAATGGCGATGCCAATACCCATCGACATGCCTAAGTAGCGCATGGTCAGGCCATAGTTGATGTTACCGACGCCCCACATTGCGCCGAAAAGAAACACCGGCAGCAGCGTTGAGGCGCTAAACGAACTGAAATAAGCCCAAAAATCAGGCAATAACAGCGCGCTGATAGTCCAGGGAAGGATCAACCACGAGACGATGCCGCCGATTGACCACATCGTTTCCCAGGACCACTTTCTTACCTTTTTAAACGGGGCATAGAAACAGGCTGCACTGGCCGCACCTATCAAATGCCAAAAAATACCCATCGTAATCGCGTTACTCATTTCACAATCCTCTTTGTTTTTATCGCCGGGATACGAGCAGCCGACCCGATGAGTGTAAAAATCGGTCAGAAGATTAACCTTGAGGCGTTTGCCGCGTTGCGTTGCAGGCTGGCAATGAGCACGTGATGAGGGTGAGCGGCTTCACAATTTCAATAACATAACCAAAAGTTATAACCTTATTAAAACTACGGCATTGATAAACATTTTCAATATCATTTAATTAACTATAATGAACCAACTGCTTACGCGGCGTTAACACAATAGCCGCTTACCCTTAATGGAGATGAATATGAGCTATACACTGCCCGCTCTGCCGTATGCATACGATGCCCTCGAACCGCATTTCGACAAGCAGACGATGGAAATCCATCACACTAAACATCACCAGACTTACGTGAACAACGCAAACGCCGCGCTGGAAAGCCTGCCGGAGTTCGCGAGCCTGCCGGTTGAAGAGCTGATCACCAAACTGGACCAGCTGCCAGCCGACAAAAAAACCGTACTGCGTAACAACGCAGGCGGCCACGCTAACCACAGCCTGTTCTGGAAAGGCCTGAAAAAAGGCACCACCCTGCAGGGCGATCTGAAAGCCGCTATCGAGCGTGATTTCGGTTCCGTGGACAATTTCAAAGCTGAATTCGAAAAAGCAGCGGCGACTCGCTTTGGTTCCGGCTGGGCATGGCTGGTGCTGAAAGGAGACAAACTGGCTGTGGTTTCTACCGCTAACCAGGATTCCCCGCTGATGGGTGAAGCGATCTCTGGCGCGTCTGGTTTCCCGATTCTGGGCCTGGATGTGTGGGAACACGCTTACTACCTGAAATTCCAGAACCGCCGCCCGGACTACATTAAAGAGTTCTGGAACGTGGTGAACTGGGACGAAGCTGCTGCGCGTTTCGCTGCGAAAAAATAAGCCGCTTTCGTCCACGCCGTAGAGCGTGAGTCGAAGCCCCGCCAGGCGTTGCCGGCGGGGCTTTTTTATTCCTTTTTGGCTGCCAGAAACTAAAAGGAACGTTGATCCTAAAATAATGAAATAATGTTTTGTTATGGTTGTTTGATCACTTTTCTCGCATCAATCCGGGTCTACCCTCTCTTCATCCGCGCGGCTGTTGTTCCGTTCAACCGGAGTGCCTGCGCCATAAAAATCGAACGGTTTTTACAGGTGAAGATATGCAAATCAAGCGTGCAATAGAAAAAATCCCTGGCGGGATGATGCTGGTTCCATTGTTCATCGGTGCTCTGTGCCACACTTTTGCGCCCGGCGCAGGGAAATACTTCGGTTCATTCACTAACGGCATGATTACCGGCACGGTGCCGATCCTTGCGGTGTGGTTTTTTTGCATGGGCGCGTCGATCAAACTGAGCGCGACCGGTACGGTGCTGCGCAAATCCGGCACGCTGGTGGTGACGAAAATCGTGATCGCCTGGGTGGTGGCGGCTATCGCATCGCGGTTGATTCCGTTCTTCGCTTTCGCGCTTGGCAACACCATCGATTTAAGCGTGATTGCGCAAACCGGGCTGCTGGGGATTTTGCTGGGCGTCGCGGTGATTGTGATAACCGGCATCCCGCTGATTATTGCCGACAAACTGATTGGCGGTGGTGACGGAACTGCGGGTCTGGCGGCTTCCAGTTCGGCTGGCGCTGCGGTGGCAACGCCGGTGCTGATTGCTGAAATGGTGCCGGACTTCAAAGCGATGGCACCGGCGGCGACGGCGCTGGTGGCGACATCGGTGATCGTTACCTCGATCCTGGTGCCGATTTTGACGTCTGTCTGGTCACGAAAAGTGAAAGGGGCGGAAGCGGACATGTCGCTACGCAACACGGTGAAATAACGAAATGAGGCCGACCTTTACAGGTCGGCTTTTGCATTAGCGGATAGCAAAAACGGTGTCGATAATGTTGCACTGATCTTCAGTGAGGGCACCGCCGAAGTTACGGGCGACGGGGGTGCAGTAACCAAACTTGCGCGAGACCACGGTTTTGATGGTGGTAACAAAATCGTCGCCGATGCTGTAGATGGCCATAAATTTGCCGATCTCTTGCTGCACCTGATGCAGGGTTGCCAAATCACTTTGTCGCCACGCCTCCCGCGCTTTAACAAACAGCTCCGGCATCACGTTGTTTAAGCCCGAAATCACGCCAGCGCCGCCCGCCAGCAAAGTAGGAATGAAATACTCGTCGTAACCGCACAACACTGAGAAATCATCGCGCACGTTCCTGGTTGCCAGAATCATATTGCGGGTGTGCGACTGGCAATCAACGGTGTCTTTAATGCCGGCAAAATCGGGGAATTCGGCGGTCAGCGCCGCGACCAGCTCGGGTGTTAAATCACAGCCGGTGCGCGCCGGGAAGTTATAGGCAAACCATTTGCCGCTGATGGCTTTGCCCAGCGCGCGAAAGTAGCTTAAAAGCTGGTTGCTGGTTTGCCCATAGTAATAAGGCGGCAGCACCATCACGGCTTCATAGCCGGTGCGGTAGGCTTCATCAGCCATCCACAGGATGTAGTTAAAACAGGTGGAAGAGACGTTAGCCACCATCGAAATGGGCGACATTCCGCGCGCTTCACGGATCAACATTATTCGTTCATCCAGTGTGAAGGAGGCGAACTCGCCGATACTGCCCATCAGCAATACCACGTCGATTTTCGCCGCCGTCAGGCGGGTAAGATGCTGTTTTAATCCATTGAGATCGATGTTGCCTTCACTGTCCATCGGCGTGATGGAAGGACACCAGACGCCGGAAAAGGGGGTTTTTTGCGTCACGTCACTGCCTCCTCGATTAATGAAATCATGTTTCAAAAGCGTAAGGTAAGTGATAGCACGGCACAGCGGCGCGCATGTGCATGAATGTCTCATTTTTGCAGGTTTGGTCTGAGCTCAATTGTGGTGTAATACCGTGATGAACGAAGCCTGTTGGAGGGAATATGCAACATCCGGTTGAAGTATTTGTAGGAAAAATAAGGGATTATCAGGGCAGCCGACCGAGCGCCATCGCAAAATTGCAGGTTGAAGGCGAACTCACGCTAACCGAAACCGGTATCGCCGGGGACGAGCAGGCGGAGAAAAGTTACCATGGCGGGACAGATCGCGCATTGTGCCACTACCCGCGAGAACACTATGCTCACTGGGCGCAGATGTTTCCGCAGCAGGCGGCCTTATTTTGCGCGCCCGCATTTGGCGAGAATCTTTCCACCAGCGGTCTGACAGAAAAAAACGTCTTTATCGGCGATATTTTTCGCTGGGGCGACGCGCTGATCCAGGTGACGCAACCGCGTTCGCCCTGTTTCAAACTCAATTTCCACTTTGGCATCAGCGACATGTCAACGCAGATGCAGTCCAGCGGCCGTACTGGCTGGCTTTATCGGGTGATTGCGGGCGGCAATGTATCGGCGGAAGCGCCGCTGGAGCTGGTTTCACGTGTGAGCGATGTCAGCGTCTATGACGCGGCGGCGATAGCCTGGTTTCAGCCGTTTGATGATGAGCAATATCATCGCTTGCTGTCGGCCGCCGGGGTGTCGGCGAGCTGGACACGTACGATGCAAAAGCGGCGTTTGAGCGGCAAGATTGAAGATAATTCACGCAGGTTGTTGGGGAATTAAAACGCCCCCTCCGGTGAGCGGAGAGGGCGAGTTATTAAGCGCGTTTATATAACGGCAGCCATATCGTCAGGCGTAACCCGCCGAGCGGGCTGTCGTCTGCTTTTACCCAGCCGCGATGCTGCTGAATAGCGGTTTCGACAATCGCCAGGCCAAGGCCCGTGCCGCCGGACTCGCGATCGCGCGCTTCGTCGGTACGGTAGAACGGGCGGAAAATCTGTTCCCTGTCTTCCGGGCTGACGCCGGGGCCGTCATCGTCCACGTTAATGGTTATGCCGTCTTTATCCACCGCGAAACTGACTTCGATTTTGCTGTGTGAGTAGCGCAGCGCATTGCGCACGATGTTTTCGACCGCACTTTCCAGCGCGCTCGGGTTACCGTACAGCGGCCACGGGCCCGGCGGGAAGTTGACGGTCAGGGATTTACCCATCTGCTCCGCTTCAAACGCTGCGTTATCCAGCACCTCATTCCACATTTGATTGGCTTTCACCGTTTCGCTGACCAGCGCGTTTTTCTGCTGATTGCGCGACATTACCAGCAGATCGTTGATCATGCTGTCCAGCCGCTGCGCTTCGGTTTCAATACGCTCCAGCTCTTTGCTTTCACCGCTGCGGCGACGCAGCAGGGCGGTGCCGAGCTGTAAGCGTGTGAGCGGTGTACGCAGTTCGTGCGAGATGTCGGAAAGCAGGCGCTGCTGCGCGGTCATCATGCGTTCGAGCGCCGTCACCATCTGGTTGAAACTGGCGCCGGCGGCCAGAAACTCCTGCGGCCCGGATTCCAGTTCCGGATGCTGCCGCAAGTTGCCTTGCGCCACTTCATCCGCCGCATTTTTCAACTTACGCGCCGGTTTCGCCAGGCTCCACGCCAGCCACAACAGCAGCGGCGAGCTGATCAGCATGGTGACAATCAGCAACAATAACGGGCGGTCAAACAACAGGTTGATAAAGTCAGATTGCGAACTGCTGGCGGGACGAATCAGATAGAGCTGGTAATTGTCTTCCCCGTCACGCACGGAGAAGGGCCCTACCATTTCGACCCGGCCATATTTTTTCTTCTGCGGATGGTCGGAGTTGTCCGCCTGGCCGATGAAGTTACGGATGATCTGCATCTCGTTGCGTTCGGCGCCAATGACGCGCCCTTCGCTGGTCACCAGCAGCAGACGTTGACCCGGCGGCGCCCATTTGTCGATGGCGCGGAAAAGCCTGCGCCACCACATCAGGTCGTTCGGCGGGTCGTTCGACAGTTCCGCTTCAACATGCTGTTCAATCATCACGCCCTGGCGCTGCTCGCTGTCCAGCAACTCCGTCATCTGACGGGAGTCCAGCTTCGGCACCATCAACACCAGCATCAATACCAGCGCCAGCGTTAACCAGAAAATGGCAAAGATGCGGGCGGTCAAACTTCCTATCATGAAGCGGACACCATCAGATAACCGCGGCCGCGCAGGGTTTTAAACCACGGATGCCCATCTTTACGCTCCGGCAGTTTGCGGCGCAGATTGGAAATGTGCATATCAATAGCGCGGTCGAACGGCGTTAAACGTTTACCCAGCACTTCCTGGCTCAGATGTTCACGCGATACTACCTGACCTAAATGTTGAGCCAGCAAGTACAGCAGGGTGAATTCGGTGCCGGTCAGTTCCAGCGCCTGGCCTTCAAAGCTGGCTTCCTGACGACCCGGATTAAGACTCAGCGCGTCCACTTCAAGGGTAGGCGAGCCGTTATCGGTGCTTTGCTGCTGTTCGCTCCAGTGCGAGCGGCGCAAGATTGCGCGAATACGCGCGACTAATTCACGATCGTTAAACGGTTTTGGCAAATAGTCATCCGCGCCCAGCTCAAGGCCAAGAACGCGATCGAGTTCGCTGCCGCGCGCGGTCAGCATAATGACCGGTGTCTGGTGTGTCTGGCGTAGCTCTTTAAGTGTGTCGATGCCGTTTTTCTTCGGCATCATGACATCAAGCAAAAGCAGGTCGATGCTGTCGTCGAGGAGGTCGAGCGCCTGCTCCCCGTCATGGGCAACGAGCACATTGAAACCTTCCATGTCGAGTAGCTCCTTTAACAAGGAAGTAAGCTCTCGGTCATCATCTACTAAAAGGATTTTATTCATTGTTTAAATACCTCCGAGGCAGAAATTACGTCATCGAGACTTGCTAATCCATGACTTTACGTTGTTTTACACCCCCTGACGCATGTTTGCAGCCTGAATCGTAGACTGATTATCGTTGAATCGTGAGACGAAAAGGTTACTGGAGTAAATGATGCGCATCGTTACCGCTGCCGTCATGGCCTCAACGCTGGCGTTTAGCACCGTTAGCCAGGCTGCTGACGTCGTAACAGGCGATAACTGGCACCCGATTGATGGGTTTGCACAGCGTAGTGTTCAGAGCCATATGTTCGACGGTATTAATTTAACCGAACATCAGCGTCAGCAGATGCGGGATTTAATGAGACAGGCGCGGCACGACCAGCCCCCTGTTAATGTTAGCGAAATGGAGACAATGCATCGCCTTGTCACCGCAGAAAATTTTGATGAAAACGCTGTGCGCGCTCAGGCAGAAAAAATGGCGCAGGAGCAAGTCGCTCGTCAGGTTGAAATGGCGAAAGTCCGCAACCAGATGTACAACCTGCTGACGCCGGAGCAGCAAGCGGTTTTAAACCAGAAACACCAGCAACGGATGACGCAACTGCGCGAAGTGGCGCAGATGCAACAAAGTTCTCCGTCGATGGTTATGAGTAGCAGTAGTACCCGGCATTACCAGTAACAAACCCTGTTTTCCTTGCCATAGACACCATCCCTGTCTTCCCCCACATGATGTGGGGGTTTTTTTGTCAGGTATTTCGGGAAACCCCTTCTAAATCAGTACCCGCTGCAACCGCATTAAGCGGCTACAACGGATTACTGACTTCAACGGCGTAGACAAAACGTAGACAACATTGTCACACCGCGACCCCACCGCCAAGCGGGTTTAACGTCACCGCATGTTGCAGATAATCCGGCGCGAGATGAGCATAAACCATCGTTTGCTGAATGCTCGCATGGCCAAGGATCTGCTGTAACGCGATGATGTTCCCGCCGTTCATCATAAACCAGCTGGCGAACGTGTGCCGTAGCACATGCGTTGCCTGCCCGCGCGGCAAGTCTGGTTTCACCTGCCGCAGCCGTTCGCAGAAGTTTTCATAATCGACTTTGAACAATGGCCCGGTTTCCCGGGTCCTGATCTCCTTTTCCAGCGCTGCCGATATGGGAACCGTGCGGTTTTTCCCGTTTTTGGTTTTCAGGAATGTCACGCGACCGTGAATAATCTGTTCAGCGCGTAGCGTGCTGCCTTCACCCCAGCGCGCGCCGGTACTCAGGCAAAGCAATGCAACGCGGCGCTCGTCGCCGGTGAGCGTGTCAAGCAACTGGCCGATCTCAGGTTTGGTTAGATAGGTCATGGCCGCCGGGGTTTCTTTCAGCGGTTCAAGGCCTTTGAGGGGGTTTTCTTGCCTGAACTCTTCCAGCTTTATCAACGCGCTAAACATGCCGGAAAGGCGGTACATGTCGCGATTGATCGTGGACGCGCTAATGCCGTCCGCCAGGCGTAAGCCGCGATGCTGCGCCAGCGTGCGCTTGCTGAGACGGTTAACCGCTGGATCACCGAGCGCGGTTATCGTTTTCAGCAAATGCCGTTTTTCAATTTCGCCATTTTCCTGCGCCTGCCCGTACAGCAACCACCATGCATCAAGCAATTCGCCTAATGTCCGGCGATCTACGTTCGCGCCCAGCCACTCTTTTTTATCCGCGTTAGCCATCACGTAACGCGCAAAAAGCACGGCCTCGTGTTTCTTCTCAAACCGCCTGCGGATGCGCTTTCCGTTGCGCCCGCGAGGCCAAATGTCTACCTGATATTGACCACCTTCGAGCTTCTTAATCGACATAGCGAAGCCCTCCGGTACTGCTACAGATCGAATGGCTTTCTATCCATTCGATGAATGCGTAATGAAGTGTTAACCAGTCTTGCGGCCTGAGCGGTGAGAAATTTCTCTGCTTTGCCCATCAGGGGAGAGAACCGGTTCAATCTGTCCGGCTTCAGGTATGGTGGTATCAGTCATTAACCAGAGCGTATATTTTGCAAAGCGAGGATGTTGTGTGATTTTCAATAATATCTCGCTGCCGACTCCCTCTCTCCTTCCCATTTCATAGTGTTTTTGCGTGCCTGAAGGAATACCTGTCAATTCAAAGAATTGCGTCCTCGATAAACCTTCTGCATCCCTTATCGCACGAATTTTTTGCCCAATAGCAGTTGACTGGGTCTCATTTGATACCATATGCTTCTCCTTGTTGGGTCTCAATTGATACCATTGAAACAAGCAAACGGCGCGCACAGTACCCCTGAACGAGTTGTAAGCCGCCGAACACCAAAGGAGATTATTGCACATGCAGAGGGAACATCAGGAGAGTTACATTCAGCTTAAACATCCGATTGATGCAGTACCCGCCGCAAAATTTGCAGAAATGATCGGCAAGACGGCCAAGGCTGTGACCAATATGGTTGGCGAAGGAAAGTTGCCGGTCATTCCAATGAAGAACCCGGACGCGCTAACAGGACGCGCAGAAAACTGGGTATACCTGCCGGAGTTCAACCGCGCAATGCGTGACGCTTTCTACAACCGCCCCAAAGAACAGCGCGACGCCTGGCTGCTCTGGATCGGTCTGTGAGGGTTAGCTATGTGCCTTTTATTATCACCTCAGCTTTCCACCGGGCAGCGGGCAACGTTTTACGGACGTCACCGGCTTCACCATCCGGGAAATATCGAAAATAATTATTTAGTCGATATGCAAAAAGGGCTCGTTATTAAAACCGAACGCGGTGAATTTATAATGACGAATAAAAAAATTATCAATAAAGAAATTAAATCTATTTCACACGATGTTGATAGTCAGCAATTAAAAAAGGGGAGATAGGAATGACTATATCTTCTAAGTTAATTAAGTTAGGTCGCCACGCTTATTTATATCGCGGGTTCACAATTCAGGAATGCCCGCGCAATCCTTTCACGCAGAGAGCGTCTTACACTATTTCCAGCGGCGGGAATCACTACGGACGTGATTTCGCGCTTGCCGACGCGATCAGAACCGTTGATAACATTTGCCGGGGTGGCAGCTATGCAAAGTGAATGCCCGTCGATGGCAAGCCTGCTGCGCCACGGCTGCAAAGTGACGCACTTCAAAAACTCACGCGGCTGGATTGAAACGCCAGACGGAAGATTTTTTAAACCCGAACCGACGCGCGTGCAATTTATCAAGGAAAGGAATAAGCCGTTTATTTATGCCGGAAAAATAAAAAAGGGGGCTTTACGCACGCTGCTCGAATTATTTAAAAAGGCGATCTAACCCATTCAGTTTTTAAACATCATTTTTGTATTTCCGTCATTTTTAAATATGACGGCGGTTAAACTCATCTGATTAAGAGGGATGCACCGTGACCGTACTGTCAAAACGCGACCAGCTTAATTTTATTTTGCATAAATTAATTCCGGCCATCGTCGAAGAGGGGATGACCATCAAAACCCGGCACGATGGCGAAGTGACTTTTAAAGCCACCGATCCCGCCGTCATGGAATTTATCGACGCAACCCGCACACGCATCAGCAACCAGTTGCAACGCGCTGCCGCGCCTTCCTCGCCATATGGAGCATGACGACATGCAAATGAGAAATAGCGAAAAGCGGAAATTTCAGGTGGCGAGCCCATCCCTCAGCCGCCTGCCGGAGCGCACACGCAAAGAAGAGCGCCTGCGCTGCGGCGATGTGACTGCCAACTCGCTGGCGCTTCTTGCAACGCATACCAGCGACAGCGCGCTGAACAGCACAGAAGCCGCTGAGCTGCTGCGCGCCACGGCTGAGGCTATCCGCAACGAAGTCAGGGAGCCGATCTGATGGAAATCGCCGTTTTGCTGGCTGGCGTGCTCCTGTGCGGCATCAGCATCGCGCTGATCTGCTGGATGGAAAAACACAGGGGCTGACCATGCCGGACGCCATCGACTTAGTGCAACAACGCGGGCAGGAAGTGCGGGAGCGGCAAATCATCATAGCCCGCCGCCGCCCGGTGGCCGCGTCCCGTGTTATGTGCGAATGCGGCGGCGGTTCCATACCGGCAACGCGCCGCGTAGCGGTTCCCGGTGTTGTCATGTGCGTGACGTGCCAGGGCATTTACGAAGAGTACCGCAAACATTTCAAAGGATGATTTATCAACACGGAACACGTTAAACAACCGCGTTTTTTATTTTGGCCATCGGGGATGACGGCGAAGAGCGCCTGCGCGTGCCGGTGAATGATCCGGGTGCGTAAGCCTGCTTGCTGCATTACATCAGCGTGCAGCGATCTGCCGGCGCGGGCAGAAGAGATGCGCAAAAAAGCCGGGGAAGTGAGCGGCGTGATGGATAACAAGGAGGTTTTTGATGGCCGGATTAACCGAGCTTTTAAACGAAATCGGTGATGAAAATTTGTCGTTTCAGACGCTTCACCAGTCTGTAACTGGTGCCGCGAAAAAACGCAACGGTGACACTGAAGTGAAATTCGTCGCCACCGGCATCAGGCCGGGGGATCTCTATGGCCGCCTGAAAAAAACCGCGGTCATTGTGTGGATGGACGCTGACAAATTCGATGCCGCGCTGCTGAGTCTTCAGAATAAGGCTGATTAGTCGTGACCGCAGTAAATCGCGGGCGTTACGCGCCATCTGATCCGCCGCCGTTTCCGGGTAGTGCGGAAGACGCTACCCGTTACGCTTACGCGTGGAATCAGCCACGGCCAGCGGTAGGGCGGGAAACAGACACCAGGCGTGATGGCTTCGGCTATCTCACCCCCAACGGCACGCGAAAACAGCTCACCTTTGCCGATCTTGCCGAAGAAGACGAAAAGCCCGATCGCTGCAAATTCCTGCGCCGCCGCCTGGCGGCTTTGCCGCAGTACCTCCGCCACCACTATGCCCGCAAGCTGGAAACGCTGGACGCGCGCGATCGCCGGGCTGGCGACCGCTGGCTGATTAACATCTTCGAACGCCACATCCTTTCCCGTATCGACACCGTTAACGAACGTTATTTGCCGGTGGGCGTAACACCCGGCGCACTGCTGCCGGTGCACGAGCAGCTTTTGCGGTTGTTATGGGCGAGGAAAAAAGAGCTAAAACGCCTCGCGTATACGCTTGTCGATATCTTTACCAGCGAGTTTATACGCGAGTCGAATTACCAGCTTTCCCGCACTGGTGACCCGGCGTTCGCTGCGCTTTCCGGTTATGGCCGCATTGCTTCGCTGGCGCGTCATCTGAATACGCCGATCCCCGGATGGTCTGCTTACTGCAAAGAAGAGCTGGAAGCGGAAGACGCATTACGCATTGTGCTGCGTCTTGAGTCGCCCAAATGGTGGCTCAACCGCCTGCGCCGTATTCACGCGCGCTGGCGCGAACATTTGCTGATCGCCGCCGGTTACGTGCAGAAAAAATCCACGCCATATGCCAGCGCGCCGTGCGTCAGCGAGTGGCACGCGCAAAAAAAGGCGAACACCAGATTTTTGCAAGCGATGGAGCTGGAAGACCAGGACACCGGCGAACGCACATCCCTGATCGATAAAGTTGCCGGGAGCGTGGCGAACCCGGCGAACCGCCGCCGGGAACTGATGACCAGAATGCGCGGGTTTGAAGATCTGGCGCAGCTACAAGGGCTGGCTGGTGATTTCTATACGTTAACCGCGCCGTCAAAGTTTCACGCGATGCAGCATGACGGCAAGCGCAACAACAAATACACCGGCGCATCACCACGGAAAACCCAGAAATACCTTTGCAACGTGTGGGCGAAAGTGCGCGCCGCGTGGAAGCGCCACGGCATTCGCGTTTTCGGTTTCCGTGTTGCGGAACCGCACCACGACGCGACACCACACTGGCACTTATTGCTGTTCATGCGCCCCGATCACGTCGGGCTGGCGCGCGCCACTTTCCGCCAGTACGCGCTGGAGGAAGACGGCAACGAGCCGGGCGCAGAAGAGAACCGCTTTAAAGTCGTGCCGATCGACAACGCGCGCGGCGGCGCGACGGGCTACATAGCCAAATACATTGCAAAGAATATCGATGGCTTCGCGCTGGACGATGAGAAGGACGATGAAACCGGCGAAGACCTGAAAGCGATGTCACGCCGCGTCAGCGCCTGGGCTTCACGCTGGGCGATTCGCCAGTTTCAGCAAATCGGCGGCGCGCCGGTCACGGTGTATCGCGAGCTTCGCCGCCTGCGCGATCGCGATCTCACGCTTCACCCGGACATTTCACCGGCCCACGTTGCGGCCGATAGCGGCGAC
Organism: Kosakonia sp. PSU_27; assembly: GCF_039409795.1. Classification (NCBI taxonomy): domain Bacteria; kingdom Pseudomonadati; phylum Pseudomonadota; class Gammaproteobacteria; order Enterobacterales; family Enterobacteriaceae; genus Kosakonia; species Kosakonia sp. PSU_27. The sequence goes on along the minus strand of NZ_JBCIVK010000009.1, from coordinate 53,307 downwards.
TGGGCCGGGTATATCACGGCGCAGGGCGGACCGCTGGTCACCCGCGACGCGCTGCGCGTGCGCCTGAGTTATGAAACCACGGAAAACGGCAATGACTTCGGCGATGACGTGTCGCGGATCTCCGGCGTCTATTCGCCGCAGGCGGGAAAAGATTCTTTAATTTTTACCCGCACCAGCGCTTACAAAATCGTGCCGAAGCTGAAGGCCGACGACACTGGCGAAAAGTTGGGCTTTTCAGGCGGCAGCGCCGCCCCTCGGAGTTCTGTCAATAACTGTACGCGGCAGGCCGCGCAAGGGTTTGACGGAGATTTACATGCCGACAGCGACGCAGCGGCACCGGCAGAAATAGCGGTGTCAGCTTACGATGGCGCGACGGTGAATGTTGATGCGCTGACGCGCAAAGAGAAGCGGGAAATTGCGCAACGTTTAACCAGTGACGTTAAGCGGAAAAGGGGGAAACGGGGAACGCCGACACCGCCGCCGATATTAGAAGGACGCGAAACGATTATCGCGGAATTGCTGGCGGCCAAAGGGCTGGAGAGCAGCCCGGCGCTGGTGAAATCGGTGATGGCTGGCGCGGCTATCGCCTGCGGTGATCTGGTTTACAGCGTGGTGGACGGGCGCCTGGTTTCATGCCGGCGCGGTGAAGATAAATCACCGGCGTGGGTGATGGCGACAAAGCAGCAGACCAGCAGCCTGATCAGCAGGATGAAGGCTAAATTTCGCAGAACTAAGCCGATATAAGCCGCTCTAAGTCGATATAGCACCTTGAAGACACAACCGAAATCGTTATGAGTTTCGCCGTTTTCTGCTTATAGTGTGCGCGTTTTTGTGTCATAACTAATAAATAATAAGGTTGCTGCTACATACAGCGTGGAATGCTTCGGAGGCTCTCATGACTATTCAAAAGCCAATGAGTCGTATATATGAAAAGATAAGCAATGCTGGTTTTAACCAGGCTTACATAAAAACATTACTACCAGAGTGGTGGGATGATAGCTTGGCTGAAACTCCGGCTGGTAAGCAGTATGCTAGCCTGCATTTAGCTCGTATCTTTAGCCTTGCGCCAGAAAGCCTCAAGGATGATTCAGGTTCTGTTAGTTTCTGTTTCGATGGGCATCATCGTTTTAAGCATCGTGTAGATCTGGGTGAAGATGATCTCACTGTGGCGACTGCTATCGCCTATTCAGCAGCACGAATTGTTTCGAGTAACTTCGGTATAGATTACGATCCTGATGTTGATTTGGATTGGACTTCGGTACGCGCGCAGTTGTTAAAAACATCACCTTACGTGACGCTGCCTGCTTTGGTTAGGTTCTGCCACATGTCAGGTATTCCTGTCGTCTACATTAAGAACTTCCCGCAGAAAGCCTGCAAAATGGCAGGCATGGCGCTTATGTGTGCCGGTCGTCCGGTCATTATTCTTACCCAGGCTAAAAAATACGGTTTTATGTTTTTCGACCTTGCCCATGAACTGGGGCACATAGCAAAAGGGCATCTGAAGGCCAGCGCCGAAGGTGTGTTTGTTGACAGGAAAATTGATTCTGGAGCCACGACTGATCTTGAAGGAGAAGCTAACAGCTACGCCTTTGGTTTGATGGCAGGAAAAGAATCTTTGAGGATTGTGCCAAAAGGGCGGTATTTGACTGCTGAACGTCTTGCCCGTGCTGCAAAAGCCTATGGTGAAGAGAATTCCATAGACCCGACACATGTTGTTTTGAACTATGGATTTAGCCTGAAACATTGGGGTGTTGCAACGAATGCCCTTAAGTACCTTTGCAAGGGCAATCCAGTGGATCAAGAAATCGTTCAAAGGCTGCTTATGGAAGATATCGATCTGGATTCCATTAATGATGATGATTTGGAGTTACTGACTGCACTCTGTGGGGCATAAGTAGTGATCGTTTTATCAGACAATGATGTCATTTTGAAACTTGCGCAGTGTGATTTGCTTAAGCATCTGCCTGAAATACTTGATGAAAATGAGCACGATATTTTTGTTAGCCCCTCCGCACGGTTTAAGTTGTTATCCCCTCGTAAACCTGAAAAAGCGTTGAAGCTATGTGGTAATGATACGGTTTACAGAAAAGTCTCTGACTTCCTTGATCGTGTGCAGGAAATACCAGAGGTCACAAATGAGCAATTATTCAACGAACTTGGGAAAGTTCCTCACATTGATATTGGTGAGCAATTGCTTTTAGCCTCCTGTATGGAAAACCCAGGCTCCCTCTTCATGACTGGAGATAAGCGTTGTTTGCAGGCTGTAATGGACAACCAAACTATCATTGCAACAGTGCATTCTCGCTTGATTAATAGTGTCGTGACTTTTGAAAGCGCTTTGCTTTTATCTGTAAGAATGTTGGGTTTTGATGCAGTTTATAAGCAACTACAGGAAAATCCGAAACCAGATTCAATGTTGAAACTTGCGATGCGTTCAGCACAGCACGATGATGTTTGTGGGTGTCTACTTTCATTCACCAGGCCTGTTTATGACTATCTGGCTTTCAAAGACAGGCTTCCGGTTCGGGCAGCATACATGTGATCCAATCTCTTAGGCTGTTCCTGTCAATTGAGCGGCTTTTCTTCCCCTCATCTCCCCTGCTTTAGTTGCACAATAGTGCTCAAATTTGCACAATTTTTTTGAAACTGTTTTTGCCTGATAAGCCCAGATGTGGTGTGGCCAGCCGTGTTCTGCAAGTTTGCACAAAAAAGCGGGACTTCTGCGTATGGGCTACGACCGCTCACGCGCATTAGCCTCCCCCCTCCGGGCCGATATTCAGCATCGCATATTTATTAAAGCGCACCACATCGATCCCCAGCCAGGTGTTTAACTCCTTCAGCGTTTCCATAACAAACGACATTTCATTGATGAAAAATACTTTCGCGGCCTTCTCCGAGTCGCCGAACCCGCCGACATTACATGGCATGACGGCCTACAGCACCGGCGGGATGCGGTCAGCAGCCAGCAGGTCAATGTCGCGCACTCACATGGCATCTTCTCCGGCTTTCCGACCTGGCGAGGATACTGCACAAGCGTGCGAACGCGCGCCCGTTCCCACTCAGAGCGACGTCGCCAGCGATAGATCGGGTTGATGCCCACCCCGATTTTTTCGAAATCTGAATGACGCTATCTACCTGATTTTGCGCGGATACTGAGGTCTCCGACGATATTCCTGGCGGCAGACTAACGCGCCCGCAGGTACAACCATCCCGGCTGTGATTGTGGCACGCCTCTGACAAAAGCAACGCTTTGCGCCGGGCGGCCATCGGGGGGGATGATAAGCCAACTGGTTAATATCAACCGCTTATCACCGGCGCTTTGTCACATGCCAGTGATGAATTTTTCCGCGTGGCGGTCGGGACGCAACAAAATGCCCCCTCGACCAGATTGGCGCGCGTAACTGAGGCGGTGTGAGACGTAAATAAAGGGATTTCGGCTGCAACTGAATTACAGGCAGGAGCGTTGGTTTATCTGCCTGATATCCGGCCGCCAGCGCAGCGAGAGATTGTGCAACTGTGGGACTCAGCGCGATATGAACAATTCAAACAGCGAGAAAAATACAGTGAAATGGATCGCTACCCATCTGCCCATTATTTATGCGGTTTTGGCCGCTGTCAGCCTCTCTTCGCTGATGAGCCTTTATGACGGCCAGCCAGTTGTGAAGACCGTCACGGGCGCACTGGCCTGCGGCGTCATGACGGCGGTTCTGGCCACGTCTCTGGATTTCTTTGGCCTGCCGATCACCTCCGCAACACTCGTTGGCGCATCCGTAGGATTTATGGGCGCGGAAAAAATTCGGGACAAAATTACCAGTTTCGTCGATAGCCGGAATCGGAGAGTAAAAAGTGGGGAATAACTTTTCATTCAGCCAGCGCAGCGATAGCAACCTGCGCGGCGTGCACCCCGATCTGGCGCGGCTGGCGCGGGCAGCGCTGCAGCTTTCGCCGGTCGATTTTGGCGTGACCGAAGGGCTGCGAACCCTGGCGCGTCAAAAGCAACTGGTAGCCAGCGGCGCAAGCCAGACCATGAAAAGCAGGCATATCACTGGTCATGCGATCGACGTGTTTGCATACCCGACAAACGCTGGCTCCTGGGAGTGGAAATACTATGAGGCGATCGCCGCCGCCTTTAAGCAGGCAAGCGAAGCAATGGGCATCCCGGTCGAGTGGGGCGGCGACTGGCAGACGCTAAAAGACGGCCCGCACTTTCAGTTGCCACACGCGAGTTACCCGGCCTGATGGTGTCGTTTATCGGTCAATACTGGCTGAAGGTCATCACGGTGCTGATAAGTATCGCGCTGTTCTGGGCGGGAGATCACCACGGGGCAATGCAGGCAAATAACGCCTGGCGGATAAAGTGGGCGCAGCGCGATCGGGATGACGCAAACGCGCTGGCGCAACGGCAGGCGCAGGAAAGAGCAGAAGAGCACCGGCGACAGCGCGCAGCCGATGCGGAAAGGAAACGAGCCGATGAGGAACGGGCAAGTGCGCAGGCCGATGCTGATGCTGCTAAGCGTGCTGGCGACAAGCTGCACAAATCAGTCGCCGAACTTCGAAACAGCCTCGCCAGAAGTGAAACCGGCAAACTATCCGCACTTGCAGCAGAACGCGCGGCAAGGGAAAAGGCCGGCATATTGCTTGCCGACTTGCTCCGCGAATCTGACGCGGCAGCGGGAGAGTATGCAAAAGAGGCTGACCGGGCTTACACCGCCGGGCGCAGTTGTGAACGGACATATGACGCAGTGACCGGCGTGAAGACGGTCAAAAAGTGAGGAAACATCATGGAAAAAGCACAAATCAGTAAAGTAGTAAAAGACACCTACGTTGTAACCGCCGGGCCAAGCGCGACACGCTTTCTCGACTATCAGGAAGCGATGGATAACCTGCCGCTGCTTATTAAAAACTTCGGTTTCCCGGCAGGGGTAAGCAAAGAAACGGTGTATATGATCCTGGAAACAATTGAATAACCAGTGCAGCGGGCATTCGCAGAGTGCCCGCGACAGTGCGTATTCATTAAGGAACCGGCACATCGTAAACGCCGGTTTACTGTGCTTGGCGGCCGGCAAAAGCGGATTTAAGGCCCTGATCGACAGCGGGAACTGGACGATTACGCGTGGCGTTCATTATATGGGCAGCAGCGGGTTTACCACATCGCCAGCGCCGGAAGTGAAGAGCGCCGACGGGGCGGCAGAAAGTGACGATTCAACAGCGTAGACGTTATACTTGCGGCGATATTAACCCGCAAGAAAGGAGGCGCACGTATGGCATTACGCTGCCCTCGTTGCCGCGCAGCGGCAAAGACCCGAACCAGCACCGAACTAAGCCCATTAGTGCGGCGCAGCTATCACCAGTGCCAGAATCTGACGTGCGGTTACTGCTTCACAAGCATGACCCATATTGATGGCCCGCTAAATGAAGTCAGAACCGTACCCGGCGCGATGGTTCCGGATGTTTTCCCGCGAAGTCACAAGGGGGACGATCAGATATCGTTAGTGCTATAAAAATAACCCGCCTTTCGGCGGGTTTTTTATTTATCGAAACTTTTTCACCTGCTATGTTTTACGCCGGTTAAATAACTATTTCTATGGAGAGAAATAAAATGGCGTTAATTCATTGCCCGGAATGTGGAAAAGAAGTCAGTGATTCCGCATTAAAATGTCCATCCTGCGGGCAGCAAATAAGAAAACCGAAACGAACATTATTCGGGAAAGCGGTAAAATGGATATTTATTATATTCAACATATTTATGATTTATTGCCTATTTGCCGGTGCGGGTGGGAGTGGTGAAGTGATCGATGCCGCAACGACAGAAGCGGAACGTGCAGGCGCGACGATTGGCGCGGGCATCGGCGTGATGCTCCTGGGGGTGATATGGGTTATCGGCGATATTATTATCGGCATGATTGTTTTTCTGACCAGACCGAAAGCATAAGGAATACATTATGAATAAAATAATTATATTCATGGTGTTTTTGTTTTCGGCTTTTTCGGAAATATATGCTGCGGATAATATTGATAAGGAAGGTCTGACAACGTGCCAGTCTGAAACAAACAGTGACAGGCGTCTGGCTTGTTACGATAGAATTATGCCACCTGCGGCAACTGCTCATAATAAAACAGCGGAAGGCGCCGGAAAATGGCAGATAGATTCAGAACTATCACCGGTCGATGATTCAAAAAACGTCACTCTCAGCTTGTCTGCTAATCAGCCAATTCGCTCACAATTTGGCGAGACGGTTACACCGGGTTTGTATGTTATATGCCGGGAGAATAAAACCGAGCTATTTATCAATTGGGGCGTATATCTCGGTATGGGGGATACAGAGGTACTGTACAGGTTGGATAAAGCGAAAGCACAAACCAATTCATGGGGGATCTCTGCTGACAACAAGGCAGCCTTTTACCGGGGCAACACGATCGAGCTTGCCAAAGAGCTCGCAACATCTACCCGCTTATTTCTTCAGGTCACTCCATATGGTGAAAACACGGTGAGCGCAACGTTTGATCTTGCCGGTCTGCCGCAAGCCATTAAGCCGCTTCAGGAAGCCTGCGGCTGGAAATAATTTGCGCAGATTTTTAAACAGACCACCGGGCAGATGCCCGGCCGCTTTGTCGACATGTAGTCAACAGGTAGACAGCTTTTGCAATAAATCCATTTATTACAGTTGATTAAAGAGATAGTTTTTTCCCCATCCCTGTCTTCCCCCACATGATGTGGGGGTTTTTGCCCGCAATTCCACTGCTTAATTTTCCCATTGCTGTTGCCTGCCTTTCGTTATAATCCCTGCTGGATCCAGGCAGGAGCGTTTATGAATCAATCCTATGGGCGTTTGGTTACCCGGGCAGCAGTTGCGGCGACCGCCATGGCGTCGTCACTGTTGATAATTAAAATATTCGCGTGGTGGTTTACCGGTTCGGTCAGTATTTTGGCGGCACTGGTTGATTCGCTGGTGGATATTGCCGCGTCGCTAACCAACTTGTTAGTGGTACGCTATTCGCTGCAACCCGCCGATGAAGAACATACCTTCGGCCACGGAAAGGCGGAATCGCTGGCGGCGCTGGCACAAAGTATGTTTATTTCTGGTTCGGCGTTGTTCCTGTTTTTGACCGGTATTCAGCACCTTGCTAAACCTGAACCGCTTCGTGATGCTGGCATTGGTATTACGGTCACGCTGATCGCGCTGTTTAGTACTGTGATCCTTGTCACTTTTCAGCGCTGGGTCGTGCGGAAAACCCACAGCCAGGCGGTGCGGGCGGATATGCTTCATTATCAGTCTGATGTTATGATGAACGGCGCAATTCTCATCGCGCTGGGTCTCTCCTGGTATGGATGGCATCGTGCAGATGCATTGTTTGCGCTGGGTATTGGCAGCTATATTTTGTATAGCGCGTTACACATGGGGTATGACGCCGTTCAGGCATTGCTGGACAGAGCCTTACCCGACGAAGAGCGACAGGAAATTTTCACCATTGTCACCTCCTGGCCGGGCGTCAGCGGCGCTCACGATCTTCGCACGCGGCAGTCAGGGCCGACCCGCTTTATTCAAATACATCTGGAAATGGAAGATAACCTGCCACTCGTTCAGGCGCATCTTATTGCTGAGCAGGTAGAACAGGCGATTCTGCAACGTTTCCCGGGTTCTGATGTGATAATCCATCAGGATCCTTGTTCGGTAGTACCTCAAGGACGATAAGCACGTAGAGGCTTTCGTATTTCGTTGTAAAAAAGTGAGCCAGACCAACTTTTTGTGTATAAATTACCGCCATTTGGTCTGACCTGAATCAATTCAGCAAGCTGGGATTGATATACTATTTGCAGCATAGTTGTTCGCTCCCACAGGGGAGTCGCTTCGGGCCACAGAATTTTATTTTGCATTCCTAAGTTCAGAGGTAGTCATGATTAAAAAAATCGGTGTGTTGACAAGTGGCGGTGATGCGCCAGGCATGAATGCCGCGATCCGCGGTGTCGTCCGCGCAGCATTGACAGAAGGTCTGGAAGTGGCAGGTATCTATGACGGTTACCTCGGCCTGTACGAAGACCGCATGATCCAACTTGACCGCTACAGCGTGTCCGACATGATCAACCGCGGCGGCACATTCCTCGGCTCCGCCCGCTTCCCGGAATTCCGTGAAGAGCATATCCGCGCCGTGGCTATTGAGAACATGAAAAAACGCGGTATCGACGCGCTGGTGGTTATCGGCGGCGACGGTTCCTATATGGGTGCTAAGCGCCTGACTGAAATGGGTTTCCCGTGCATCGGTCTGCCGGGCACCATTGATAACGACGTTGCCGGTACTGACTACACCATCGGTTACTTCACCGCGCTGCAAACCGTGGTTGAAGCCATCGACCGCCTGCGTGACACCTCTTCTTCTCACCAGCGTATCTCCATCGTTGAAGTCATGGGGCGCTACTGTGGCGACCTGACGCTGGCAGCGGCGATTGCGGGCGGTTGCGAGTTTATCGTACTGCCGGAAGTGGAATTCAACCGTGAAGACCTGGTAGCAGAGATCAAAGCGGGTATCGCCAAAGGTAAAAAACACGCCATCGTGGCGATTACCGAGCATATCTGCGATATCGACGAGCTGGCGAAGTACATCGAAAGCGAAACCCAGCGTGAAACTCGCGCTACCGTTCTTGGCCACATTCAGCGCGGCGGCTCTCCGGTACCTTACGACCGCATTCTGGCCTCCCGTATGGGTTCTTATGCGATCGAGCTGCTGTTGCAGGGCTACGGCGGTCGCTGTGTCGGTATTCAGAACGAAAAAATGGTACATCACGACATCATCGACGCTATCGAGAACATGAAACGCCCGTTCAAAGGCGACTGGCTCGACTGCGCGAAAAAACTCTACTAAGTGCAAAAACGCCCTCAATAGCGAGGGCGTTTTTTTATCCCCATTTATTCCCCAAAGTTATAGCCAATCTTTTTTTATTCTTTAATCATTGGATGCCTTTCTGGCAGTCTGACGACATCAAAATCGATAACTTTAAGAGAGCGGGCGATGAATAAATGGGGCTTGGGGATTACATTACTGCTGGCTTCCACCAGCGTTCTGGCAAAGGATATCCAGTTATTAAACGTCTCTTACGATCCAACGCGTGAGCTGTATGAGCAATACAACAAAGCCTTCAGCGCGCACTGGAAACAAGAGACTGGCGACAACGTTGTGATCCGTCAGTCCCATGGCGGCTCCGGCAAACAGGCAACATCGGTTATCAACGGTATCGACGCCGATGTGGTGACTCTGGCGCTGGCCTACGATGTTGACGCGATTGCAGAACGTGGCCGTATCGATAAAAACTGGATTAAACGCCTGCCAGACAACTCCGCTCCGTACACCTCGACCATCGTTTTCCTGGTGCGTAAAGGCAATCCGAAACAGATTCATGACTGGAACGACCTGATTAAACCGGGCGTTTCGGTGATCACGCCGAACCCGAAAAGCTCCGGTGGTGCGCGCTGGAACTACCTGGCGGCCTGGGGTTATGCGCTGCATCAGAACGGCGGCGATCAGGCAAAAGCGCAGGAGTTCGTTAAAGCGCTATTTAAAAATGTAGAAGTGCTGGATTCCGGTGCGCGCGGTGCGACCAATACTTTCGTTGAGCGCGGTATCGGTGATGTACTGATTGCGTGGGAAAACGAAGCGCTGCTGGCAACCAACGAACTGGGCAAAGACAAATTTGAAATTGTCACCCCGAGCGAATCTATTCTCGCAGAGCCGACCGTCTCCGTTGTCGACAAAGTGGCAGAGAAGAAAGGCACTGAGAAAGTAGCGGAAGCCTACCTGAAATATCTCTACTCGCCGGAAGGTCAGGAAATCGCCGCGAAGAACTTCTATCGCCCCCGTGATGCGCAGGTGGCGGCGAAATACGCCAGCGCGTTCCCGAAACTGAAACTCTTCACCATTGATGATGTGTTCGGTGGCTGGACGAAGGCGCAAAAAGAGCACTTCTCCAACAGCGGTACGTTCGACCAAATCAGTAAACGTTAATCTCCCCAAACGCCCTCGTAAGAGGGCGTCTTCTTTTCTGTCTGCGTAAAATCCAGGATTTTCAACTTGCCGGGCAATTTGCGCTATCATTCCGGTTCTTTCAGCAAAGGAAGCGGAAAAAATGAAAACAGTGCGTCGCGTCGTCATTGTTCTGTTGGTGCTGGCCTTACTGGCAGCGGCGGGAGCGTGGTTGTGGTTTAAAAACAGCGGTAACCCGGATGCGCTGCGCCATATCGTTACCGAACAATGTTTACCGAACCTGCGTGAGCATAACTCGCCAAAACCCTGCGCCCAGGTGAACCTGAAAGGCGGCTATGTGCTGATGAAAGATCGCAATGGGCCGCTGCAGTTTTTGCTGATGCCAACGTACCGCATCAACGGCACGGAAAGCCCGTTGCTGCTGCAACCGACAACGCCCAACTTCTTCTGGCAGGCGTGGCAATCCCGCGATGTGATGAGCAAACTGCGTGGCAGCACGGTGCCGGACAACGCCATCTCCTTAACCATTAATTCACGCTCCGGGCGCACACAGAACCATTTTCATATTCATATCTCCTGCCTACGTCCTGATGTGCGCACGCAACTGAATGACAATGCCGCACGTATCAGCAGCCAGTGGCTGGCATTTCCGGGGGGGCTGCTCGGTCATCAATATTTAGCGCGCCGCGTGACGGAAGCGGAGCTGGTGCAACGCAGTCCGTTTTTGATGCTGGCAGAAGAAGTGCCGGAAGCAAAAGCGCATATGGGCCGCTTCGCGCTGGCACTGGCGCAGCAGGCCGATGGCTCGTTTGTGCTGCTGGCCACCGAGCGTAATCTGTTAGCGCTTAATCGCGCATCGGCAGAGGAAATTCAGGATCATCAATGCGATATCCTGAAATAACCCCACCATAATTCACGTTTACTCCGCCTGCCTGTCACCGTAGACTTGCTGAAAAAAACTACAGGAGACAGGCATGTCGCTCTGGTTTTCTCACCCTCTGTTCCTTCCCTCTGTCATTGTCGGCATCACTATTGTTTTGTGGGCCACCTCGTTATTGCCGGAATTTATCACCGCGCTGCTGTTTTTTACGGCGGCGATGGTGGCGAAAATTGCCCCGCCGGAGGTGATCTTTGGTGGCTTCGCGTCATCGGCTTTCTGGCTGGTGTTCAGCGGGTTCGTGCTCGGTGTGGCAATACGCAAAACCGGGCTGGCGGATCGGGCGGCGAGAGCGTTATCGGCAAAGCTGACCGACTCATGGCTGCAAATGGTCGCAAGCGTCGTACTGCTCAGTTACGCACTGGCGTTTGTGATGCCTTCGAACATGGGGCGCATAGCGCTGTTGATGCCGATCGTCGCGGCAATGGCGGCGCGCGCGGGTATTCACGAAGGCACTCGTTCGTGGTACGGGCTGGCGCTGGCGGTCGGTTTTGGCACTTTCCAGTTATCGGCAACCATTTTGCCCGCTAACGTACCAAACCTGGTGATGAGCGGCGCGGCAGAAGGCTCTTACGGTATTCATCTTAACTATGTGCCTTATCTGCTGCTGCATACGCCGGTGCTTGGCCTTTTAAAAGGGCTGATCTTGATTGGCCTTATTTGCTGGCTTTTTCCCGGTCAGCCACGTGCGCCCCGCGAGCAAGCCCCTTCTGAACCGATGAGCCGGGCAGAAAAACGGCTGGCGTGGATGCTGGCAGTGGTGCTGACGTTGTGGGTTACCGAAAGCTGGCACGGCATCGGGCCTGCGTGGACGGGGTTAGCTGCCGCCTGCGTGACGCTGCTGCCGCGTGTGGGGTTTATCACGGGTGATGAATTTTCCAGCGGCGTGAATATTCGCACCTGTATCTATGTGGCGGGAATTCTTGGCCTGGCGATTACGGTGACGCAAACCGGGATCGGTAGCGCCGTTGGTGATGCGCTGCTGCATGTGATGCCGCTCGATCCGGCGCGGCCGTTCACCAGTTTCCTGGCGCTGACCGGCATTACCACCGCCCTGAATTTTATTATGACCGCTAACGGCGTACCGGCACTGTTTACTACGCTTGCGCAGAGTTTTGCCGACGCCACCGGTTTTCCGTTGCTGTCAGTGATCATGATTCAGGTGCTGGGATATTCCACGCCGCTATTGCCGTATCAGGCGTCGCCGATTGTGGTGGCGATGGCGCTCGGCAAAGTTCCGGCGAGATCGGGGATGCTGCTCTGTCTGGCACTGGCAGTGGTGACGTATCTGGTGTTGTTACCGCTGGATTACGCGTGGTTTAGCGTGCTGGGGAAATTGTGAGGTAAAACCCTCTCCCGGGTCGGGAGAGGGTAAAACAGAATTACGCCTGTTTTGCAGCTTCTGCCGCTTTAACGATCACCGCAAAAGCGTCAGCTTTCAGGGATGCGCCGCCAACCAGTGCGCCGTCGATATCCGGCTGGGTGAACAGCTCAGCTGCGTTGCCAGCGTTAACGGAACCGCCGTACTGAATGATCACTTGTTCAGCCACTTTCGCGTCGGCTTTTGCAATGTGGTCACGGATAAATTTGTGAACAGCCTGTGCCTGTGCCGGGGTCGCGGATTTGCCGGTACCGATAGCCCAAACCGGTTCGTAGGCAATTACCGCGCCTTCGAATGCCGCAGCACCCTGCGTTTTCAGCACGGCGTCGATCTGACGTGCGCATACTTCTTCGGTTTTACCGGCTTCGTTTTCTGCTTCGGTTTCACCGATGCACAGAACCGGCGTCAGACCCTGCGCTTTCAGCACGGCGAATTTCTTCGCGATCAACTCGTCGGATTCTTTGTGGTAAGTACGGCGCTCAGAGTGGCCGATGATGATGTATTTCGCGCCAATATCTTTCAGCATTTCGGCAGAGGTTTCGCCGGTGAATGCGCCAGACAGGTTAACGTCAACGTTTTGCGCGCCCAGTACAATGTGGCTGCCGTCAGCGGCGTGTTTGGCCAGATCGAGGTACATTTCCGGCGGAGCGATTGAGACAGCACAACCCGTTACGCCAGCCAGCTCGGTACGCAGGTTTGCAACCAGTTCGTTTACCATGTGGCGGCTGCCGTTCAGTTTCCAGTTACCCATCACTAAAGGATGTCGCATTTTTACTCTCCACGCGCTTGGCGAATTAAGGAATATGGCCGCCCCTCAGGGCAGCATGGTCTGTGAAACAGTATAGAGATTCATCCCCTGAAAGGCTTTGCTTTTTGTCATTTATTGTTCTCTTCCAGCGAATCAGATAGCGTCAGCTTAATCGGTTCAACAGCGAAGGTCAGCCCTTTTTCACCGTTGTCTGCTACCACATAGCGAATCGCGCCTTCCGTTTCGGCGTAGTAAGGTTTGTTTTTGCCGTTAGTCAGCAACTTTTGCAGCTTTTGCGTACTTTGTGCGGCGGTTAACGTCGGTGAAAAGGCGCGGATAAACGCCGCCATATACTCCTGAGCTTTTGCTTTCGCCGCTTTTTGCTCCGGACCTTGCACTGGCAGCCAGGTTATCTGCATCGATTTGATTTTCAGCGTACCGCGCTCCAGCGCCGTCGAGGCGTAGAGGTAATCATTGATTTTTGTGGCTGCGCGCGTCAGGTTCGCCTGATCGCCCCGGCTATCCACCGCGCGAAATTCACTGAGCGCCAGCGTCGGGTTATCGGTGTTGAATTTCTCACGAAACTGACTAATCGACTGATCAAATGTCGGCGCGCCCGGCAATAAATAGGGCGCAGTGGTGGCGGTCGACGGCTCTTCTGCATGAGCCGGTATGCTGAAAACCAGCGCGGAAAGGAGCAGCCAAATGGGATAACGCCATGCTTTCATTCACATCGCCCTCTGTTGAGTTTGCTCACGATTAAAACGATATCGGGCTGGCTTGTCAAAAACTCCCGCCGCCAGGGTAAACTACGCGGCACTACGATAATAAGGAACCTTACATGGGCATACAGCAGTGGTTGTTCTCTTTTAAAGGGCGCATTGGGCGTCGCGATTTTTGGGTCTGGATGATCCTCTGGCTATTGAGTATGACGGTGCTGTTCACGCTCGCCAACGGCGGCATGCTCGATTTTCAGATGGCGGCATTTATCCTTGTGTGCCTGATCTGGCCGACAACCTGCGTGATGGTAAAACGTCTGCATGACCGGGGGCGTCACGGCGCGTGGGGTTTTTTGCTGGTGCTGGCGTGGATGCTGCTGTCGGGCAACTGGCAGGTACTGGGCGGTACGCTGGAGTGGACGGTGGGGCGTCTGATCCCGGTGGTGATTATCGTCATGATGGTCATCGACCTGGGCGCATTTGTGGGCACTCAGGGGGAAAATAAGTACGGCAAAGAGACACTGGATGTGAAATACCGCTGATCACCAATAGTGTTCGGCGGTGATATGCCCGGGGCGGCGGCGCAGATGTTTCGCCATCTGGCGGGTATCTTTCAGTAACTGTGTGGTATCGCGCACCATCTGCGGGTTGCCGCACAGCATCACATGGCTGGTCTCCGCTGCCATCGGCAGCCCGACCGCTTCTTCCAGCGCACCGCTTTCAATCAGCGCCGGAACGCGCCCGGTCAGCGAACCGGAAAGGGTTTCCCGGCTGACCACCGTCTGAATCCGCAGTTTCCCTTCATAGCGTTTTTGCAGCTCCAGCATTAGCGGTAAATAACTTAAATCCGCCGCGTAGCGCACCGCATGTACCAGCACCAGGTTTTTGAAACGCTCCAGATCTTTGCCTTCCTGCAACATCGACAAGTACGGCCCAATCGCGGTGCCGGTTGCCAGCATCCACAAAGTGTCGCAGTCCGGCACTTCTTCCAGCACGAAGAAACCCGCCGCTTCGCTCACCAGTAACACCTCGTCTCCCGGCTGGAGTGCGGCCAGGCGCGGGCTAAGTTTCCCTTCCGGCACGGTGACAAGGTAGAACTCCAGATCGGGATTGCTCGGGGCGTTCACGTATGAGTAGGCGCGCTGGACGCGCTCGCCGTCAATTTCCAGCCCAAGTTTGGCGAATTGTCCGGCAGTGAAGGGGTGAACGGGGGCATGAACGGTGAGGCTGAATAGCGCATCGGTCCAGAACTGCACCTTTGTGACTTTTCCTGTTACCCAGTCCGCCATGGTTTTCTCCTGTTCTGTAGCGTTGCCTTATCTTCGTGTCTGTCGTGCGAGATTTCCAGCCCGTGAAGGCCGGAAAGCTCAATTGAACAAATACCCTTACAGTATATGACGCTGCACTTCCGGGTCTTTACGATCCAGATAGTGAATGGACTGAATACGGCGAATGGTGCGCGATTTGCCGCGGATCAGCAGCGTTTCGGTGGTGGCGATATTGCCCTTACGGGTGATGCCGTCCAGCAGGTCGCCTTTGGTAATGCCGGTAGCGGCGAAAATAACATTGTCACTGCGCGCCATTTCATCCAGACGCAGCACATTGCCCGCTTCAATCCCCATGCCACGGCAGCGTTTTAATTCATATTCGCCAATACGACGGTTCTCTTCGTTATCGCCTTTCACCTGATGGCGCGCCAGCAGACGGCCCTGCATATCGCCATCAAGCGCGCGGATGACCGCCGCGGAAACCACACCTTCCGGCGCACCGCCAATACCGTACAGGACATCCACTTCGCTATCCGGCATACAGGTGAGGATGGAGGCGGCAACATCGCCATCGGGAATCGCGAAAATACGTACGCCCAGCGCCTGCATCTCGGCAATAGTATCGTCGTGGCGTGGTTTAGCCAGAATGGTGACCGTCAGTTCACTCAGCGGTTTGCCGAGCGCAGCGGCGACATTACGCAGGTTATCGGCCAGCGGCAGATTGAGATCGATAGCGCCTTTCGCACCAGGACCGACAATCAGTTTTTCCATGTACATATCCGGCGCATTCAGGAAACAGCCCTTATCGCCGACCGCCAGCACCGCCAGCGCGTTGGCCTGGCCCATTGCCGTCATGCGTGTCCCTTCGATCGGGTCAACGGCAATATCGACCGCATCGCCTTTACCGGTGCCGACTTTTTCACCAATAAACAGCATCGGCGCTTCGTCGATCTCGCCTTCGCCAATCACGATGGTGCCGTCTATGTCGACATTGTTGAGCATGATGCGCATAGCGTTAACCGCCGCGCCATCCGCGGTGTTTTTATCGCCACGCCCCAACCATTTGTAGCCAGCCAGCGCTGCGGCTTCGGTCACGCGGGAGAATTCGATGGCAAGTTCTCGTCTCATAACAAACTCTATAGTGAAAGAAATTGAGCGAAGTTTATCACAGCGAGAAGAGGAGGGTTGGTAGAGCAGCCCTCTCTCCGGGGAGAGAGGGCAAGGTTGAGGCTAATTACTCGTCACGCTCTTCCCACGCCATCGCGCGTTTGACGGCTTTTTTCCAGCCGTCGTAGCGGAAGTTACGCTCGGTGGTTTCGATACCCGGGCGGAATTCGCGTTCGATAACCGCTTTTTCCTGCAGCTCATCCAGATTCTGCCAGAAACCAACCGCAAGACCCGCAAGGTACGCCGCGCCCAGCGCCGTAACTTCACGTACTTCCGGACGCTCTACGCGCGTGCCGAGAATGTCAGACTGGAACTGCATCAGGAAGTTGTTGGCAACTGCGCCACCATCCACGCGCAGCGCGTGTAAACGAATGCCGGAATCCGCCTGCATCGCTTCCAGTACATCGCGTGTCTGGAAGGCGATAGACTCAAGCGTAGCGCGAATGATGTGGTTCGCATTGACGCCACGGGTCAGACCGAAAATAGCACCGCGCGCATACGGATCCCAGTACGGTGCACCCAGACCGGTAAAAGCCGGTACTACGTACACACCGTTGGTATCTTTCACTTTGGTGGCGAAATATTCGGAGTCGAACGCGTCGCTGATAAGTTTCATCTCGTCGCGCAACCACTGAATTGACGCCCCCGCCATAAACACCGCACCTTCCAGCGCGTAGTTCACTTCACCTTTCGGACCGCAGCCGATAGTGGTCAGCAGACCATGCTCAGATTTCACCGCTTTCTCGCCAGTGTTCATCAGCATAAAGCAGCCGGTACCATAGGTGTTTTTCGCCATCCCTTCTTTCACACATAGCTGGCCAAACAGCGCCGCCTGCTGGTCGCCCGCGATCCCGGCGATAGGAATACGTGTACCGCCTTTACCACCAATGTTGGTCTGACCGTAAACCTCAGACGATTTACGTACTTCTGGCAGCATGGCGCGCGGAATATCCAGCGCCTCCAGCATTTTGTCATCCCAGTCCAGCTCGTGGATGTTGAACAGCATGGTACGCGAGGCGTTGGTGTAATCCGTCACGTGAACGCGGCCCTGAGTCATTTTCCAGATAAGCCAGGTATCAACAGTACCGAACAGCAATTCGCCGCGTTTCGCACGTTCGCGAGAGCCTTCAACGTGGTCGAGGATCCATTTCACTTTGGTGCCAGAAAAATACGGGTCAACCACCAGACCCGTGGCGTTGCGCACATACTCTTCCATGCCGTCGCGCTTCAGTTTTTCG
Source organism: Kosakonia sp. PSU_27 (assembly GCF_039409795.1). Taxonomy (NCBI): domain Bacteria; kingdom Pseudomonadati; phylum Pseudomonadota; class Gammaproteobacteria; order Enterobacterales; family Enterobacteriaceae; genus Kosakonia; species Kosakonia sp. PSU_27. The sequence continues at coordinate 35,874 of NZ_JBCIVK010000009.1, read as the reverse complement.
CAAATATCGGCGGTGCGGCGACACTGCCAGACGATGGCGTTATAAATTGGCTTGCCAGTTTCACGTTCCCAGACGATCGCGGTTTCACGCTGGTTAGTGATACCGATAGCGGCGATCTCGTCGGAATTGATATCCGCTTTCGCTAACACTTCGACCAGCGTTGAGCTCTGCGATGCCCAGATCTCCATCGGGTCGTGCTCAACCCAGCCTGGCTTCGGATAAATTTGTTCAAACTCGCGTTGTGAGACGCTGATGATGTTGGCGTCATGATCCATCACGACGGCGCGGGAGCTGGTAGTGCCCTGGTCGAGCGCAACGATATATTTTTTGTCAGTCATGGTTATGTTCCCGTAGTCACATTACAGCGAAGCTTTTTGTTGAGTCGTGGAGGCGGTGCCTTTTTCTTCTGCCGCCTCACTGGTTCCAGACGGCAGATGGCGACCAATCAGTTTACGATAACCGAATGCGCCGAGCGCCGCGCCTACGATCGGCCCGAACAGCGGGACGAGGAAGTAGGGAATATCTTTGCCGCCGGTAAAGGCAACGTTGCCCCAGCCAGCAAGCCAGGCGAACGTTTTCGGTCCAAGGTCACGCGCCGGGTTCATGGCGAATCCCGTCAGTGGCCCCATGGATGCACCGATAACCGCAATCAACAAACCGATGAGCAAGGGTGCCAGCGGGCCGCGCGGAATACCGTTGCCGTCGTCACCTAACGCCATGATGACGCCCATCAGCACAGCGGTAATCACCATTTCAACGGCGAAGGCCTGCACAAAGTTGATGTGCGGGTTCGGGTAGGTAGAGAAAATACCAGCCAGATCAAGACTTTCAACGCTGCCGCGCACCATATTGTGCGTGTGTTCGAAATCGAGGAAAAGATTGTAGTAAAGCCCGTAAACAAGTGCAGCCGCGCAAAACGCGCCGGCAAACTGAGAAATGATGAAGGGAACAACTTTGCGCCCATCAAAACTAGCGAAGAGCCATAATGCAATAGTCACAGCCGGGTTCAGATGTGCGCCGGAAACCCCTGCAGTCAGGTAGATGGCCATCGCCACACCCAAACCCCAGATGATACTGATTTCCCATTGGCCGAAGGTGGCGCCAGCCACTTTCAACGCCGCGACACAGCCGACACCGAAGAAAATCAACAACCCGGTGCCGAGAAATTCGGCGATGCACTGGCCTTTTAAGGTTGATGTCTGACTCATAATCGGATCCTGCAAAAGAGTAATGGTTATTGTTAGCACGGGCGATCGCTCCCCCATGATGTCGTGTAGACATAGTGTTAATTTATCGTTAACGAGCAAAAACGAGAAATATCGAAATTAAAATGTGTGTACTGCGTCAATAAAATGAGCGTTTTCGAGCGCTGAAGCGCGTTTTTGCACCATAGCGAAATGTGAGCTGAATCATTTTTGTAACCCAGGCCTTAACAATTTAGTGGTAGGCGTGCGCGTTGCACCAGGATGAGGACGAAAAGTGTTGCAAAGCGCAAACAGCGCGGCTCTGCGCTGGACAGGGGCTGGTGGGCTTCATACAATCGGGGACAAGCGAGATCCGCTCAATATCATAAGGCGTCGCCGATTTTCGGGACGGGGATTTTTAAAGACACGCATCATTCGGGTTGCAAGAAAGCGGTGACGCACCTGCAACGCGAAGATATTAAGTGTATATCCATCAGCGCCTTGCAACTCAGGAGAGGTATGACAATGTCATTAGAAGTGTTTGAAAAACTGGAAGCGAAGGTGCAGCAGGCGATTGATACCATCACGCTGCTGCAGATGGAAATCGAAGAGCTGAAAGAGAAAAACAATAGCCTGGCGCAGGACGTACAGTCTGCTCAGCAGAGCCGTGAAGAGCTGGAGCGTGAAAACCACCAGCTGAGAGAGCAGCAGCACGGCTGGCAGGAACGCTTGCAGGCGCTGCTGGGGCGTATGGAAGAAGTCTGATTACGCTTTTCGTGCTGTCGCGGCACTGGCTTGCGCGTATTCACCCCGGTAACGGCGTTGCCGGAGAAATGGGCTTAGCTACAGCGCGAAATGGGCAGGGAAAGTACGGCGATGTCGGATAAGTGAAGCGCTAGCCGGCAAAAAGAAAAAGGGCACCTGACGGTGCCCTTTTTTTACTCGATATCGAGGGGATCTTCGGAAAGGATAATGCCAGTGCTATCGGCATAAAGATGGTCGCCGGAGAAGAAGGTCACGCCGCCGAAATTGACACGTACGTCGCTTTCGCCGATACCTTCGCCCGCTGCGCCAACCGGAATGGCGGCAATTGCCTGAATCCCAATATCCAGCTCTTCAAGATCGTCTACCTGGCGTACTGAGCCATAGACTACAATTCCTTCCCACTCGTTTTGCACCGCAGTGCGGGCGAGATCCGCGTCGATTAACGCACGACGCATTGAACCACCGCCGTCGACCAGCAGGACGCGACCACGGCCGTTTTGTTCGAGCAGATCGTACAGCAACCCGTTATCCTCGAAACATTTCACCGTGATGATTTGTCCGCCAAACGACGACCGTCCGCCAAAATTGGAGAACAGCGGTTCCACGACGTTGATCTCTTCCTGGTAAATATCACAAAGCTCAGAAGTATCGTATTTCATAGGATTAGCGTTCAGTTGCTGCGAGAACCGTCAGTATATCGCGCATCACGCGCTGTTGGCAAAATCATCAATTGTTCGTTGACATTTATCAGTTAAAGATGCGTTTGACTGAGGATTATTCCTAATACAAACAAGAGATTAGTTAACAGTGCACCTTTTACCGTGCGTTCCAGCATCGGCGGCATAGCGCGCGGGTCGAGCTCGCGCAGCACAAAGCGCGCCTGTTTGATAAGCAGTGGTGCTGCCAGCACAAACAGCCAGCCCCACAGGCTTTGCAGCGAAAACAGGTTAAACAGCGCAAGGCATAACAGCGCGCCAACCAGCAGGCCAGCATGGTAACGGCGTGCGTTAATTGGTCCTAAACGGACGACAAGCGTATTTTTGCCGTTTTCGCGGTCACTTTCGATATCGCGCAGATTGTTGATATTCAATACCGCCGTCGCCAGCAGACCACAGGCGGTCGCGGGCAGAATAACGGCCGGGATCAGCATATGCGTCTGCAAATACCAGCTACCCATTACGCTTATCCAGCCGAAGAAAAGCAGCACGGAAATATCGCCAAGGCCAAGATAACCGTATGGACGCTTGCCGACGGTATAGGTAATGGCGGCAATAATCGACAGCCCACCGAGCGCAAGGAAACCGATGAAATCCGCCATCGTTTGTGTCGCCGTGATTACCAGCAGCAGCCCGGAGATACAACTCAGCACGATGACAATCATCAGCGCGCGCTTCATCTGCGCAAGGGAAATGGCGCCTTTTTGCATGCCGCGCAACGGACCAATGCGATCCGGTTTATCGCTGCCTTTGACCGCATCGCCGTAATCATTGGCGAGGTTGGAGAGGATTTGCAGCAATCCGGCGGTGATGAGTGCGAGCACCGCCACCAGCGGATCAAAATAGCCCTGCCACCAGGCCAGCACTGTGCCAACGACAATCGCGGCGAAAGCCAGCGGTAATGTTTTCGGTCGCAGGCTTTCCAGCCAGGCCTGGGTGAGGCTAAGAGATTGCGTTTCGTTCATAAGGTCAGCCAACAAAAATGGGGGCAAAAGCCCCCATCGAGTGTGATGAAAACGTTGTGGCCGGGATTATAAGATAAAACGGCTCAGATCTTCATCTGCCACTAAAGCATCAAGGTGCTTACTCACATAGTCTGCATCAATGGTGATCGTCTCGCCGCCCAGATCGCTGGCGTCATAGGAGATATCTTCCATCAGACGTTCCAGCACCGTATGCAAACGACGCGCACCGATGTTTTCGGTGGTTTCGTTCACCTGCCATGCGGCCTGAGCAATACGTTTGATGCCGTCTTCGGTGAAATCAATGTTTACGCCTTCGGTCGCCATCAGCGCTTTGTACTGTACGGTGACAGACGCGTTTGGCTCGGTCAGGATGCGTTCGAAATCTTCCGTGGTTAACGCTTTCAGCTCAACGCGGATTGGCAAACGGCCTTGCAGTTCCGGGATCAGATCCGACGGGCTGGCAATCTGGAACGCGCCAGAGGCAATAAACAGGATGTGGTCGGTTTTCACCATGCCGTGTTTGGTCGATACGGTGCAGCCTTCCACCAGCGGCAGCAGATCGCGCTGCACACCCTCGCGGGAAACATCCGGACCCGAAGTGTTACCGCGTTTACAGATTTTGTCGATCTCATCGATAAATACGATCCCGTGCTGCTCAACGGCTTCGATAGCGTCCTGTTTCAGCTCTTCCGGGTTCACCAGTTTCGCCGCTTCTTCTTCAATCAGCAGCTTCATCGCGTCTTTGATTTTCAGCTTACGCGGTTTCTGCTTCTGGCCGCCCAGGTTCTGGAACATGGACTGGAGCTGATTGGTCATCTCCTCCATGCCCGGAGGCGCCATAATTTCTACGCCCATCGGCGCGGCAGCGAGATCGATTTCAATCTCTTTGTCGTCGAGCTGGCCTTCGCGCAGTTTTTTGCGGAAAGACTGGCGCGCAGCGGATGGTTCAGCGGCTTGTTCCGGCTGGCCCCAGTTGTTTTTCGCTGGTGGGATCAGCACGTCGAGAATGCGCTCTTCGGCCATCTCTTCCGCGCGGTAGCGGTTTTTCTCGATCGACTGACTACGCACCATTTTCACTGCCGCATCGGTCAGATCGCGGATGATAGAATCCACTTCTTTCCCAACGTAGCCGACTTCGGTGAACTTGGTCGCTTCAACTTTGATAAACGGCGCATTGGCCAGTTTTGCCAGGCGGCGGGCGATTTCGGTTTTACCGACGCCGGTTGGGCCGATCATCAGAATGTTTTTCGGCGTGACTTCATGGCGCAGCTCTTCATCAAGCTGCATGCGGCGCCAGCGGTTACGCAGGGCAATCGCCACAGAACGCTTCGCTGCGTCCTGGCCGATAATGTGTTTGTCCAGTTCGCTGACAATTTCGCGTGGGGTCATTTCAGACATGGGAGATCCTTACGCTTTATAGGCTAATTCTTCGATGGTGTGGAAGTGGTTGGTGTAGATGCAGATATCGCCTGCAATCCCCAACGCCTTCTCAGCAATTTCGCGTGCGCCAAGCTCGGTGTTTTCCAGCAACGCGCGGGCAGCGGCCTGGGCGTATGGCCCGCCGGAACCGATGGCGATCAGGTCATTTTCCGGCTGGATCACATCGCCGTTACCGGTGATGATCAGCGACGCGGTTTCGTCGGCAACCGCCAACAGTGCTTCCAGCTTGCGCAGCATGCGATCGGTGCGCCAGTCCTTTGCCAGCTCGACAGCCGCTTTCACCAGATGACCCTGGTGCATTTCCAGTTTGCGTTCGAATAATTCAAACAGAGTGAAGGCATCGGCCGTGCCGCCGGCAAAGCCCGCAATGACTTTGTCGTTATACAGGCGGCGAACTTTTTTCACGTTGCCTTTCATTACTGTGTTGCCCAGTGTGGCCTGGCCATCACCGGCGATAACGACATGGCCGTTACGGCGTACGCTTACGATTGTTGTCACGAGCAGACCCCTTGGTTACAAATGCACAATACAGCGCCCCGCACGGTGTACGGGGCAGAATGCAATTATAAATGGGGGGTGTTTTAGGGGTTTCAACCCCCGGCGGCAAGACGGATGCAGTTTGCGTGACCGGCCATTTTCAGGCGGCTGATGGTGGCATCGGCGCTCTCTTTGCCTTTCACTGGGCCCATCACCACGCGATTCCAGCCGTTGTTGCTGGTAATACGCGAGTCGAAACCTTCAAATGCCAGCTGTGCACGCACGGTTTCTGCCTGATCCTGGCCTTTAAACGAACCGCACTGGATAAGCCAGCGGCGATCGTCCTTTTTCTCAGCCGTTTGCGGTTGCGCCTTCGGCGTTTCCACTTCACGTGTTACCGGCGCGGCTTGTTGCGTTTTCGGCTGTGACGCAGCGGTATGCGGCGGCGTTTGCAGCAGATCCTGATACGGTTGCGAGGTGGCCGTTTTTTGCTGCGTTGTGCTTTGCGTCTGGCGCGGCGGTGGCGTGGTTTGCGTAGTACGCGCCTGCTGCTGCACCGGCTGCTCCGTTACGCGCGGTTGCGTGCGCGGCTGCTGTGCTTGTACCGGCTGCGACTGCGTCCACTGCTGTTGCTGCTGTTGCATCTGCACCTGTTGCTGCGCCTGGCGCTGACGTTGCAGCGTTTGCTGGCGCTGCTCCGGCGTCTGTTCGTTCCACGGCACTTCGTTGAGCTGCGTCGGCTGCTGGCGCATGTCGGCCTGCATCTGCGCTAAAAGCTGACGCTGTTCGTCGGTCAACTGCTCCGGTTTTTGCACTTCACCACCGGCCGTCGGCTCGGTTGGCGCTCGTACGCCAGGCTGGCGGCTTTCCAGCTCTTTAATGTAGCGCCAGCGCTCTTCCGGTTTCGGCGGCAGGCCGTTGCCGGTCATTTTCTGGTTTTGCAGTGACTCGGATTCTTCTTTTTTGTGGTGCGTAATAAAGTACAAACCACCGATAAAGGCGACCAGCACGGCGGCCGCAATGGCGACCATAGCTGGAGAGACCGCAGACTTGCTGCGCTGTTTTTTCCTTGAGTTACTCGTCTTTCGCCGCGCAGGAGCCGACTGGCTGCGGCGTACATAATCTCGTTGTGCCACTATCGTTTCGCTGTATTTATTTCGTTTATCAGCCCGCCATGTTACTTAAGCGACGGGGTTTTGACCAGAAGAGGGCGTCTGAAAGGCCGCGCCTTTACTTCAGCGCCCGGGTGCTGCCGCGCAGGATTAATTCACACTCCAGCAAGCGCGAACCGCTGCTTACGTTATGCCCCTGCAACTGCTCCAGCAGCAATAACATGGCTTCGCGACCAATCTGATAACGCGGTTGCGAAACGGTGGTCAACGGCGGGTCGCTGAATTCAGCCAGGGAAATGTTATCAAAGCCGATGATCGATAAGTCGTCCGGTACTTTCAAACCCCGGCGTTTAGCTTGCGACAGGGCGCCAAGCGCCATCACATCGCTGTGACAGAACACGGCCGTTGGCGGCTTCGGTAGCATCAATAACTGATCCAACGCCCGCGCGCCCGCCTCAAAAGTGAAATCACCGCGCGTGATGTAATGCGGATCAACGGTCACGCCAGAGCGGCGCAGCGCCTGAACATAGCCCTGCAAGCGGTAATGGCACAGCGGCATCTCTTCCGGACCGGCGATACAACCGATTCGCTGGTGACCCTGTTCCTGCAAATAATTGACGGCATTAAAGGCGGCGGTCAGGTTATCAATATGCACCGTCGGCAACTCCAGCTCCGGCGCGAATTCGTTAGCCATCACCATTGGCGGCAAATTGCGTTGCTCTTCAATGCTGGCGTCAAACGGCAAACGCGAGCCGAGCAGCAGCATGCCGTCGATTTGCTTGGTGATAATCAGGTCGATAAAGGTTTTTTCCTGCTGATTTTGATGGGCGCAGTCGCCAATCAGCACCAGATAGCCGTGTTCTGCGGCGGTCACTTCAATGCCGCGAATAATCTCGCTGAAAAAGGGATCGCAAATATCCGGCACAATCACCAGCAGTGTGCGTGATTCATTGCGTTTGACGTTGCGTCCCATCGATTGAGGCAAATAACCCACTTCCATTGCCGCTTGTTCTACCCGGTTGCGGGTAGCCTGCGACACTTTTTCCGGGTTCATTAATGCACGTGACACAGTTGCCGTCGAAACCTTTGCTTTCATGGCAACATCTTTCATGGTCGCTGCCGCAACCTGATTTTTGGGTTTCACATTGTTCTCCTCGCATGCACGGCGCAGGCGTTGTCACATTTTTATCAGATAGTTAAGCGCACCGGTTACAGAATTTTCATGAAAAGTGTGATGAAAGTTGAATTTTATACGCCGGCTCGCAGCGTTAACTTTCAATCGGGTCGACATCCAGCACCCATTTCACCCGCCGAGCGTCCGGCAGGGTGTTAATCAGGGCCAGCGCGCCGGTGACGATATGCTGCAGGCGAATACGGGAAGGATGTTGTAGCAGCAACTGCCAGCGGTAACGCCCGGCGCGTTTGGCCGCCAGTGCCGGAACCGGGCCCAGGATCCAGAGCTGGTTGTCCGCCAGTGGGCTGGCTTGCAGCAGATTTTTAAGCTGTTGCAGAAACAGCGGCGCGTGCTGGTTGTTCTGATCTTCCGCGCGGATCAGCACATGGCTGGTCCACGGCGGCAATTGCATGGTTTGCCGCTCCGCCAGCGCCTGTTCCGCGAAGGTGTCATAGCCTTTATGCAGTAGCGTTTGCAGAAGCGGATGTTCCGGGTGGTGCGTTTGCAGTACCACTTCGCCCTGTTTGCCTGCGCGCCCGGCACGGCCGGAAACCTGGGTATAAAGCTGGGCGAAACGCTCGGCAGCGCGGAAATCTGCCGAAAATAACGCGCCGTCGACATCCAGCAGCGCAACCAGCGTAACATCCGGGAAGTGGTGGCCTTTTGCCAGCATTTGCGTGCCAATCAGAATGCGCGCGCCGCCGCGATGTACTTCGGCAAGGTGTTGCTCCAGCGCGCCTTTGCGGCTGGTGGTATCGCGGTCAATGCGTGATAGCGGCACACCGGGAAACATCGGCGTTAACGCGTGTTCCAGCTGTTCAGTGCCAAGGCCAACAGGCAATAAATGTGTTGAACCGCAGGACGGACACTGGCGCGGCACCGGGCGCTGGCTGTCGCAGTGGTGACAGCGCAAATGCTGCTGCGCCTGGTGGAAGGTGTAATAGTGGTCGCAGCGCGGGCATTCCGCTATCCAGCCGCAGTCATGACACAGCAATGCAGGCGAAAAACCACGGCGGTTAAGGAACAAAATAACCTGGTTTCCCGCCTGTAAATGCTGGCGCATACGGTTGATGAGCGCCGGAGCCAGGCCGGCCTGTAACGGCTGGCCTTTCAGATCCAGCACATGCTGCATCGCGGGTCGCGCGTGGCCAGCCCGGCGGGTCAGGCGCAGCAGATGGTATTTGCGTGACCGCACGTTGTGCAGAGTTTCCAGCGCAGGCGTTGCCGAGCCAAGAATGATCGGGATCTGCTCACTGTGAGCGCGGTAAACCGCCAGATCGCGGGCGTGATAACGCCAGCCTTCCTGCTGTTTATAGGAGCTGTCATGCTCTTCGTCGATGACGATCACGCCAAGGTTCTTAAACGGGGTAAACAGCGATGAGCGCGTGCCGATCACAATCGCCGCTTCACCGCTCTTTGCTTTTTGCCATGTGATCAGGCGTTCGCTGTCGTTCAGCCCGGAGTGAAGCACTTCAACTGGCGCGTTAAAGCGCTCGCGAAAACGGGCGATAGTTTGCGGTGTCAGACCAATTTCCGGCACCATCACCAGCGCCTGCTTTCCCTGCGCCAGCACGTTTTCCAGCACGCTTAAATAGACTTCTGTTTTACCTGAACCGGTCACGCCCGCCAGTAACCAGGCGGAAAAGCGATCCGCTGCGCTGTGAATAGCGCCAACGGCGGTGGCTTGCTCTGTGTTCAGGCGCAGCCGGTCGCCGCTTACGGAAAATGTCGTGCGCCAGTCATTAAAGGCTGGTGTTTCGCTGTTCATCTCCGCCAGCCCTTTGGCGCGCAGCGCTTGCAGGGTAACGCTTTTCAGATCCAGCGCTGCCAGTTGATGCTGCCAGATTTTGCCTTTTCGCAGCGCCGAGAGCGCCTGTTGTTGTTTGGCTGATTTGACGCGATTGATGTCCATCGCCTGGCCCTGCTCGGTCGCAAACCAGTAGCCCTGGAACTGCGCGCTGGCGGGCTTAGTCTGGCGCAGCAGAACGGGAAGGGCGTTAAACAACACATCCCCGATCGGATGGTGGTAATAATCCGCAGCCCACAGCAATAACCGCCAGACCGCCGGGGAAAAAACCGGTTCGCTGTCGAGCACCTCTTCCACGCTCTTGAGATCGGTCAGCGGCAGTTCGCTTTCGTCGCCCACTGACAGCACAATGCCGACGCGGTGCTGGTTACCAAACGGCACACGCACGCGACAACCCGCGCGCGCGGACATCTCATCCGGCAACAGGTAATCGAACGTGCGGGGCAACGGTACAGATAGCGCAACGCGGGCGACGGGCATCTCATCATCCTGACTTGAAAACTGGCGGGATAGTATACACATTGTTGCTACCGGCGAGCGGATCAGTTTGCATGTGCTGGCTAATTTCTGTATGATTCGCCGCCTTTGATGCGTTTTGAACGTGCCAAAGATACACTTACATATTAACTCGCGTGGTGTCTGGCGTTAGGGCTGGAAGAGCGACGCGGCCTTAAACTGAGGTTTCCCATGAAAAAAGGTATTCACCCGAATTATGTAGCGATTACTGCAACCTGTTCTTGCGGTAACGTGATCAAAACCCACTCCACCGTGGGTCACGACCTGAACCTGGACGTATGCGGCAAATGCCACCCGTTCTTTACTGGTAAACAACGTGTTGTTGATACCGGTGGTCGTGTTGAGCGTTTCAACAAACGCTTCAGCATCCCGGGCAGCAAATAAGTTGCCAAAGAAAAAAGCGCCGAAAGGCGCTTTTTTTGTCTCTGCGTTTTGCCGAAGGGGCGCTTTTTTGTGATAAAAGTCACAAAAATATTGCTCTGCTTAAAAAGTGAGCATATGCTTTTCGCCATCCATTCCTGTGACATTGGGCGGAAAAATGAGCGATTTGCTGACGGCTGTGAAAAACGTATTTATGTCTTACCTGCTCTCGCTGGCGGAAGTGCACCCGGAAGTGACGCGCTTCTGAGTGAGCCGATAAGATAAACAGATTGAAACAAAAAGGGCGGAAGATATCTTCCGCCCTTTTTTATTGCGATCAGTATTCCCACGTATCCGGGTCGATCCCCAGTTCACGCATAATCACTTTCGCCTCTTCCGGGATTTCGTCGCTGCGCTCTTTACGCAGGTCTTCATCGTTCGGCAGGGGTTGACCGGTAAACGCATGCAAAAACGCTTCACACAACAGCTCGCTGTTGGTGGCGTGACGCAAGTTGTTCACCTGACGACGGGTACGTTCATCGGTGAGGATTTTTAACACCTTAAGAGGAATGGAAACCGTAATTTTTTTTACTTGCTCACTCTTCTTGCCGTGCTCAGCGTATGGGCTGATATATTCGCCGCTCCATTCAGCCATGAGATACCTTTAATCCTCTCAGTCATTAGTCTAAACCCGGACACCGCCGGGCCGTAATTCCGCGTAGTTTACCGTAGAGTCAACATGGTGACACGGTGTATCGCTCAGCTACCGGTACTAAAGCGTATAATTTTAACGGCTATTGTACTTTTGCTCAATCTATACGCAAAGAAGTTTAGATGTCCAGATGTATTGACGTCTATTGTCGCAATGTTTACTCTGTCGTGAGACTTTTCATCCATTAAGCCAGGAAGCCTTCACCATGACGCGTAAACAGGCCACCATCGCAGTGCGTAGCGGATTGAACGATGACGAGCAGTACGGTTGCGTTGTCCCGCCTATTCATCTCTCCAGTACTTATAATTTCACCGGCTTTAACGAACCCCGTGCGCATGACTATTCGCGTCGCGGCAACCCAACGCGTGATGTGGTTCAGCGTGCGCTGGCAGAACTGGAAGGTGGCGCGGGCGCGGTATTGACCAATACCGGCATGTCGGCAATTCATCTGGTGACGACCGTCTTTCTCAAACCAGGCGATCTGCTGGTTGCGCCGCACGACTGCTATGGCGGTAGCTATCGCCTGTTCGATAGTCTGGCGAAACGCGGTTGCTACCGGGTGAAATTTGTTGATCAGGGCGATGAGCAGGCATTGAAAGCGGCGCTGGCGGAACAACCGAAGCTGGTGCTGGTCGAAAGCCCAAGCAACCCGCTGTTGCGCGTTGTGGATATCGCGAAAATCTGCCAGCTTGCGCGTGAAGCTGGCGCAATCAGCGTGGTGGATAATACGTTCCTGAGCCCGGCCCTGCAAAACCCGCTGGCGCTGGGCGCGGATTTGGTGCTGCACTCCTGCACCAAATATCTCAACGGCCATTCCGATGTGGTGGCGGGCGTGGTGATTGCGAAAGATGAGGCGACTGTCACCGAACTGGCATGGTGGGCGAATAACATTGGCGTCACCGGCAGCGCCTTCGACAGCTATCTGCTGTTGCGCGGTCTGCGTACGTTGTCGCCGCGCATGGAAGTGGCGCAGCGTAATGCTCAGGCGATCGTCGATTTCCTGCAAAAACAGCCGTTGGTGAAAAAACTGTACCACCCGTCTCTGCCGGATAATCAGGGGCACGAGATTGCTGCGCGTCAACAAAAAGGCTTTGGCGCGATGTTAAGTTTTGAGCTGGATGGCGACGAACAAACGCTGCGTCGTTTCTTAAGTGGTCTATCGTTGTTTACGCTGGCGGAATCATTAGGCGGGGTTGAAAGTTTAATCTCCCACGCCGCGACAATGACCCACGCAGGCATGGCGCCGGAAGCGCGCGCCGCAGCGGGAATTTCTGAGACGCTATTGCGTATCTCAACCGGTATTGAAGACAGTGAAGATCTAATTGCCGATCTGGAAAATGGCTTCCGGGTCGCAGCTGAGGGGTAAACATGAGTGTGATTGCGCAGGCAGGGACGAAGGCTCGTCAGCTGCACAAATTTGGTGGGAGTAGTCTGGCGGATGTGAAATGTTACCTGCGTGTCGCAGGGATCATGGCGGAGTATTCACAACCGGGCGACATGATGGTTGTCTCGGCCGCAGGCAGCACCACCAACCAGCTGATCAACTGGCTGAAATTGAGCCAGACTGACAGGCTTTCTGCGCATCAGGTTCAACAATCGCTACGTCGTTATCAGAGTGATTTAATCAGTGGGCTGTTGCCCGCCGCTATCGCCGACGGTCTGACCAGCGAGTTTATTCACGATCTTGAACACCTGGCGGTGCTGCTGGATGGTGGCATCACCGACGCGGTTTACGCCGAAGTAGTTGGCCATGGTGAAATCTGGTCGGCGCGTTTAATGGCCGCCGTGCTGAACCAGCAAGGTCTGGATGCCGCCTGGCTGGATGCCCGCGATTTCCTGCGTGCCGAACGCGCGGCACAGCCGCAGGTAAATGAAGGTGCGTCTTATCCGCTGCTGCAACAACAGCTGGCGCAGTATCCGGGCAAACGTATTGTGGTGACGGGCTTTATCAGCCGCAACGAAGCCGGTGAAACCGTGCTGTTGGGACGTAACGGTTCGGACTACTCGGCCACGCAAATTGGCGCGCTGGGCGATGTTACCCGCGTAACCATCTGGAGTGACGTGGCCGGTGTTTACAGCGCGGACCCGCGTAAGGTGAAAGATGCCTGCCTGTTACCGCTGCTGCGCCTTGATGAAGCCAGCGAGCTGGCACGTCTGGCGGCACCGGTGCTGCATGCGCGCACGCTACAACCGGTCTCCGGCAGCAATATCGATCTGCAATTGCGCTGTAGTTACCACCCGGAACAGGGGTCGACACGCATTGAACGCGTGCTGGCTTCCGGCACCGGGGCGCGGATTGTCACCAGCCATGATGACGTCTGCCTGATTGAGTTTGTTGTACCGTCCGGGCAGGACTTCAAACTGGCGCATAAAGAGATTGACCTGATCCTTAAACGTGCGCAGGTACGCCCGCTGGCGGTTGGCGCACATGCTGACCGCAACCTGCTGCAGCTTTGCTACACCTCAGAAGTGGTCGATAGCGTCTTTAAACTGCTTGATGAAGCCGGTTTACCGGGCGAATTGCGTTTGCGTCAGGGGCTGGCGCTGGTAGCGATGGTTGGTGCGGGTGTTTGTCGCAATCCGTTGCACAGCCACCGTTTCTGGCAGCAGCTTAAAGGCCAGCCGGTGGAGTTTATCTGGCAATCTGACGAAGGCATTAGCCTGGTCGCCGTGCTGCGCGTTGGCCCAACGGAAAGCCTGATTCAGGGGCTGCACCAGTCGCTGTTCCGCGCGGAGAAACGCATAGGTCTGGTGCTGTTTGGTAAAGGCAATATTGGTTCCCGCTGGCTGGAGCTGTTCTCGCGCGAGCAGAGCGCGTTGTCGGCGCGTACCGGTTTTGAATTTGTGCTGGCGGGCGTGGTGGATAGCCGCCGCAGTTTGCTGAGCTATGAAGGGCTGGATGCCAGCCGTGCGCTGGCGTTCTTTAATGATGAAGCGGTAGAGCAGGATGAGGAGTCGCTGTTTTTGTGGATGCGCGCCCATCCGTACGACGATCTGGTGGTGCTGGATGTCACCGCAAGCTCGCAGCTGGCGGAGCAGTATCTGGATTTCGCCAGCCACGGCTTCCATGTGATCAGCGCCAACAAACTGGCCGGAGCCAGCACAACCGATACCTATCGTCAGATCCACGATGCGTTCGAAAAAACCGGTCGCCGCTGGTTGTATAACGCCACTGTTGGCGCCGGTCTGCCGGTGAATCATACCGTGCGCGACCTGCGTGAAAGCGGTGATTCGATTCTGGCGATCAGCGGAATTTTCTCCGGTACGCTCTCCTGGCTGTTCCTGCAATTCGACGGCACCGTGCCGTTTACCGATTTAGTGGATCAGGCCTGGCAGCAAGGGTTGACCGAGCCGGATCCGCGCGTTGACCTTTCCGGCAAAGATGTGATGCGCAAGCTGGTGATCCTCGCCCGCGAGGCGGGCTACGATATCGAACCAGACCAGGTGCGCGTAGAGTCTTTAGTGCCTGCGGGTTGCGAAGAGGGATCGGTCGATCACTTCTTTGAAAATGGCGATGAGCTGAATGAACAGATGGTGCAGCGCCTGGAAGCCGCCCGTGAAATGGGGCTGGTGCTGCGTTATGTGGCGCGTTTTGATGCCAACGGTAAAGCGCGCGTCGGCGTCGAGGCCGTTCGGCCGGAACACCCGCTGGCGGCGGTTTTGCCGGGGGATAATGTTTTTGCCATTGAAAGCCGCTGGTACCGCGATAACCCGCTGGTGATCCGCGGGCCGGGCGCGGGGCGCGATGTGACCGCTGGCGCTATCCAGTCGGATATCAATCGCCTCGCACAGTTACTGTAATTCCTTTCTTTTATCCTCTCCCGGGACAGGGAGAGGATGCTGTGCGGCATCATGAACTTTTTTCATCTTCGCTGAACATTCCTCACACAGAATAGTGATTTTCCTGTTGACGCCCCGATCGTTTTCCGTCATTTTTACATCTGGACGTCTAAACGTATAGAAGTTCACAAAACAACAGACAATGACACGCGATTGATGAGGTAAGGTATGAGCTTTTTTCACGCCAACCAGCGGGAAGCCCTGAATCAGAGCCTGGCGGAAGTTCACGGCCAGATTAATGTTTCCTTTGAATTTTTCCCGCCGCGCACCAGTGAAATGGAACAGACCTTATGGCACTCCATCGATCGTTTAAGCAGCCTGAAGCCGAAATTTGTTTCGGTAACTTACGGTGCAAATTCGGGCGAGCGCGATCGCACACACAGCATCATTAAAGGCATCAAAGATCGCACCGGGCTGGAAGCGGTGCCGCATTTGACCTGCATCGATGCCACACGTGACGAATTGCGCACTATCGCGCAGGATTACTGGAACAACGGCATTCGCCACATTGTGGCATTGCGCGGTGATTTACCCCCGGGCGGCGGTAAGCCGGATATGTACGCCGCCGATCTGGTGACGTTGTTAAAAGAGGTCGCGGATTTCGATATCTCCGTCGCCGCTTACCCGGAAGTTCACCCGGAAGCGAAAAGCGCACAGGCCGATCTGCTGAACCTGAAACGCAAAGTGGATGCGGGCGCGAGCCGCGCGATTACGCAGTTCTTCTTCGATGTGGAAAGCTATCTGCGCTTTCGCGATCGCTGTGCGGCAACCGGTATTGATGTTGAGATCGTGCCGGGCATCCTGCCGGTCTCCAACTTTAAACAGGCGAAAAAATTCGCCGATATGACCAATGTGCGTATCCCGGCGTGGATGTCGCAAATGTTCGATGGCCTGGATGATGACGCGGAAACCCGCAAGCTGGTGGGCGCGAATATCGCCATGGATATGGTGAAAATTTTAAGCCGCGAAGGGGTGAAAGATTTCCACTTCTATACGCTGAACCGCGCCGAAATGAGTTACGCCATTTGCCACACGCTGGGCGTTCGCCCGGCAGTGTAAGAATCCTTGCAGTGGAAAAATTAAAGAAAAGCCGGATTGCGATCCGGCTTTTTTATGGCTGACTGAAAACCACGCCTTATGCGCGTGGTCATCAACCGATTTTAGCTCTGCCTTGTTTTGGATTTATATCTCACAGGGTTGGCAGAGACGCTTTTTAGGCGCTTGATACTCCCCGTGAGGGTGCAATCAGAGCCACCCACTGTAAACCTGAGCGCTATTCCCACTCTTCAAGAAAACGCTGCCCGTACTGATCGGCGACCAGTAGCGCGGCATAGACCTGATCCGCTGTCGCACCGCCCGGCATATTGTGAATGGTTTCCCCTTGTGCACAGGCAGCCTGCGCCACGATGCGCATTTTCTCTGGAATGTCAGTTTTAATCCCCAGTTGCGCCAGCGTAATTGGCAAACCCACGGTATGACACAGGGCGGCGACGGTTTCGATCTCTTCCAGCGGCGCGTTTTCCAGTACCAGTTGAGTTAAGGTGCCAAACGCCACTTTTTCGCCATGGTAGTAATGATGCGCTTCCGGAATTGCCGTGATGCCGTTATGAATGGCGTGTGCTGCCGCCAGACCGCCACTCTCAAAACCGACACCGCTGAGGTAGGTATTGGCTTCCACCACGCGCTCCAGCGCAGGCGTCACCACATGCTGTTCGGCGGCGAACATCGCTTTTTCACCCTCTTCAAGTAGCGTGTTGTAACACAGCTCCGCCAGCGCGAGGGCGGATTGCGTACATTGACCGCCCGCCATGGTTTTTGCGCCGCTGCGTGAACAAGCACGCGCTTCAAACCAGGTCGAGAGTGCATCACCAATCCCGGCTGCCAGCAAACGCGCAGGGGCTCCGGCGACAATTTTGGTGTCGACAATCACCCGATCCGGGTTGTTGGGCAGCAGCAAATAACGGTCGAACTCGCCACTGTCGGTGTAGATAACCGACAGCGCGCTACAGGGCGCATCGGTCGATGCGATAGTGGGGGCAATCGCCACCGGCACGTGCATGAAATGCGCCAGTGCTTTGGCAGTATCCAGCGTTTTACCGCCACCGATGCCGAGTACCGCGCCGCAGCGGGCGCTTTCTGCCACACCGCGCAGCCGGTCAATTTCGTTTTGTGAACATTCGCCGCCGAACGGCGCGATTTCACAGGCCAGCCCGGCATCCACCAGGCTTTTTTGCAGCGTTTCCTGCGCAAAACCGAGAACAAATTTGTCACCGACCACCAGCCAGCGATCGGCCAGCGGTTTGAGATAGTCACCGAGGCGGGTGATAACGTCTGCACCCTGGATATACTTGCCCGGCGACTGGATGATGCGGTCCATATACTACCTCCTTATAGGTTGAGGTTGCCAAAAGCTGTTTTCCAGTCCTGTTCAAACTTCTCAATGGCTGACTCTACTGCGGGTGTATTGAGCATTTGTTGCGCTACATCTAATGGGAGCGTGATCGCTTCGCATCCGACCAACAAACACTCCAGTGCCTGGCGCGGCGTTTTAAAACTCGCGGCCAGCACTTTGCTCTCTGGCGCATGGAGTTTCAGCAGGGTTTGCAGCTCCTGCACCATGCGGATCCCGTCTCCGCCCTGTGCATCGACGCGGTTAACATACGGGGCGACATATTTTGCGCCAGCCAGCGCGGCAAGCAGCCCCTGCGCGGCGCTGTAAACTGCCGTACCCAGCGTGACAATGCCCTCTTTTTTCAGTTGCTTGATGGCGGCCAGGCCTTCAGCAGTGACCGGAATTTTGACCACAATATCCGGCACGGCGTTATTGAGGCGTTTGGCCTCAGCCACCATGCCATCCGCTTCGCGGCTCATCACCTGGGCAAACAGCGTTCCTTGTGGGCCAATAGCGCGCTGCAGGCGTGGCAATACGTCCCAGAGGGAGTCTTTACCGGCGGCGATAATGCTCGGATTAGTGGTTACACCCGCCAGCGGGTAAATCCGCGCCAGGCGCTCCACTTCCGCTACGTTTGCGGTGTCGAGATACAGTTCCATCATGCTTCCTCATATAGCGTTTCTGCACACAGCATAAGAGCGCGGGTTGTGTGCTCGCCATATAACAAATCTGCCAAACACTGGACAAATGTGATCGAGAGAACAAAGTGCGAGCTGGCTCACAAGTTGCGTGATAGCGGATGAAAAAAGGCCTTGTAGGGTGCTGTTGAAACAAAATTGGTTTTTTTAACGTACAAAAATCCAGTGCTGGCGTTATTCGTCCAGCGGGGACTTTTCGCTGAGATGGCTGTGATACTGCTGGCGGTATTCCGTGGGGGAGCGTTCCGTGTTTTTACGAAACAGGCGGCAGAAGTAATTACTGTCAACAAACCCGCAACTGTGCGCCACTTCTTTCACTTTTAAATCGTACCCTTTGAGCAGCGTTTTAGCGTGCTCCAGCCGGGTATGAGTCAGATATTCGTTGAAGCCAACAGAACCGGTTTTCTGAAACAGATGCGACAGGTAATTGGGTGAGATATAAAACGCCTGCGCCACCGATTCACGCGTGAGTGGCAAAGCGTAATTTTCGTCGATATAGTCGCGAACAGCTTCGAACAGCGCCTGACTGCGCGATGCGGTTTGGATCTGGCTACCAAGCAAGTCATGACAGTGGCTGAGCAGGCTGGTGACGATCAGACGTGCGGTTTGCTGTTCGTGCGGCTGCATCTGCATTTCATGCAGCGTTTGCAGCAAGAAAGAGCCGACGCGCGGGCCGCGACGCGCAACATGTTGTTTCGCCAGGTTTTGCAGCATGGCGCCATCCCACTGCGTGACGTTAAAACTGAGCTGTTGCTTGCCAAACAGCACGCTTAATGTGGTGGCAGGTAGCTGCCATTGTGGGTGATTCCAGCTACCTGCGGGAACATACAGCACGTCGTGCTGCGACATCCGCGCGGTTTCGCCGTTGATCCCCGTATCGGTCACCGTTCCTTCCAGCACAATTTCCAGGCGTGGGAAATCCACCTGGCAGGCCTGCGCAGGCGCGGTTCCGGTCACGCCCGCAAAGTATATCTGCCGTAGCGGGGCCGGGCCGTTTATCAGGCGCGAGATAAGATGGCTGACATCGAGACTCATGATGTCCCTTTGGTTGCTGGCGAAGGGACAACCTTAACTGGCAGGATCAAAAAAGGCCACAACCAGTGTGGCCTTTTGCGATGATAGCGAAATTAACCGGTATTACGCATACCCGCCGCCACCCCGGCGATCGTGACCATCAGCGCTTGCTCAACGCGGTGATCCGGCTCTTTGCCTTCTTCTTCCGCAAGGCGCGAGCGGTGCAGCAGCTCGGCCTGCAACACGTTCAGCGGGTCGGTATAGATGTTACGCAACTGGATGGATTCGGCGATCCACGGCAGATCGGCCATTAAGTGCGAGTCGTTGGCGATTGCCAGTACCACTTTGATATCCGCTTCCAGCAGTTTGCGCAGCTCACTACCCAGCGCCCACAGTTCAGGTTTCACCAGACGCTGATCGTAATATTCTGCCAGCCACAGGTCGGCTTTCGAGAACACCATCTCCAGCATGCCCAGACGAGTGGAGAAGAAGGGCCAGTCGCGGCACATGGCTTCCAGCTCGCTCTGTTTGCCGTCTTCCACCACTTTCTGCAACGCCGCGCCCGCGCCCAGCCAGGCTGGCAGCATCAGACGGTTTTGCGTCCAGGCGAAGATCCATGGGATCGCGCGCAGCGATTCAACGCCGCCGGTCGGGCGACGTTTCGCCGGGCGAGAACCCAGCGGCAGTTTACCCAGTTCCTGCTCCGGCGTGGCGGAACGGAAGTACGTTACGAAATCTTTGTTTTCGCGCACATAGCCGCGGTACATATCGCAGGAGATGGTTGAGAGCTCGTCCATAATATGGCGCCACTCGGTTTTTGGCTCCGGCGGCGGCAGCAGGTTGGCTTCCATGATCGCGCTGGTATAGAGCGACAAACTACTGATGGTGACTTCCGGCAGACCGTATTTGAAGCGGATCATTTCGCCCTGTTCGGTCACGCGCAAACCCCCTTTCAGGCTGCCTGGCGGTTGCGAAAGCAGTGCGGCGTGAGCCGGTGCGCCGCCACGGCCAATAGAGCCGCCGCGACCGTGGAACAGTGTCAGTTCGATTCCTGCTTTTTCGCAGGTTTTGATTAATGCGTCCTGCGCCTGGTACTGTGCCCAGGAAGCGGCCATCACGCCCGCGTCTTTCGCCGAGTCGGAGTAGCCAATCATCACCATCTGTTTGCCCTGGATAAAGCCGCGATACCAGTCGATATTCAGCAACTGGGTCATCACGTCGTCGGCGTTATTCAGGTCATCAAGGGTTTCAAACAGCGGCGCGACCGGCAGCGCAAAACCGATACCGGCTTCTTTCAGCAGCAGGTGAACTGCCAGCACGTCTGAAGGCGTCTTCGCCATTGAGATCACATACGCGGCGATAGATCCGCGCGGCGCTTCGGCGATCACCCGGCAGGTGTCCAGCACTTCGCGGGTCTCTTCGCTTGGCTCCCACTGGCGCGGCAGCAGCGGACGTTTAGAGTTCAGTTCGCGGATCAGGAATGCCTGTTTGTCCGCTTCCGACCAGCTTTCGTAGTCGCCAATACCCAGGTAACGCGTTAATTCGCCCAGCGCTTCCGTATGACGGGTGCTCTCCTGGCGAATGTCGATGCGTACCAGTGGCACGCCAAAACTCTTCACGCGGCGTAATGTATCGAGCAGTTCCCCGTTGGCGATAATGCCCATGCCGCAGGCCTGCAACGATTTATAACAGGCGTAGAGCGGTTCCCACAGTTGCTCGTTTTGCACCAGCAGTCCGGCCGGTTTCGGTAATTTCTGGCCTTTCAGGCGCGCTTCCAGCCAGGCCTGGGTGGCCATCAGATCGCCGCGCAGCTTCTTCATCAGGTAGCGATACGGTTCACGCGCGCCTTCTGCGCCCGCCAGTTCGCGCAACTCGTCGGTACACTCCACCATCGACAGTTCGGAAATCAGCAACTGAATGTCCTTCAGGAACAGATCGGTTGCTTTCCAGCGGCTGAGCAGCAGGACATGACGGGTGATATCAGCGGTAACGTTCGGGTTGCCGTCACGGTCGCCGCCCATCCACGAGGTAAAACGCACCGGCACAAAGTCCACCGGCAGTTTGTAATTGAGGTTCTCTTCCAGCTGTTCGTTCAGCTCGCGCAGGTAATTTGGCACGCCTTCCCACAGGCTGTTTTCCACCACCGCAAAGCCCCATTTGGCTTCATCTACCGGGCTTGGACGGTTTCTGCGGATTTCATCGGTATGCCAGGACTGGGCAATCAACTGGCGCAGGCGGCGCATCAGCTGGTGGCGTTCATAATCGGCGATATCGCTGTTATCTAGCTGCTTTAAGCAGTTATTCACTTCCACCATTTTGTGGATCAGCGTACGGCGAGTAATTTCGGTCGGGTGCGCAGTCAGCACCAGCTCCAGCGACAGTGATTCAATCGCTTTAATAATTGTGGCTTCGTTGAGATTGGGTTGGTCTTTCAGCTTTCTGATGGTCTGGGCAATCACTTCCGGGTTGCTGGCCGCTTCGCCTTTCGCTGAAATGCTATGGTATTGCTCAGCGGTGTTAGCAAGGTTCAGGAACTGGCTAAACGCGCGGGCTACCGGCAGCAGTTCGTCATTGGACAGATTCTGCAAAGTGGTGAGCAGTTCCTGACGGCTGGCTTCATTCCCGGCGCGGGAGGATTTGGACAGCTTACGGATTGTTTCTACCCGGTCGAGAATGTTCTCGCCGAGAGCATCCTTAATGGTATCTCCCAGCAGTTTGCCGAGCATACTGACATTACTACGCAAAGCGGAATATTGTTCGTTCATGTTACCCCAGACACCCCATCTCATTTTATTTTGTTATACCTGCCGTTGCGCAGATATAAGACACCGTCTTTTATAAAGCCACGTAAAACCCACCGCGTCAATTGTTGCGAAATCGCTTCAGCAAACGAATAAATGTCGGCAATTTACGAAATTTAATTCGCATCGTGTCCAATAAGTATTGCTTATGGGATCGTGACAATTGTCACGCTTTTTCGCACATAAAAACCCCCTCATACGAGGGGGTAAAAAAGCGAAAATCACTTCAGTGCCAGCAGAAATGATGAACGACCTGGGTGATGAGTTCGCGTGTTGGTTTAATAAAGCGGGTTTCCAGATATTCATCCGGCTGATGCGCCTGGTTAATAGACCCCGGCCCCAGCACCAGCGTCGGGCAAAGCGTCTGAATAAAGGGCGCTTCGGTGCAGTAGTTCACTACGTCGGTTTCGACGCCGAGCAGTTTTTCCACCACTTCTACCAGTTGGTGATCCGGCGGGCATTCGTATCCCGGAATCGGCGGGTGCAGTTCAGAAACGGTCAAACGACCCGGCCAGCGGGAACTTACCGGCTCCAGCGCATCGTTTAACAGCCCATTGAGATCGTTAAGCGTCATGCCCGGTAGCGGACGAATATCCATATGCAGTTCGCAACAGGCGCAGATACGGTTTGCCGCATCACCACCGTGAATATGCCCAAGGTTCAATGTTGGATACGGCACGGTGAACGCGTCGTAGTGATAACGTTCTTTCAGGCTGTCGCGTAGTTGCAGAATATGGCCGATGGCATCGTGCATCAGTTCGATGGCGTTGACGCCGCGCGCCGGATCGCTGGAGTGGCCGGATTGACCAAGAATGCGAATCGCATTGGAGATATGGCCTTTATGCGCACGCACCGGCTGCAAAGAGGTCGGTTCGCCAATGATGGCGCAGTCCGGGCGCAGTTGCGTGTTCTCGGAGAAATAGCGCGCACCGGCCATGCTGGTCTCTTCATCGGCGGTGGCGAGCACATACAGCGGCTTGCTCAGTTTTGTCACATCGACGTCACGCAGCGCATCAAGAATAAAGGCGAAAAAGCCTTTCATATCGGCGGTGCCCAGACCGTAGAGCTTGTTGTCATGCTCGGTGAGCGTAAACGGGTCGCGCGTCCAGCGACCATCATCGAACGGCACTGTGTCGGTGTGACCGGTCAGCAACAGGCCGCCCGCGCCGGTTCCGGCACTGGCAAGCATATTGAATTTGTTACGGGTGCCGGGAACCGGCTGCACTTCAACCTTGAAACCGAGATCGCCAAACCATCCAGCCAGCAAATTGATTAAAGACGCATTGCTCTGATCCAGCGCTTCTTCCGTCGCGCTGATCGACGGCGTGGCTATCAGGGCGCGGTAGATCTCGATAAATGGTGGCAAATTCATTTTCATTGTTGACATACCTGAGTTCGTGATAGTATCAATATTCATGCACTAAATGTGAATAAAAATACATTAATGTTGAACGTAAAGGAACCCATGCGGCGACTTTGCTCAGCGACGCGGGATTGATGCCGAGTCTTTCCCTGGCACACATGACGTAAGAAGGTAAACCGCCCCAATGTTGAACACATTAATTGTGGGTGCCAGCGGTTATGCTGGTGCAGAGCTAGTGACCTATGTAAATCGCCATCCTCATATGAACATAACCGCTTTGACGGTTTCTGCGCAAAGTAATGATGCAGGAAAATGTATCTCTGATTTACATCCGCAGTTGAAAGGCATTGTTGATCTCCCGTTACAACCGATGTCCGATATTGGCGATTTCCTGGAGGGCGTGGATGTTGTCTTCCTCGCCACCGCCCATGAAGTGAGCCACGATCTGGCGCCAACCTGCCTGGCGGCGGGATGTGTGGTGTTCGATCTCTCTGGTGCGTTCCGCGTTAACGATCCCGCGTTTTACGAAAAATTCTACGGCTTCACCCATCAGCATACCGATCTGCTGGCACAGGCAGTGTATGGGCTGGCGGAGTGGAACCATAACAAACTGAAAGAAGCGCAATTAATTGCCGTGCCGGGGTGCTATCCGACGGCGGCGCAGTTGTCATTAAAACCGTTGATCGACGCCGGGCTGCTGGATCTGAACCAATGGCCGGTGATCAACGCCACCAGCGGCGTAAGCGGCGCGGGGCGCAAAGCGGCGCTTTCTAACAGTTTCTGCGAAGTGAGCCTGCAACCGTACGGTGTTTTCAACCATCGCCACCATCCGGAAATCGCTACTCACCTTGGCGCGAGTGTGATCTTCACCCCGCACCTGGCGAGCTTCCCGCGTGGGATCCTTGAAACCATCACCTGCCGTTTGCAACCGGGCGTTACCCACGCACAGGTGGCGGATGTATTCAAACAAGCGTATGGCGATAAACCGCTGGTGCGTCTGTATGACAAAGGCGTTCCGGCGTTGAAAAACGTGGTTGGCCTGCCGTTCTGCGATATCGGTTTTGCGGTACAGGATGAGCACCTGATTGTCGTCGCCACGGAAGATAACCTGCTGAAAGGCGCGGCGGCGCAGGCGGTACAGTGCGCGAATATTCGTTTTGGCTATGCTGAAACTCAGTCACTTATTTAAATTGAACAGGCGTGATCGTGATGATGAATCCATTAATTATTAAGCTCGGTGGCGTACTGCTGGATAGCGAGGAAGCGCTGGAGCGTTTGTTTACGGCACTGGTGCACTATCGTGAATCTCATCAGCGCCCGTTAGTGATTGTCCACGGCGGCGGCTGCGTGGTGGATGAGCTGATGAAACAGCTTAACCTGCCGGTTAAAAAGAAAAATGGCCTGCGCGTAACCCCGGCGGATCAGATTGACATCATCACCGGTGCGCTGGCCGGTACGGCCAACAAAACCCTGCTGGCGTGGGCGAAGAAACACCATATCGCCTCTGTCGGCCTGTTCCTCGGTGATGGCGACAGCGTGAAAGTGACGCAACTGGATGAAGAACTGGGGCATGTCGGCCTGGCACAACCGGGTTCACCGAAACTGATCAATGCGCTGCTTGATGGCGGCTTTTTGCCGGTGATCAGCTCCATCGGCGTCACCGATGAAGGTGAGCTGATGAACGTCAACGCCGACCAGGCAGCAACCGCACTGGCTGCAACATTGGGCGCAGATCTGATTCTGCTCTCCGATGTAAGCGGTATTCTGGATGGAAAAGGCCAGCGTATTGCCGAGATGACAGCGGCGAAAGCGGAGCAACTGATCGCCCAGGGCATCATTACCGATGGCATGATCGTAAAAGTAAACGCGGCGCTGGACGCGGCGCGCACGCTGGGTCGCCCGGTGGATATCGCCTCCTGGCGTCATGCCGAGCAGCTACCCGCGCTGTTTAACGGCACGCCGATCGGCACCCGTATTCTGGCGTAACGACACAACAATTTATGTAGGCCGGGCAGGCGCTGCGCCGTCCGGCAAAACGGATAAAGAGAAGGAAGCAAACTATGGCACTTTGGGGCGGGCGTTTTACTCAGGCAGCGGATCAACGGTTCAAACAGTTCAACGACTCTTTGCGCTTTGACTATCGCCTGGCGGAGCAGGATATCGTTGGCTCTGTGGCCTGGTCTAAAGCGCTGGTAACCGTTGGCGTGCTGACTGCGGCTGAGCAGCAGCAACTGGAAGAAGCGTTGAATAATCTGCTGGAAGAGGTGCGCGCTAATCCGCAGCAGATCCTGCAAAGCGACGCGGAAGATATTCACAGTTGGGTGGAAGGCAAGTTGATCGATAAAGTGGGTCAACTGGGCAAAAAACTGCATACCGGGCGCAGCCGTAATGACCAGGTAGCGACCGATCTGAAACTGTGGTGTAAAGACACCATCAGTGAATTGCTGCTGGCGAATCGCCAGTTGCAGAGCGCGCTGGTGGTGACGGCGGAAAATAACCAGGACGCAGTCATGCCTGGTTATACTCACCTGCAACGCGCGCAGCCGGTGACGTTCGCGCACTGGTCGCTGGCCTATGTTGAGATGCTGGCGCGTGATGAAAGCCGCTTGCAGGATACGCTAAAACGCCTGGATGTCAGCCCGCTGGGCAGCGGCGCGCTGGCGGGAACGGCTTATGAAATCGACCGTGAGCAGTTAGCGGGCTGGCTGGGTTTTGCCTCGGCAACCCGCAACAGCCTGGACAGCGTATCCGACCGCGACCACGTGCTGGAACTGCTCTCTGACGCTTCAATCGGTATGGTGCATCTGTCGCGCTTTGCCGAAGATCTGATTTTCTTTAACTCCGGCGAAGCGGCGTTTGTTGAGCTTTCTGACCGCGTAACCTCTGGTTCTTCACTGATGCCGCAAAAGAAAAACCCGGATGCGCTGGAGCTGATCCGTGGTAAATGCGGCCGTGTGCAGGGCGCGTTAACCGGCATGATGATGACGCTTAAAGGCCTGCCGCTGGCGTACAACAAAGATATGCAGGAAGACAAAGAAGGGCTGTTCGACGCGCTCGACACCTGGCTTGACTGCCTGCACATGGCGGCGCTGGTGCTGGACGGCATTCAGGTGAAACGCCCGCGTTGTCAGGAAGCGGCGCAGCAGGGTTACGCCAATGCCACCGAACTGGCGGATTACCTTGTCGCGAAAGGCGTACCGTTTCGCGAAGCGCACCACATCGTTGGTGAAGCGGTGGTGGAAGCGATTCGCCAGGGCAAACCGCTGGAAGATCTGCCACTTGCCGATCTGCAAAAATTCAGCGATGTGATTGGCGATGATGTTTATCCCATTCTGTCACTGCAATCCTGCCTTGATAAACGTGCGGCGAAAGGCGGCGTGTCACCGGTGCAGGTCGCGCAGGCCATTGCGGATGCGAAGGCGCGGTTGGTGTAAGCACGCTACAGTTTGCAAACAGGAGCCTGGCGTTACGCCGGGCTTTTTTATGCAAAAAAATGCGGACGCTAAGGTCCGCAAAACGTTCACGTTGGCTTTAGTTGTTCAGAGAGAAACAGAGGGTAGTTGCCTCATCACGGGTCAAGCTGAGGTGCCGCTTCGTTTCTGGTGCTAATTATTGAACAGAATGCTTGATAGGGATAATCGTTCGTTGCTATGCTATCTATCGCCATGAACTATCGTGGCGACGGAGGATGAATAATGAATATTCGTGATCTTGAGTACCTGGTGGCGTTAGCCGAACACCGCCATTTTCGCCGTGCAGCCGATTCTTGCCACGTCAGCCAGCCCACGCTGAGCGGGCAGATCCGTAAACTGGAAGATGAACTTGGCGTAATGCTGCTGGAGCGTACCAGCCGCAAAGTGCTGTTCACCCAGGCGGGTTTGTTGCTGGTAGATCAGGCGCGCACCGTGCTGCGCGAGGTCAAAGTGCTGAAGGAAATGGCAAGCCAGCAGGGGGAAACGATGTCCGGCCCGCTGCATATTGGCCTGATCCCAACCGTTGGACCTTACCTGTTGCCGCATATCATTCCGCTGTTGCACCAGACTTTCCCGAAACTGGAAATGTATCTGCATGAAGCGCAGACGCATCAGCTTTTAGCGCAGTTGGACAGCGGCAAGCTCGACTGTGCGATCCTCGCGCTGGTGAAAGAGAGCGAAGCCTTTATTGAGGTGCCGCTGTACGATGAGCCGATGATGCTGGCGATTTATGAAGATCATCCGTGGGCGAACCGCGAATGTGTGCCGATGGCTGACCTGGCGGGCGAAAAGCTGCTGATGCTGGAAGACGGGCACTGCCTGCGCGACCAGGCGATGGGCTTCTGCTTTGAGGCGGGTGCGGACGAAGATACGCATTTCCGCGCAACCAGCCTGGAAACGCTGCGCAATATGGTCGCCGCCGGGAGTGGCATCACGTTGCTGCCTGCGCTTTCCGTTCCGCGCGAGCGTAAACGCGATGGCGTGGTGTATCTGCCGTGCATCAAACCTGAACCGAAACGCACGGTTGGGCTGGTGTATCGCCCGGGTTCGCCGCTGCGCAGCCGCTATGAGCAGCTGGCAGAGGCCATCCGTGGTGCGATGGATGGCCATTTCGACACAGCGTTAAAACAGGCGGTTTAAGCCGTTTAATGCCGCTACCCGGTAGGCTTCCGCCATTGTCGGGTAGTTAAAGGTGGTGTTAACGAAGTACTCAATGGTGTTACCGCCACCTTTCTGCTCCATAATCGCCTGGCCGATATGAATAATTTCGGCCGCGCGCTCGCCAAAGCAGTGAATTCCCAAAATCTCTTTCGTTTCGCGGTGGAACAGGATCTTCAGCGTACCGACATTCATGCCGACAATCTGCGCCCGCGCCAGGTGTTTAAACTGCGCGCGACCCACTTCATACGGCACTTTCATGGCCGTGAGTTGCTGTTCGGTTTTGCCCACGGAACTGATCTCCGGAATGGTATAAATCCCGGTCGGAATATCTTCAATCAGATGCGCCGTGGCTTCGCCTTTGACCATCGCCTGCGCGGCAATGCGCCCCTGATCGTAAGCCGCTGATGCCAGGCTGGGGTAGCCAATCACATCGCCTACCGCATAGACGTGCGGCAGCGCGGTTTGGTACATGCTGTTAACCTTCAACTGACCGCGTCCGTCCGCTTCAAGGCCAATATTCGCCAGTTGCAGGCTGTCGGTGTTCCCGGTACGGCCGTTGGCGTAGAGCAGGCAGTCGGCTTTCAGTTTTTTGCCGGATTTCAGGTGCATAATCACCCCGTCATCCAGCGGCTCGATGCGCTCGTACTCTTCGTTATGGCGGATAACGACGCCGCTATTCCAGAAGTGATAAGAGAGTGAGTCCGACATTTCCTGATCAAGGAACGCCAGCAGGCGATCGCGGGTGTTAATCAGATCCACTTTGACATTCATACCGCGGAAGATCGACGCATATTCGCAACCGATCACCCCCGCGCCGTAGATGATCACATGGCGGGGCTCGTGGTGCATATCGAGGATCGAGTCGCTGTCGTAAACACGGGGATGGGCAAAATCGACATCGGCCGGACGGTAGGGGCGGGAGCCGCAGGCGATAACAAATTTTTCGGCGGTGATGGTTTCGACAGTGCCGTCGTGGCACTCCAGCGCCAGTGTGTGGTCATCAATAAAATGGGCGTTGCCTTCTAAAATTTCGCAGCGGTTACGCTCATAAAAGCCCTGACGCATGCGCGTTTGCTGATTAATCACGCTTTCAGCATGGTTCAGGATATCGGCGAAAGAGGAGCGGAGAAGGCGGGTGTGGTCACTGTAGAGCGGGTTTTGGTTGAATTCGATAATACGGCTAACGGCGTGGCGCAACGCTTTTGAGGGGATAGTGCCCCAATGCGTACAGCCGCCGCCGACATTGTGGTAACGCTCAATAACCGCGACCCGTGCTCCTTGTTTAACCAGGCCCATGGCTGCGCCTTCGCCGCCGGGGCCGGAGCCTATTACTATTGCATCATAATCGTAGGAATGTGGCATGGTAAGGCTTACCTGTTCTTATACATAAAAGCAACATAATACTAACATCAAAGCGGCGGTAACCCAATTATCGTTGTGCTCTTTTGCCACGAAAAAGAAGAAACTGCGCGTAAACAATCAGTCACAATCCAGTACAATCGGATCGGATTTATTCTCTGGTATAGTGCCAGCGGGCCCCTGGAAGGATTCAAACATCGTGATGGGTGTAAGAGCGCAACAAAAAGAGAGAACGCGGCGTTCGCTGATCGAAGCCGCATTTAGCCAACTCAGCGCGGAGCGCAGCTTCGCCAGCCTGAGCCTGCGGGAAGTCGCCCGTGAGGCAGGTATTGCGCCAACGTCTTTTTATCGTCATTTCCGGGATGTGGATGAACTCGGTCTGACCATGGTGGATGAAAGCGGGTTAATGCTGCGCCAGTTGATGCGCCAGGCGCGTCAGCGTATTGCGAAAGGCGGTAGCGTTATCCGCACATCAGTTTCCACATTTATGGAATTTATCGGCAATAATCCCAACGCTTTTCAGCTCCTGTTGCGGGAACGCTCCGGAACGTCCGCAGCCTTTCGTGCGGCGGTGGCGCGTGAGATCCAACATTTTATTGCGGAACTTGCCGACTACCTTGAACTCGAAAACCATATGCCGCGAGCGTTCACTGAAGCGCAAGCCGAAGCGATGGTGACGATTGTCTTCAACGCCGGCGCTGAAGCGCTGGATGTGGGGGCGGAACAACGCAGGCAACTAGAAGAGCGACTGGTACTACAATTGCGCATGATTTCAAAAGGCGCGTATTACTGGTATCGCCGTGAACAGGAAAAACTGGCGCATCAACCGACGAGTGAAGGATGAGTAATGAAACAGTCTGGTCAAGATAAAGGTACGTTGCTGCTGGCGCTCATCGCTGGCTTATCGATTAACGGTACGTTCTCTGCCGTGTTCAGCTCGATTGTACCGTTTTCAATATTCCCGATTATCTCGCTGGTGCTGACGGTGTATTGTCTGCATCAGCGCTATCAAAATCGCACGATGCCGGTGGGTCTGCCAGGCCTTGCCGCCGCGTGTTTTATCCTCGGTGTGCTGATTTACAGTACGGTGGTGCGCGCCGAGTATCCGGATATCGGTTCTAACTTCCTGCCTGCCGTTTTGTCGGTGGTGCTAGTTTTCTGGATTGGTTTTCGTCTGCGCGATCGCAAACACGAAGCCTCTGAATAAGCATTATCCCCTCTCCCTGCGAGAGGGGATTTTCATTCCCAATGAATCAAGTGTTGAAAGTTATTAATCCCTTTGTTCTGCGTTTGCGAAATAACTCCCTGCCAGAATTCATCAATAATTTATTAATTAAAAAAATCTACGGTAAAACGCATTTCATCTGATGTACTGATCCGGCATTTTATTCGGTTGCCTTACGATCGCTTGATCCAGGTGACAGGTTAAAATTAACTCTGGACATCCTCATGAAAAAAATAACACAACTTCTGTTAGCCACGGCCGGTTTAGTTATTTCGGTCGCCGCATTCGCGGATACAATAAAAACGAATGAGAGCGAGCACCGTATTCCGGCGATAAAGCTCATTAATACGGCGGATAACCACTCGGCGTTTATTAAAGGTTCTGTTCCCTCGCTGGCGAAGCTCTCGTCGCAAAATCTCTACTTCAGCAATACATTCGAAGAGTGGCAGAAAGGGGTACATCCGGCACCGAAGAAGCAATACGTGGTGACGATGAAAGGCAAACTTAAGTTCAGGGTGAGCGATGGCTCAACCTTCATCATCGAACCCGGCACGGTTCTGCTTGCGGCAGACACGGCGGGCGAAGGTCACAGCTGGGATATTGTCGACGGTAAAGAGTGGGTTCGCGTTTATATTCCGGTGGGTGATGATGACCACTTTATTGCCGATAAATAACCCGTAAAACGCATTATTTCTCAGCCCTGCTTCTCGCGGGGCTGAACGCGAAATATCAGAAGCGAACATCTCTGGTGATATAAATACCGCATCAGAACATTCACAAACTATTATGAAATAACGTTAGCGAGATCACGTTCCGCAATAGTCATTATTCTGATAAGTAAATAGTTACGCGCAGCAGTCATTTGCGTCTCACCGCTATTATTCGGCTGGCCTGATTGACAGGCCAGCCGTTAAATGGAATTGCCGGGTTTTGTATAGCGCTATTTATTTTTACGCGTAAGCAGTACGCCGCACTCCATATGGTGCGTATACGGGAATTGATCGAACAGCGCCAGACGTGAAATATCGTGTGTCTGGCTCAATGCTTCCAGGTTTTTACACAGCGTTTCCGGGTTGCAGGAGATATACAGAATACGCGGATAGGCCTGCACCATTTTCTCGGTTTCCGCGTCCAGCCCGCTGCGCGGCGGATCGACGAAAATCGTTTCGCACTGGTAGCTCGCAAGATCGATACCCTGCAAACGGTTAAAAGCGCGCACGCCATTCATCGCCTGCGTAAATTCTTCGGCGGACATGCGGATAATCTGCACGTTATCAATGTGGTTAGCCGCGATATTGTATTGCGCTGCCGCCACGGACGGTTTGGCGATTTCGGTTGCCAGCACACGATCGAAATTGCGTGCCAGCGCCAGCGAAAAGTTGCCATTGCCGCAATACAGCTCCAGCAGATCGCCCGTTGAATCGCGCGTGGCATCAAGCGCCCATTCCAGCATTTGGATATTCATCGCGGCGTTAGGCTGCGTAAAGCTGTTCTCCACCTGGCGGTAGATCATCTCTCTGCCACCGACCGGCAGACGCTCATCGACAAAATCCTGATCCAGCTCGATTTTGGTTTTGGTCGCACGGCCAATTAACTGCACATTCAGATTCCGGGCGCGCAGCGCGTCACGCAAGTGCGCGGCTTCTGCCTGCCATTCATCATCCAGCTTTTTGTGATAGAGCAGAGTGACAATCGCCTGGTTGCTCATGGTGCTCAGGTAATCAATCTGGAACAGTTTATGACGCAGTGTTTTATTGCCGCGTACCGCCTCGATCATTACCGTCATTAATTGGTTAATCAGCTCGCTTGCCGCCGGGAAGCTGTCCACGCGGATCCGCGATTTCGTCTGCTGATCGAAAATGATGTGGTAGAGATCGTCGCCGTCATGCCAGATGCGGAATTCGGCGCGCATACGGTAATGGCTGACCGGTGAGCGGAACACCTCCGGAAGCGGCGCGGAAAAAGGCGTCATCATTGATTGCAGACGCACCACTTTTTCGGCCAGCTGGGCTTCGTACTGTTCTGTCGGCAGGTGTTCGGGGGTCATCATGCTTCCTGAGTGATTAAGAATAACGCGGGGATTGTAGGCATTGCTCAGGCGATGTCCAGCCCCGGATGTGAGCTAAATAGTCAGTTAGCAGTCTGGACATCCATATGTTACAGAATGTAGCATCCTTGTTCCGGTCCTGTGAGTTAAAAGGGAACCCAGTGAGAATCTGGGGCTGACGCGCAGCGGTAAGGATCAAGGTGAGAGAGCAGACACTGCCTGTGGGGTGGGAAGTCGCTTTCTTGATGTACCTCCAAGCCCGAAGACCTGCCGGTATACGTCGCATCTGGTGACATCATCGCGTGCTATTGATGGAACCTGCGGCATCCT
The DNA here is from genome assembly GCF_039409795.1 of Kosakonia sp. PSU_27. Taxonomy (NCBI): domain Bacteria; kingdom Pseudomonadati; phylum Pseudomonadota; class Gammaproteobacteria; order Enterobacterales; family Enterobacteriaceae; genus Kosakonia; species Kosakonia sp. PSU_27. Next base: position 2,943 of record NZ_JBCIVK010000009.1, on the reverse strand, counting down.
TACTCTTTTGTGGATGCTTTCACAATGATTAAAAAAGCTTCGCTGCTGACGGCGCTCTCCGTCACAGCTTTTTCCGGCTGGGCGCAAGATAGCAGCTCAGACACTTTGGTGGTGACAGCAAATCGTTTTCAACAACCGGCTAAGACGGTGCTTGCACCAACTGAAGTGGTGACGCGTGAGGACATCGATCGCTGGCAGTCGCGCTCACTGGTTGATGTGCTGCGTCGCCTGCCTGGAGTTGATATCGCGCAAAACGGCGGATTAGGCCAGACCGCTTCGGTTTATGTGCGGGGTACAGAAGCGAAACACCTGCTGCTGCTGATTGATGGCGTACCGGTTGCGCGCTCAGGGATTTCCAACGATCCCGAGCTGAATCAAATCCCGCTCTCTTTAGTACAACGCGTTGAATATATTCGCGGGCCGCGCTCTGCCGTGTATGGCTCCGGGGCGATTGGCGGCGTGGTTAACGTCATTACCATGACCGGCAATGAGAAATCACAAATCAATGCCGGCGTAGGCTCGAAAGGCTATCAGACCTACGACGGTACGCTGCGCCAGCGCTTTGGCGACACCGTGGCGACGGCGGCGGGTTCTTATACCAGCACACGCGGTTTTAATGTGCAGCCCGGTTCAACCTGGGATCATGACAGTGATCGCGATGGTTATCGCAACAAAACGTTCTGGGGCAGCCTGCAGCACAAGTTCAACGATAACGTCGACGGTTTCTTTCGCGGTTACAACTTTAGCAACAACGTGGATTACGATCTTGGCAGCCCACCGTTCGCGCCAGACTATAGCGCCGATGAGCGTCAACTGTTTGTGCAGGGTTGGGATACCGGGCTGAATTTCGCCGAGGGGATCTATTCGTCCCAGTTGCTGGCCAGCTACCAGAAAAGCAAAGACTACAACTACAGCAGCATTTATGGCCGCTATAACGACGGCACCACGCTGGATGATATGGAGCAGCGATACATTCAGTGGGGCAATAACGTTGATGTCGGCAAAGGTTCTGTTGGCGCGGGCGTAGACTGGAAACAAGAGCGCCTGGTTTCATCGAATAAAACGACGCGCGATGCTTATGAGCGTGAGAATACGGGCTTGTACCTGAACGGGATGCAGCAGTTCGGCGATGTCACGCTGGAAGCCTCGGGCCGTGAAGATAAAGATGACGAGTTCGGCTGGCATGGTACCTGGCAGACCGCTGCTGGCTGGGAGTTCGTTGAAAACTACCGTCTGACCGTCTCTTATGGCACCGGCTTCCTGGCGCCTTCTTTAGGCCAGCAGTTTGGTGCGAAGCGTTTTGGCATTGCTTCCAACCCGAACCTGAAACCGGAAGAGTCCAGACAGTGGGAAGCGGGTGTTGAAGGCTTAACCGGCCCGCTGGACTGGCGTTTGTCTGCCTATCGCTATGAGATTGAAAACCTGATCACCTATAGCAATACGGCTTACTACAACATCAACTCTGCCACTATTAAAGGCGTTGAGTGGACGGGCAGCGTGGATACCGGCATTTTCTCGCATCGCGTGACGCTGCAATACATTGATCCGCGTGATGATGAAACCAATGAAGTGCTGCCGCGTCGTGCGAAGCGTCAGGCGAAGTACCAGCTTGACTGGTCCGTATTGAATGTCGATATGGATCTGGCCTGGGAGTACTTCGGTAAGCGCTATGACAACCGCACGTCAACCTATAATCCTGAGCAACGTATTTTGCCAAGTTATAGTACGGTTGATTTTTCTGCCTCATATCCTGTGACCTCTCATTTAACAGTTCGTGGTAAAATCGCCAACCTGTTCGATAAAGAGTACGAGACAGCATATGGCTACCAAACTGCAGGACGGGAATACACCTTGTCTGGCAGCTACACCTTCTGACGCACGTCCCACCGTGCTGGTGTTTGACTCCGGCGTCGGTGGGTTATCCGTTTATGATGAGATCCGGCATCTCCTGCCGGATCTGCATTACATCTACGCGTTTGACAATGTCGCTTTCCCCTATGGTGAGAAAAGCGAAGCGTTTATTGTTGAGCGCGTTGTCGAAATCGTCGCCGCCGTTCAGGCCCAATACCCCCTCGCACTGGCCGTTATTGCCTGTAATACGGCGAGCACCGTATCTTTGCCCGCGCTGCGGGAGACGTTTTCCTTCCCTGTCGTCGGCGTCGTGCCTGCCATCAAACCCGCCGCGCGTCTAACGGCGAACGGCGTGGTAGGGCTGCTGGCCACGCGGGGTACGGTGAAGCGTCCTTATACACACGAACTGATTTCGCGTTTCGCGAATGAGTGTCGGATTGAGATGCTGGGTTCGGCGGAGCTGGTTGTATTGGCGGAAGCGAAACTGCATGGTGAAGCGGTCTCGCTGGATGAACTGCGCCATATCCTTCGCCCCTGGCTGCGCATGAAAGAGCCGCCGGATACGGTGGTGCTGGGATGTACGCACTTTCCTTTACTGCAAGACGAGTTGCTGCAAGTGCTGCCGGAAGGAACGCGTTTGATTGATTCAGGCGCGGCAATTGCGCGTCGTACTGCCTGGCTGCTTGAACACGAAGCGCCGGATGCGAAATCTTCCGATGAGAATATTGCCTATTGCATGGCATTAACGCCAGAGACTGCGCAATTATTGCCCGTTTTGCAGCGCTATGGGTTCAAAAAGCTCGAAAAACTGGCGCTTTAGCGCAGTTTTGCGCAAAAAAGAGACGGTTGAAAAGTTTTTTGAAATTAGGGGTTGTCAGCGGGAATTAACTCCCTATAATGCGCCTCCACTGACACGGCACAACGGCAAACACACCGGCCTGTCAGGTGAAGAAACCTGAAAATAAACAGTTGACTTCACGGCGGGAAAGCGTAGTATACGCAACCCGCGCCGCAGCAAAAAAGCGAGGCGGCACTGCTCTTTAACAATTTATCAGACAATCTGTGTGGGCACTCAGGGTGACATGGATTCTT